>JARLGO010000155.1 GCA_031292655.1 Geothrix sp.
CCTCATCCAGCGGGCCGCCCGCCTTCAGGAGCGGCCCGCATTCACGGCCCCGGGCTGGGGAACCCTGAGCTATGCCCAATTTCGCAACCGGGTCGAGGGCGTGGCCCTGGGCCTGCTGGCCCCGGAAGGCTCAGAGCCGGCTGCCCCCGTTTTCAGCGCCACGGGAACGGCTTGGGACTGGGCCGCGGAAGTGGCCGCCGCCGCCGCGGGCCTGGTCTGGGATCCAGCCGGGCAGGCCGTGCCGTCCGAAGTGCTGGGCGGCCCCCGCTTCAACGATGAGGGTGGCCGGGGACCGTACCATGCCCGGGAACAGTGGGTGCAGATCGCCACGCCGTTCACCGCCGGCCTGGACCAGGGCGAAGTCATGGCCCGGCTCCGCCGTCTCAATGGGCGGCTCGGCTGGGACCATGCCACCGAAGTCGGACTGCCCCTGACGCGGCTCGGCGAGGCCCCGGTCCGCGCGGCCCTCTGGAGTGCCCTCTACGCGGGCGCCCACGCTACATTGGAGCCGCCGTCTTCAGCGCCCACGGTCCGGTGGCGAAAGGCAGTGCCGCCCTGGGATCCGGGGCCCTTCCTGGGCTTCTGGCAACCCTGACCGAAGGGCGAGAGCCAGCCTGAGTGCTTTCAGGAGCAAAGGCGAAACCGCAGATTCCACCGATTCACACAAATTGAAAAGTGCGAGTCGACGGCCATCCGTGACATCTGTGGTTGAGCGCTTCTCAGGCGGAGCGTGGCCGACAATCCGATTGCCTATTTCGTCGGAATCATGATGACCTGGGGACATGGATGAGGCCCCGGCACCGCGTCACCTGAGGTCCCTCGCGGGACTCTTCCTGAAGCTTGGCCTCACGGCCTTCGGGGGCCCCGCCGCCCACATCGCCATGATGGAAGACGAGGTCGTCCGCCGCCGGAAGTGGATGGACCATGCCGCCTTCCTCGACCTCCTGGGCCTCTGCAACCTGCTGCCCGGGCCCAATTCCACGGAGCTGGCCATCTTCATCGGCCGCGCCCTGGCCGGATGGCGCGGCCTGGTACTGGCGGGCCTCTGCTTCATCGTGCCGGCCGCCCTCCTCACCCTGGGCTTCGCCGCGCTCTATGGGCACTTCGGCCGGCTGCCCGCGGCCCAGGGTTTCCTGCTGGGCATCCAACCCGTGGTGCTGGCCATCGTGGCCCAGGCGGTCTGGAACCTGGGCCGCTCGGCCCTGCGGACCTGGCGCAACGTCCTGCTGGGCGTGGCGGTCCTCGCGGCGAGCCTGCTCGGCATCCAGGAGGCCCTCCTCATCCTGGGGGCCGGGGCCATCTCCCTCCTGCTCGCGCGCCCCCGTCCGCGGGCGGCGGCCCTGGGCATGGCCCTGCTTCCGCTGCCGGCCGTGCCGGCCCTGGCCGCGCCCTTCAGCCTGGGCGGCCTCTTCTGGGTGTTCCTGAAGGTGGGCGCGACCCTCTTCGGCAGCGGCTACGTGCTCATCGCCTTCCTGCGGACCGACCTGGTCCACCGCCTGGGCTGGCTCACGGAGACCCAGCTGCTGGACGCGGTGGCCGTGGGCCAGGTGACGCCGGGTCCCGTGTTCACCACGGCCACCTTCATCGGCTACCTGCTGGGCTCCTGGCGCGGGGCCCTGGTGGCCACCACGGCCATCTTCCTGCCGGCCTTCCTGCTGGTGGGCGCCAGCGCGTTCTTCCTGCCGCGGATCCGGAAGTCCCCCTCCGTCTCGGCCTTCATGAGGGGGGTGAATGCCGCCGCCGTGGGGCTCATGGCCACGGCCCTCTGGGACCTCGGCCGGGCCACCCTGGCCTCGCCCTGGACGGCTGCCCTGGGCCTCGCCGCCGCCTGGCTGCTCATCCGCCGGCGTGTCAACACCACCTGGGTGATCGCCGGCGGGGGCCTGGCCGGCTACTTGCTCCACCTGGGCCACTGATCCCGTCCCGGCCGGATCCTTCGCGATTCCCCTTGTCTTTGGACATTGACTGGCCAATCCTTGGAGCCCGGAGGTCGCCATGGCCCGCACCGCGTCCCGCAAGGCCCTCGCATCCCCCCGCCCCGACGGCGGCCACCTGGTGAAGCCGGAACGCCTCCAGATCGTGCTGGAGGCCATCCGCGACGCCGGGGCCCGGGGCATCACCAAGGCGGGTCTCGTCCGCGCCCTGGGCGGCGTGGCCATGCGCACGGTGGATCGCGCCGTCCTGCTGCTGGAGGAGCAGGGCGCCCGGTTCGGGAAGGTCCGGGAGGGCCGGCCCGCGCTCATCCACTTCACCCTTGAGAAGGCCCCGGACTGGGACAGCCGCATCACGCCCCACGCCCGCATGGCCCTCGAGGTCGCCCTCATGGCCCTGGAGGGCACGGCCACGGAGCTCTGGTTCGATCAGCTGGAGGGCCTCCGCGCCCTGGCGGACGGCCACCTCAGCACCCGGGACCGGGACCTCTTCCGCGCCCTGCAGGCCCACGTCGGCCTGCGCGGCGCCGCCGACGACCAGCAGGCCCTGGACACGAAGATGCTCACCCAGGTGCTGCTGGCCCTGGGCCATCCGGAGGGCCCGCGGGAACTGGAGCTGACCTACAAGGCGGCCTCCACGGGCCGGACCAGCACCCGCACGGTCGTGCCCTTCACCCTCACCCACGATGTGTTTTCCGGCGGCGCCTTCCTCCTGGCCTGGGACCCCGCCAAGCAGGAGCCCCGGCACTTCCGCCTGGCCCGCATCGAGGAAGCCAGGGCCCTCGGCAGGCGGGGCCTCATCCCGGACAGGGACCCCATGGAGCGGGCCCGGGACCTGCAGATCGGCGGCTGGTTCAGCCCCGCCGCCCCCTTCCGCGTAGGCGTCCGGGTCGGCGGCACCAACTGGCCCCAGGCCCTCCTGGACGCCCCTCCGGCCCTGCCCGGCATCACCGTCCGCAAGGAGAAGGGCGGCACGGTCCTGCTGAGCTTCCAGGCCACGGAGCTCTCCGGGCCCACCCGGTTCATCCTGCAGTTCGGGGCCGATGCGGAGGTCCTCGAGCCCAAGGCCCTGAGGGAACACCTGGCCCGGACGCTCAGGGCGATGGCCGCCAGGTACCGTTAGCCGACGCGCCTTAATGCGTCTCGCGGGGGGCCTGCAGGCTGGGGAGCAGGTCCAGGTGGGGGAGCACCTCTTCCGGATCCTGGGCCACCTGAAGCGCCACCAGGCGCCACTGCCCGTTGTGGTGCACGTAGTCGAACAGGAAGAACAGGGGTCCCTGATCGAAGGTGGCGATCATCCAGTGCCGCTGCCAGGTCGGGCTGAGGTAGGGGAGGTTCACGGACTCCCAGCGCCCGATGCTGCGGGTTCCCGGGACCAGCGCCTCGAGCCTCGCCTGGAGCCGGCCTTCCCCATCCACCCAGACGCCATCGCGGGCCCATTCCTTCAGGGCCGCCTCCCAGCTGCCGGTGCTGAGGATCTTGAACCCCGAGTGGATCCGCTCGGAAGGGGACTGGGCCGCCAAGGGCAGGACCGCCGCCAGGAGGGCGGCGGGGAAGACGGATCGGCAGGCACGCATGGGAATCCCCTCGGGAGGTTTCAGGGCCGCCCCGGTGGCAAAAGGGCTGTCCTGCGATTGTACCCACCCAGCTCGAGGCCCCCTGCGGCCCTGGCCTGCCTGGATGCGAAAGGGGAGCGGTCGCCCGCTCCCCCTTCACGCTCGGAGCCTTCGCCCTACTTCTTCGCCACCTTTGCGACGCCCAGATCCCTCAGCGCGATCTGACCCTGGCGGCCGAAGTCGATGGCCTCGCCGAGGATGCGGGCGGCCTCCTGGGGGGCGTGGAAGCCCATGGAGTTTTCCGCATTGACATAGTCCACGCGCCACTGGGCCTTGCGCTGGAGCTCCAGGATGGGCTGGAGCCGGGCCTCGTCCAGGCCAGCCTTCTTGGCCGCCTCGAGGTCCGTGATGAGGTTGACGACGGCGTCCTCGGCTCGGTCCAGCAGGGCCTTGGTGCGGTCCTGGATGGCCTCGACCCGCGCCTTCAGCTCCGCCTCGGGGAAGCGGTGGCAGGTCTGGCAGGAGCGGCTGATGTCGAGCAGGGGGCTGCGCACCTGGTGGTCGCTGATCTTGATGGCGCCCTCGCGCTTGTAGGGCATGTGGCAGTCGGCGCAGGAGACGCCGGACCGCGCATGGATGCCCTGGCTCCACATCTCGAACTCGGGGTGCTGGGCCTTGAGGACCTCGGCGCCGGTGCGGGCGTGCTTCCAGTCATAGAAGCGATGGCCATCGGGGAACTTGTAGCTGTCGTAGTAGGCCTCCTCCTGCTCCACCTTCAAGCCATTGTTCCAGGGGTAGAACAGGGTGGTCTTGGGGCCGCAGTAGTACTCCACGTGGCACTGGCCGCAGACCATGGACCGCATCTCCTGCCGCGAGGCCAGGGTGTTCGGATCGTAGGGCGCCTTCCGGTCGCCCTTGCGCCAGGTCTCGATGGAAGGCAGGTGCGGCACCGGCTCGCTGCTCTGGGCCAGGACCGCGATGCCCCGGATGAAGCCGGGCTTGGTGACGCGCAGCTGCATGCTCTTGGGGTCGTGGCAATCGATGCAGCCCAGGGGATGCTTCGCCTGCTTGGCCGCCTCCGCGTAGGGCAGCTTGCACATGGCCTCGAAGCCCGCCATGAGCTGGGCCTGGCCGTTGGGGCTGTTGAAGTCCTCGTCGAGGCTGCCCGCGGCGCCGGCCTTCAGCCCTGCCTCCCGGTAGAGCACCGTGTTGGACGTGTGGCACTGGAGGCAGGAGCCCGGCTGGGGCTTTTCCGTCACGCGCTTGGTCACGTGCTGGTCGTCCAGCATGTAGGCGTGGCCCCGGCGCCGGTTGTAGTCGATGGCAAAGGCGTAGCCGTCGAAGATGATGGGCAGGCGCGGGTCCTCCTTCAGCTTGCTGATGGGGAAGGCCTCGCTCCCGGCCCCGCCGTACTTGGTGCCGTACTTCTCGGTGGTCTTCGTGTAGCCGTCGTACTGGCGGGGAAAGTTCTTCCCCCACTGGGCGGGATCGACGGTCTTCTCGTCCAGGTCCACGACCCGGAAGCTGGTCTGCCGCGCTTCGGCTTTGTGGCCGGAAATGCTGGAGTACAGGGCCATCACCAGCACCGTGGCCAGGGCGGCGCCGGCGGCCAGGAGCCCCATGCGGACCGTGGGACGGGAGAAGAGGGGGGTGGGCTGGTCGGTCATCGGGGGGATCCTCCCGCGTGGGCGGCACGCATCGTCGGGTTGAGGGTCAAGGGGTCGGAGCAGGTCATCGGGTGGGGCCGTGGCCCACGCCCTGGTGGCAGCGGACACAGCCGTAGAGGTCGGCCTTCTGGGTGGGATCCGTGGGAACCCCCAGGGTGCCGTGGGCGGTGATCTCGTCGATCAGTTCGGCGTGGCACCGCAGGCAGTTGGCCTCCAGCACCTGGGCATTGCCGGGCTTGATGCGGATGGGCTCCGCGAAATCCAGGAGGGTGAAGGCCTTGGAGTGGTGGTAGCCGTTGCTGGCCTTCACGAAGAGCTTGTGCACCACGTTGTCGTGGGGCAGGTGGCAGTCGTTGCAGGTGGCCACGGCGTGGTGGGACCCATGCCGCCAGCCGTCGTAGTCCTCCCGCATGATGTGGCAGTTCACGCAAACCGCGGGGTCGTTGGACAGGTACGAGGTGCCATGGGCCGACACGAAGGTGTAGGCGCCGGATCCGAGGAACACCCCCAGGAGGACGCTGGCGGCCAGGCTCAGGTAGAGGAATCGGCGCTTTCCACTCACGGGGCATCCAATCGAGGCGCCTGGCACCGGCCGAGGCACGAAGGATAGGATGAAAGAAGTTTAGGACTAGTCAATCCTAAATTCACACGACCAGTTGGTAAACAATAAAGAAACCGGCGTCGCCGATTCCTTTAAATCGCGCAAATATTTTTATTCCACCGAGATGGATCCGTTGACTGTCTCTAGGTCGATGGTCTGGTCGCTGCCCGGGAAGACGGCACTGACCCGGTGCTTCTTCACCTCGACCTGTTCGGCTCCCTTGGCGTTGAAAGAGATGTCGCCATGGACGGTATTGGCCTGGAGGCGCCCCTTCAGGCCGCCCGCCTGGAGGTGGATGGAGCCATTGACGGTTCCGACCTTGATGCCCTTCCCCTGGCCATCCAGCCCCGTTCCCTTGACGGCGCCGTTCACCGTCTGGAGGGAGAGGCTCCCCCTGGCGCGATCAACGGTGATGCCGCCGTTCACCGTCTCGGCCCTCAGGCTGTCCCCCAGGTCCGTGGCGCGGATGCCGCCGTTCACGGTGCCGATGACGGCCCTGCCCTGGATGCCGCCGATCGCGACATCCCCGTTCACGGTCTCCAGAGTCGGCACCAGGCGGCGAGGCACCTTGAGGGTCATCTGGCATTGGGCCCCGCGGTGGGACTCCCCGGAGTGTTTGGGGTACTCCCCCCGGATGTCCATGGCACCCTGGCTCGCCTCGATCACCACCTTCACCTGCTCGTCCTGGCTGCTGGGCTGGAACTCGCCGGTGAACTGGACCTCCTCCCGGTCCCAGGCTTCCAGGTGGATGAAACCATTGATGTTCGCGACCTTGAGCGAGGAGCCTGCGGCCAGGGGCAGGGTGCGCACCTCCGTGGTCCGCTCGGCCTTGGCGGGCTGGATCACCACCCGGGACTGCGCCGTGAGGGAGACGCTGAGGACGGCCACGGCAAAGGCCGCGGCAAGAGATCGGGCGAGGACCATGGAAGCCTCCTGGATGTCAGAGAACCTGCGCCGGATACGGAGGGGTTCCGGAAGCGGTTTAGAAGTCCTGGTTGTTCGTATACTGGCCTGGTCTGGAGTGCCCATGTCCCAGTCCATCGACCATCCTGAACTCAGCGCGGCGGAATGGGAGTTCCTTCAGAACCTGCGGGCCCTGCCGGATGAAGCCCTGCGCCAACGCGTCCACGCCTCCCTGAACGAGCTCCTCTTCTTCTTCCGGAATCCCAAGTGCCAGGGGCTCGGGGTGGAGGGCTTCCCCTGTGGGGATCCCCGGTCCTCCTGCGACGACTGCCGCCAGATCTGGGAGGCGCTGGACAAGGTGGCCGAGCAGTCGAAGAAGGGTTAGATCCCGGGCCCGCCCGGCGGGTCAGAGCGTCTCCCAGACCACCCGCGCCTGGCCGGTGGCGTCCGCCGTGGCCGATTTCACGCCGCTGCGCAGGGGTCCGGGCAGGCGCCGGCAGGCCTCCAGGGCCTGGACCCGGAAGGGGGCCGTCAGGCGCGGCCACTCGGCGGCCAGGGCCCGGCTCCAGGCCTCGTCGCCCAGGGCCGCGCGGGCGGACCAGCGCCACGGCGCGCCCAGCCCGGGTTCCCCGAGATCCCTGCGGGCGGCCTCGACCTGGCCGGTGCGCAGGGCCACGTCGGCCACGGCCTCCGCCGCCTCGCGCTGGGCAAAGGGATCCTCCAGCAGGGCCAGCAGGAGGCCCAGCGAGCCGGCCTCGCCCACCTTGCCGAGAGCCCGCGCCAGGGCGAACCGCGCGCCTTCGGGCGCGCGGCCGAGGGCCCCCTCGAGCCAGCCACTGTCCCCGGGCCTGGCCGCCGCCACCAGCCCCTCCCCCGCGGAGCGTCGCACCCCCACGGGACCCGTGGCCAGGGCGTCCAGGTAGGGCGCCAGCCGGACCTCGGGCTCCTGGTCCCGGCGGGGACCGGCGACGGTGGCCATTTCGCGCTCCTGGGCGGAAAAGCCCGGCAGGGGTTCCTCGCCCCAGCCCGCCGCCTCGGCACTCTCCAGCCAATGGGACAGTTCCTGGCCCACAGATTCCATGTCCGGCAGGCGCTTCGCGGGATCCGGCTGGAGCGCGCGCATGATGAGCCCCGCCAGGCGGGGCGGGAATCCCGGCCGGACAGCCGCGGGGGGCAGCTGCACCTGGGCGTAGGCCTGACCGGTGGTGAATTCGAACAAGATCGCGCCCAGGGCGTAGACGTCGCAGCGGCCGTCCACCCGGCGTGGATCCCCATGCTGTTCCGGCGCCATGTAGCCGAGGGTCCCGACGACCATCTGGCTCCGGGTGGCGCGGGTCCGCCCCTCTTCCCCCTCCCAGTAGCACACGCCGAAATCGGTGACCTTGAGGCGGCCGTCCGCGGCGAACAGGAGGTTCGAGGGTTTGAGGTCCCGGTGCACCACCCCCGCGCCGTGGGCCACGCTCAGGGCCCCGCAGACCGGGATCAGCCGGCGGACCAGGACGGCAGGGGCCTCGCCCCGGCAGCCCTTCAGGCTTCCGCCGGGCAGGAGTTCCATCACCAGGTAGGGCCAGACCCCGCAAGTCCCGAAGGAAAAGATCTCGACCAGGCCCGGATGGGACAGGCGCGTGAGCACGTCGCCTTCACGGAGGAAGCGGCGGACCAGGTCCGCGTCGCGGTGCACTTCCGGGCGCAGCAGCTTCACGGCGCAAAACGCTCCGGCCCGGAAGCGGTCCTCGCCCCGGAAGACCAGGGCCATGCCCCCTTCGCCCAGCGGATCCAGCAGGCGCACACTTCCAATCTGCGCCGGCAGCCGCGACCCGTTCATGGGGCCGGAAACGCGCGGTCGCGCCCCCCGGCCTTGGCTCCGAAGAGGGCCGCGTCGGCGCGGGCCAGCAGGGCGCCGCTATCCGCATCCCCGGCCTTCAGCTCGGCCACGCCGAAGCTGCAGGTGAGTTGCAGATCCACCCCGTCGTCCAGGCTCAGGGTATGTTCCGCGAGGGCCCGGCGCAGATCCTCGGCGGCTGAAATGGCCAGCATCACGGAGGTGTCCGGCAGCACGATGAGGAACTCGTCCCCCCCCAGGCGGCCCACGGGATCGGACCCCCGGAGGCGGTGCCGGAGCAGGGCCCCAAAGGCCGCCAGGGCCTGGTCGCCGGCCCGGGAGCCGTGAGTGTCGTTGACCTGCTTGAACCAGTCCAGATCGGCCAGGATCACGGCCAGGGGACGGTGATGCCGGCGGGCCAGTTCCACCTGGGAGGTCAGCTGGTAGAGGACCGTGGCCCGGTTGCCCACCCCCGTGAGGGGATCCAGGATGGTGCTCGCCACCATGTCCCGGTGGTACCGGCGTTCGAGGGCATCCATGCGCTTGAGCTTGAAGGCGTGTCGGCCCACGCGAATCACATCCTCCGCCTTCAGCCGCACCGGGCCCGGGTCGGCCTGCACCCGCTTCCCGTTCACGAAGACCCCGTTGGTGGATCCCAGGTCCCTCAATTCGACGGAGGCCAGGTCCGCGGAGACCTGCAGCCGGGCATGGCGGCGGCTCACCTCCGGCTCGCGGAGGCAGAGCCCGTTCTCCGGCGCCCGCCCCAGATCCAGGCCTTCCGCCGGCAGCGCGATGAACTCGCCCATGGGCTGGCCCACGTACCGGATCAGCGCCCACTCCCGAGTGTCGATGTCCCCGAGGAACTCCGGCTCGGCAGCCAGGTCCCGGGAAGAAAGGGGGGAAGGGGTCGGGTCGAGGGGCATCCGGGAAAGTCTAGGAGCCTGTCCAGGTAATTGGAATGCCCCGCGCCTGCGGCGCGAGGGGAGATCAGCCCTGGCAGACCCGGTCCCGCCCGCCTGATTTCGCCCGGTACATGGCCCCATCCGCCCGCGCCAGGAGCTGACCCGCCTCGAGATCCCCGGCGGTCCGCTCCGTGATGCCCAGGCTGCAGGTGATGCCGAGGGGACCCGATGGCAAGGAGACCGGCACCGAGTTGATGGCCTTGCGAAGCCGCTCCGCGAAGGGGCGGGCCCCCGAGAGGTCCGTCTCCGGGAGGACGATGAGGAACTCCTCGCCGCCGATGCGGCCCGCCAGGTCCGCCTCCCGCAGGGCCCCCATCAGGCGCTCGCCGAAGACGCGAAGCACGAAATCCCCCGCCCCGTGCCCGTAGGTGTCGTTCACCCGCTTGAAGTGATCCAGGTCGCAGACCACCACCGAAAGGGGGCGATCGTAGCGGAGGCTCAGCCCGAAACGGTTCTGGAACTCCGCCAGGACACTGCCCCGGTTGGCCAGCCCCGTCAGGGGGTCCCTGGTGCTGAGGTCGAGGAGGGTCTCGTGGAAGGTCCGCTCCAGAGGGTCGAGGAACACCAGCTTCAGGACGTGGCCGCCCATGGCGAGGCGATCTCCGGCCCGCAGATCGGCCGGCCCGCGGATCAGGTCCCCGTTCACCCGGGTGCCGTTGGTCGAGCCCAGGTCCTCCACCTGCACATGCCCCTCTTCCACCCGGATCCGCGCGTGGTACCGGCTCACCTCGCCATCCAGCAGGGCGATCCCCGCATCCGGCGCACGGCCCAGGATCACAAGCCCCGCCCGGATGGGGAACACCCGCCCCAGGGCCGCGCCCGCGTAGGCCACCAGGGCCCACTCCGCCGGAGCCTGCTCGGCGTCGCTCTCGAACTTCGTGCGGACCTCCGTCGTCATCTCGGGAAACGCGGAGGTGGTCTCGGCGCTCGTGAAGGGCCGGTTGGGGGATGGCTTGCGCGTCACGGATCCTCCACGAAACAGCTCAACAGGGCCCCGTCGTCCTTGCGCCGGGCCAGGATGAAGGGTACCCGGGGGGACCGAATGGCCGAGGCTTCCAGCCGGACCAGAATGCGTCCCAGGGCGGGGTCATGACGCAGGTCGGCCACGCCCTTGCGGGGGATGCGGAACAGGCCGAGCACCTCCAGGTTCCGCACGTTTTCCCCCGTTCCACGCACCAGCTGCAGGCTGTAGCGCATCCACAGGCCCTTCGGCAGGTGCTGGATATTCTCGCCTCGAATGGGCACCGCCAGGGACAGCATGGTGTCCAGGCCAGCCACCACCGCCCCCCGGCCCAGCCCAGGGTCTATGCGCCGGGCGCCGGGCTGCGGCAACGGCTCCGACAGCTGGCGTGCGAGGGGCCGCAAGGGGGGGTCCACCCGGCCGCGGGGCGTGGCCCGGCGCGGCAGGGGGGGCACGGCGACCCGGGCGGCCTGGCCACCCTCAAGCGCCGTCATGCGGAGGACCTGGGCCCCGGCTCCCCACCGGGCCCAGCCGGCCTCGGCCTGCAGCTGGGCCTGGAAGGGCTGGAGGGCGCGGCCTTCGACGGCCTCCCGCAGGAGGCGCATGCCCTGGCAGGCCGTGACAGGGGTGTCCAGGCCCGCCCGGGGTTCGGCGGCGAGGGTCGCGGCGCCGTGGCATCGCGGCAGGAAGGACTCCGGGGTGACGCCCACCACCTTGAGCCCGGCAAAGGCGCGCCGCAGCGTTTCCGCCGCATCCGCCATGGCGTCCTTCACCCGGCCGAACATCAGGGCTCCTGCACCACGAGACTCTGCAGGGCCGCCGTCACGCGCTCCAGGGGCTCGGCAAGATCCATGTGGTAGCCAGCCTCCAGCAGCTTCACCACGGCCTGTTCCTGCGCCATCGCATCCACCGAGGCGGCAAATACCACGCGCATGGGCGCCGCCCCCTCGGACAGCTGGATGAGCAGCTCCCGGGGTCCGGCCCGGAAGGCGTCGCCCACCTTGGCGAGGGGCGCCTCCTGGCTCTTCTGCACGGCCAGCACGGGGTATTTCGCGTCCCCGGACCAGCCCCCCGCCAGCTCCGTGGCGCTGAGGATGAACAGATCCGGCGGGGATTTCAGCTCCTTGAGCAGGGTCTTCTGGATGACCTCCTCCTTGAGGTGCGGCTCCAGAGACTTGCCGTAGAGGATGCTCTGCAGCCGCGTCGGCGTGATGGGTTCGGTGTAGCGGAAATCCAGCGGGATGCCCGAGGTGTCCGTGACCAGGAGACCCCCCAGGTAGCTCGCCCCCTCCTTGACGGCCATGAAGTAGGCTAATTTGATCGGATCCGCCATTTGAACACCTCTCTTGGGAAGGCTACATCCCCTTCGGCAGAACCACCCCTTGCCTTTTGTCCCGCACCTGGTACATTAGATTTTCCACTCATTGGGGAGTGGTCTAATGGTAGGACAACGGTTTCTGGTACCGTCAGGTGAGGGTTCAAATCCTTCCTCCCCAACCATCCACAACTTGATCGATGGTCCCATCGTATAGCGGTCAGTACACCGCCCTCTCACGGCGGGAACAGGGGTTCGATTCCCCTTGGGACTACCAGCAA
>JARLGO010000014.1 GCA_031292655.1 Geothrix sp.
CCATGGCCGATCCGATCCAAGTCACCGCTGCCGTCCGGATTCCGGGCGAGGCCATCCGCTTCAAGGCCGTGCGGGCCGGCGGGGCCGGCGGCCAGAACGTGAACAAGGTCTCCTCCAAGGTGGAGCTGCGCATCGACCTCGCGGCCATCGAAGGCCTGCCGGAGGATGCGCTGGCCCGCCTCCGCGCCGCCCAGCGCAACCGTCTCGACGCAGAAGGCCTGTGGATGATCGTCAGCGACCGCACCCGCGATCAGCTCAAGAACCTGGACGACGCCCGGGAGAAGGCCGCCGAGGCCATCCGCGCCGCCCTGGTGCGGCCCATCCCGCGCAAGGCCACCCGGCCCACCAAGGGCTCCAAGGAACGGCGGCTGGATTCCAAGAAGCGGGTTTCCCAAACCAAGCAACAGCGGCGCGGGGGCTTCGAGTAACCTGGACCCGATCCCCGGGAGTTCCCATGTCCGCCCCCCAGACCTACGCCAACCACCGTCGCTTCGAGCCGCTGCAGCATTTCGTCCTGACGCCGATCCTCCTGTTCACCTGGATCGCCACCATCTGGCAGGCGGTCAAGCACCCGGGTCTGCACAGCGTGTGGGTGGCCGTCCTGGGCTTCGCCCTCCTGATGGTCGCCATGCAGGTGCGGGTCTACGCCCTGAAGGTCCAGGACCGCCTGATCCGCCTGGAGGAGACCTTGCGCATGGAGCGCATCCTGCCCGGGGACCTGAAGGGCCGGATCCCCGAGCTCACCGTCAAGCAGATGGTGGGTCTCCGCTTCGCCACCGACGCCGAGCTGGCCGAACGGATGCGCGAGGCCCTCGACCAGAAGCTCAGCGGCGAAGCCATCAAGAAGCGCATCCAGACCTGGCGCCCCGACACATTTAGGGTCTGATCAGTCCCGGATGTAGTGGCAGGTGTAGCCCCCCGGATGCTTGATCAGGTAGTCCTGGTGGTACTCCTCGGCCTTCCACCAGGGGCCGGCTGCGGTGATTTCCGTGACCACGGGCCGCTTCCACTTGCCGCTGGCATCCACCTCGGCCTTCACCCGCTCGGCGGTCTGCCGCTGGGCTTCGGAGTGGTAGAAGATCGCGCTGCGGTAGGAGGTGCCCACGTCGTTGCCCTGGCGGTTCAGCGTCGTGGGGTCGTGGATGCGGAAGAAGAAGCGCAGCAGGGCCTCATAGGTGGTCTTCGCGGGGTCGAAGCGGATCTGCACGGCCTCGGCGTGCCCCGCGTGGTTCTCGTAGGTGGCGTGGGCGACGGTGCCGCCGGTGTAGCCCACTTCCACGGCCAGGACCCCGGGCTGCTTGCGGATCAGGTCCTCCATCCCCCAGAAGCAGCCGCCGGCCAGGGTGGCGACCTCCTCCTTGGCCGGCTTCTGCTGCGGCGCGGGGGCCGCCTTCCCGAACAGCGGCAGGAAGCTGCCCAGCCCCTCCTTCTCCAGGTCCGCCACCGGGACGAAGCGCAGGGCGGCGCTGTTGATGCAGTAGCGGAGGCCGCCGCGGTCCCTGGGCCCGTCGTCGAACACGTGGCCCAGGTGGGAATCCGCGGCCTTGGACCGGACCTCGGTTCGGACCATGCCGAGGCTGGCATCGCGCTTCTCGACGACGGCCTCCCCCGCCAGGGGCTTGCTGAAGCTGGGCCAGCCGCAGCTGGAGTCGAACTTGTCCTTGGACGAGAACAGCGGCTTCCCGCTGACGACATCGACGTAGATGCCCTCCCGGTGGTCATCCCAGAACTCGTTGCGGAAGGGCGGTTCGGTGCCGGCTTCCTGCGTCACGTGGTACTGCATGGGCGTGAGCTTCTGCTTCAGTTCGGCGGGGCTGGGCTTGCTGGAATCAGTCACCTTGTCCTCTCGGGTGGTCTGGGGCGCCGCGCCTGCGGGCCCATGGTCGACGGGGACGGCGAGATCGCAGGCCGTCAGGGCCAGCGCGAAGGCG
>JARLGO010000156.1 GCA_031292655.1 Geothrix sp.
AAATCCTCGACCTCGTGGAGGCGGTCGATGGGCAGGGTGTTGAGCTTCTCGATCAGGGCTTGGGGTGCGGGCATGGGGGTGTTCCTTGGAGGCTGTGCTGCGCGTCGCCGAGGCGTCAATCGACCGGCGCCAGGGCGGAGGTGACGCGGTGCTGAGCGACCATGGCGTCGATCACCCGCATGACCGTCTGCTGCTCTTCCTCGCCCAATCGTTCCAGCGCTTGGAAGCGACGAAACAGGCGGATGTTAGCGAGCTGAGAGTCCTCAATCTGAGCCCCGGTGAGCAGATAATCGACCGTCGTATCCAACGCTTCTGAGAGCTTGACGAGCATGTCCACGGGCGGGTTGTTGAGGCCGCTCTCGTACTTGTTGAGCTGCTCGAACCTGATCCCCAGGGCGCCGGCGAGCTGCTTCTGTGGCCAGTGCTTAGCCTTCCGCAGAGTCTTGATCCGAACGCCCATCGCCTTGCGATCCGCTATGTCCGCCATCGTCTCCCACTCACGCCGGGTTGGTCCTGGCGGAGTGTAAGGGGTGGTTCTGAGAGGGTCTGGACTCATGATCCGAATACGACTAGCAAATGATCGTAATAGGATCAACAACGAGCCTTGACAGGTTTTTAGAGGACTCCCGCCGATGGCCAGAATCCCAGACGCGGAGATCGAGCGGCTGAAGGCCGAAGTGAGCCTGGCGCGGCTGGTCGAGGCGTCCGGGTTGAAGCTGGAGAAGCGCGGCGCGGACCTGGTGTGCTGCTGCCCGTTCCACGAGGAGGACACGCCTTCGTTCGTGGTGACGCCGGCCAAGAATCTCTACCACTGCTTCGGTTGCGGAGCGGCTGGCGGGCCGATCGACTGGGTGATGAAACGCCAGGGCGTGAGCTTCCGCCATGCGGTCGAACTGCTGCGCGAGGGGGAGCCGCTGGTGGGCGCGTCCACGGCGCCGGCCGGGCCGGTGAAGGCGTCCACCGTGCGGCGTCTGGCGCCGCCGGTGAGCTTCGACGCGGACGACCAGGCGCTGCTGGGTCAGGTGGTCGGCTACTACCACGAGACCCTCAAACAGTCCCCCGAGGCGCTGGCCTACTTGCAGGCTCGAGGCCTGGTCCATGGCGAGCTGATCGAGCGCTTCCGGCTGGGCTATGCGGATCGCACCTTGGGCCTTCGGCTGCCGGAAAAGACGCGCAAGGCCGGGGCGGAGGTGCGGGCGCGGCTGGAGGCGATCGGGCTTTATCGGGCGAGCGGCCACGAGCACTTTACGGGCTCCTTGGTCGTGCCGATCCTGGACGAGGGCGGCAATGTCACCGAGGTCTATGGCCGCAAGACTCGCAACGATCTGAGGCCCGGAACGCCGCTGCATCTGTACCTTCCCGGCCCGCATCGGGGGGTGTGGAACATCGACGGCGTGGCGGCCGGCAAGGGCGAGGTGATCCTGACCGAGGCGCTGATCGACGCCATGACCTTCTGGTGCGCAGGGTTCCGCAACGTGACGGCGGCCTACGGGACGAACGGCCTGACCGAGGATCACCTGGCCGCCTTCCGGGCGCACGGGGTGAAGCGGGTGCTGATCGCCTTCGACCGCGACGAGGCCGGCGAGCGGGGCGCGGCGGAGGTGGCGCAGCGGCTGACGGCCGAGGGCGTGGACTGCTACCGCGTCGAGTTCCCCAAGGGCATGGACGCCAACGACTACGCCCTGAAGGTGGCGCCCGCGGCGAAATCCCTGGGGGTGGTGATCCGCAAGGCGGCGTGGCTGGGCCAGGGCAAGGCCCCACAGGGGCGAGCGGCGGGCCTAACGAGCGCGCCCATAGACGAGCTGGAGGCCGCGCTGGGCCGGGCGCCGGCGTCCGCCGAGATCACGCCGGCGCCTGATCCGTCACCCCTCTTAGCGGCTAAGAAGGAAGCCGCCCCGCCGCCGACGCCCGTGATCCCCGAGCCCGCGCTGGCCACACCGGCGCCGGCGCCGGCCATCGAGGACCTGGCGGAGATCAAGGGCGAACATGAGCTGGTGCTGGTCCAGGGCGACCGGCGCTATCGGGTGCGGGGCTGGAAGAAGCCGCTGAACCCGGAATCGATGAAGGTGAACCTCTTGGTCCACCGTGGCGCCGGAGAAGACGGGGCCCACGGGGACGGGCGCTTCCATGTCGACACCCTGGACCTCTACAGCGCCAAGGCCCGCGCCGCCTTCGTCAAGCAGGCGGGGATCGAACTGGGCGAGGCCGAGGACGTGCTCAAACACGACCTTGGCCGGGTGCTGCTTAAGCTGGAGGCGTTGCAGGAGGCGCAGATCGCCACGGCCCTGGCCAAGGACGAGCGGCCGGGCTTGAGCGACGAGGAGCGGGGCCAGGCCCTGGAGCTGCTGCGCTCGCCGGGCCTGATGGACCGCATCGCGGCCGACTTTACCGCCTGCGGCATCGTCGGCGAGACGACCAATACGCTCGTGGGCTACCTGGCCTGCGTCTCGCGGCTGCTGGACCGGCCCTTGGCCGTCATCATCCAGAGCAGCAGCGCCGCCGGGAAGTCCTCGCTGATGGACGCGATCCTGGCGCTGATGCCGGCCGAGGCCCAGGTGCGCTACAGCGCCATGACCGGCCAGAGCCTGTTCTACATGGGCGAGACCAACCTGAAGCACCGCATCCTGGCCATCGCCGAGGAGGAAGGCGCGACGAGCGCCAGTTACGCCCTGAAGCTGCTCCAGTCCGAGGGCGAGGTGACGATCGCCTCGACCGGCAAGGACCCGACCACGGGCCTGCTGGTCACCCACGAGTACCGGGTGGAAGGGCCGGTGATGCTGTTCCTGACCACGACGGCGATCGACATCGACGACGAGCTGTTGAACCGCTGTCTGGTGCTGACCGTCAACGAGGGCCGCGAGCAGACGAGAGCCATCCATGCCCTGCAACGGCGCCAGCAGACCCTGGCGGGCCTGATGGAGGCGCAGGACCGCCAGGCGGTCCTGGCGCTGCACAGGAACGCCCAGACGCTGCTGGAGCGGCTGGCCGTGGTCAATCCCTTCGCCGACGGCCTGACCTTCCTGGACGACAAGACCCGCACCCGGCGCGACCACATGAAATACCTGACCCTGATCCGGGCGATCGCGCTGCTGCATCAGCACCAGCGGCGCATCCACACCGTCCAGCACCAGGGGAGCGCCGTCCGCTACATCGAGGTGGAGGCGGCCGACGTCACCCTGGCCAACCGCCTGGCCCACGAGGTGTTGGGGCGCACCCTGGACGAGCTGCCGCCGCAGACCCGGCGCCTGCTCGACATGCTGGACGCCTGGGCGGGCGAGGAATGCGTCCGGCTGGCCCTGCGCCGGCCCGATCTGCGCTTCAGCCGCCGCCAGGTCCGCGCCCTGACCGGCTGGGGCGACACCCAGCTCAAGGTCCATCTGGGGCGCCTGGCCGAGCTGGAATACCTGCTGGTCCACCGGGTGAAGGCGGGCCAGGGCTACGAGTACGAGCTTCTGTATGACGGCGCCGGCGAGGCCGGCGAGCGGTTCCTGATGGGGCTCAGCGAGCCGGTGTCCTCCAAAACAGCCCCCATCCATGCTTACGACGATCGCCGGTCGGGGTCCGGTCGGGGTGTGGTCGGCCCTCGGTCGGGGCCTGGCCGGGGGGCGGTCGCCCCCGCCAAAACCCCTGAAAACCTTGCCCCCATAAGGCCTTCCGGCGACATCACGGCCGAGACGCCGGAAACGCGCGCTCCCAGGGTGAATGGCGCGGACCCGTCATACCGTCATCCGCTCGCCGCCACGGCCTGACGCCATGCCGCGCAAGGGCCAGACCAAGGCGAAGACGCCCGTCGGCGACGCGGCCGACCCGGACAGTCTGTGGAACCACCTCCAGCGCTTCAGCCAATGGCAGCGGGAGAAGAACTACTCCGAGGCCACGGTGGAGAACCGCCAGGACGCCGTGGGGCGGTTCATCGGCTGGGCCTATGAACGCGGGCTGACCCGGCCCCAGGAGATCACCAAGCCGATCCTGGAGCGCTATCAGCGCCACCTGTTCCTCTACCGCAAGAAGGACGGCCAGCCGCTGTCCTCCCGCAGCCAGCACGCCCGCACGACGCCGGTGCGGGCCTTCTTCAAGTGGCTCACCCGCCACAACCACATCCTCTACAACCCCGCCTCGGAGCTGGAGATGCCGCGCATGGAGCGGCGCCTGCCCCGCCACGTCCTG
>JARLGO010000157.1 GCA_031292655.1 Geothrix sp.
GAGTTGGCCGTCCACCACCCGGAGCCGGGCCAGGCCTCCGGGCTGGAGCTGGCCCTGGAGGACCAGGCGGGACAGGGGGTTCACCACGGCCTGCTGGATGAGGCGCTTGAGGGGACGGGCCCCGTAGTGGGGATCGAAGCCCTCCTGCGCCAGCCAGTCCAGGGCGGCCTCGGGGACGCCCAGCTCCAGCCGCTGCTCCTGCAGCTGGGCCTCGACGCGCTGGAGCTGGATCCGGGCCACGGCCTTCATGTCCTCGCGGGTGAGGGAGCGGAAGATCACCACCTCATCGAGACGATTGAGGAATTCCGGGCGGAAGTGGGCATGGAGGGCCTCTTGAACGGCGGCTTCGGCCTTCGAGGGCTCGCCGCCGGCGTCGAAGATGGCCTGGCTGCCCAGGTTGGTGGTCATGAGCACCACGGTGTTGCGGAAATTGACCGTCCGCCCCTGGCCGTCCGTGAGGCGCCCGTCTTCGAGCACCTGGAGGAAGAGGTCGAAGGTGCGCGGATGGGCCTTTTCCATCTCGTCCAGGAGGATGACGGCATAGGGGCGGCGGCGGATGGCCTCCGTGAGGCGGCCGCCCTCCTCGTAGCCCACGTAGCCCGGGGCGGCGCCGATGAGGCGGGTGGCATCGGCCTCGTGGGTGAACTCGCTCATGTCGATGCGGACCAGGGCGTTCTCGTCGTCGAAGAGGAACTCCGCCAGGGCCCGGGCCACTTCCGTCTTGCCCACGCCCGTGGGGCCCAGGAAGAGGAAGCTCCCGATGGGCCGCTTGGGATCGCCCAGGCCCGCCCGGTTGCGGCGCAGGGCGTCGCTGATGGCCGTCAGGGCCGGATCCTGGCCCACCACCCGCTCCCGCAGGCGCGTTTCCATCTTGAGCAGCTTCTCCACTTCGCCTTCCATGATGCGGTTCACGGGAATCCCGGTCCAGCGGCTCACGATGGCGGCGATGTCGGGCTCGCCCACCTCCAGGCGCAGCATGGCGCTTTCCTTCGGCGAGGTGGCGGCGATTTGTTTCTCCAGGGCCGGGATCTCGCCGTATTCGAGGCGCGACGCCTGCTCGTACTCGCCCTTCGTCTTGGCCTGCTCCAGCTCGATGCGCAGGTCGTCCAGCTTCTTCTGGAGCCCCCGGGTGCCCTCGATGACCTTCTTTTCGTTCTCCCACTGGGCCCGCAGGTGGCTCAATTCCTCGTTCAGTTCGGCCAGCTCCTTCTCGAGATCGGCCAGGCGCGCGCGGCTGGCGGCGTCCTTCTCTTTCGTCAGGGAGTGCTTCTCCAGCTGCAGCTGCATCTCCCGGCGCTCGCGGACGTCGATTTCCGTGGGCCGGCTGTCCAGCTGCATGCGCACGGCGCTGGCCGCCTCGTCCATGAGGTCCACGGCCTTGTCCGGCAGGAAGCGGTCGGCGATGTAGCGGTGGCTCAGGTGGGCCGCGGCGACCAGGGCTGCGTCCTGGATGCGCACGCCGTGGTGCAGCTCGTAGCGCTCCTTCAGGCCGCGCAGGATGGAGATGGCGTCCTCGACACTGGGCTCTTCCACGAACACGGGCTGGAAGCGGCGCTCCAGGGCCGCATCCTTCTCGATGTACTTCCGGTACTCGTCCAGGGTGGTGGCCCCGATGCAGCGCAGCTCCCCGCGGGCCAGGGCCGGCTTCAGCAGGTTGGCCGCGTCCATGCCGCCCGACACGGCCCCGGCGCCCACCAGCAGGTGC
>JARLGO010000158.1 GCA_031292655.1 Geothrix sp.
CCGAGCTGACCTACGGCATCGAGCGCATCTGCATGTTCCTGGGCGGCTACGACAACATCTTCGACCTGATCCACGGCGAGGTGACCACCGATGACGGGGTGTTCCCCGTCACCTACGGCCAGATGCGGCAGCGCGAGGAGTACGAGCTCTCCGCCTACAGCTTCGAGCACGCCGACATCGACCTGCACCGCACCCTCTTCGACGCCTTCGAAAAGGAGGGCTGGCGCCTGCTCAAGGACCAGAACCACTTCCTAAGCGCCTACGAGCAGGCCCTCAAGATGAGCCACACCTTCAACGTGCTGGACGCCCGCGGCGCCGTGAGCACCACCGAGCGGCCCGGCGTCATCAAGCGCGTGCGGGACCTGGCCAGCGGGTGCGCCAAGGCCTACCTGGAACACGAGGAAGCCGCCCCCGCACCTGTGGAAGCCACCGGGAAGGGGGGTGCGAAGTGAGCGGCACCAGGACCTTCCTGCTGGAACTGCACTGCGAGGAGATTCCGGCGCGGTTCCTGGCCCCCCTGGCCGAGGACTTCAGCGCCGCCTTTACGGCCTGGGCCAATAGTAAGGGGATTGGCGCCCTCGGGCTGGAGGCCTTTTACTCGCCGCGTAAGCTGGCCTGGCGTGTCCAGGGTCTCCCCGTCGCCCAGTCCGACCAGACCGAAACCCAGGTGGGCCCGCCCCAGCGCATGTGCGTGGACGAGGCGGGCAAGCCCACGATCCAGGGGCTGAAGTTCGCGGAGAAGTGGGGCGTGGATTTCGGCGCCGTCCGCTTCGAGCAGCCCGCGGGGAAGAAGGAGCCCTGCGCGGTGGTGACGATCACCAAGCAGGGGCGGCCCACCATGGACCTGCTGGCGGAGGCGCTGCCGGGGCTCATCGCGGGCCTGCACGTGCCCAAGGCCATGCGCTGGGGCAAGTCGGAGTTCGAGTTCGTGCGGCCCATCCGCAACCTCCTCTGCCTCTTCGGCGAGCAGGTGGTGCCCATCACCGTGGATGGCGTGGCCGCCACGGCCACCACCTGGGGCCACCGCTTGTTCCACCGCCAGCACCCGGAGCCGGTGGAGATCCAGACCCCCGGAGCCTACGAGACGGCGCTGGAGGCCGCGGGGGTCGTCGTCAGCGTGAATGTCCGCCGCGCCCGCATCGCCGAACAGCTGGACCAGCTGGCCGCCGAGGCGGGGGGCCGCGTGGTGGCCGATGCGGAGCTGCTGGACACCCTGGCGGAAATCGTGGAATTCCCGAAGATCGTGCGCGGCGATTTTCCCGCGGACTTCCTGGAGCTGCCCAAGGAGGTGCTGGTCACGTCCTTGCGCGAGCACCAGAAGAGCTTCTGCATCGAGAACGCGAAGGGCGAGCTGCTGCCCCGCTTCCTCACCGCCGCCAACCGCCCGGACGATCCCGAAGGCTTCGTGAAGGCCGGCAACGAGTGGGTGCTGAAGGCCCGGTTGTACGACGCCCGCTTCTTCTTTGCCGAGGACCGGAAGCAGCCCCTTTCGGAGCGCCTGGAAAAGCTCAAGGCCCTCACCTTCCAGCGGGAGCTGGGGAGCTACTACGACAAGACGGGCCGGGTGGTGGCCCTCACCAAGGCCCTGGCCACGCGGCTGTCCAACGACGACGATCACATCAATGCGGCCCTGGAAGCGGCCCGCATGGCCAAGTGCGACCTGCGCACGCTCATGGTCGGGGAGTTCCCCGAACTGCAGGGCGTCATGGGCGGCGAGTACCTCAAGGGCGAGGGCGCCGATCCGGAAGTCTGGATGGCCGTGAAGGAGCAGTACCGGCCTGCCGGCGCCGAGGATGCGATCCCAGGCACCCCGATGGGCTGCCTGCTGTCCCTCTGCGACAAGCTGGACACCGTGGTCGGCTGCTTTGCCGTGGGCCTCATTCCCAGCGGCTCCAAGGATCCCCTGGCCCTCCGCCGCGCCGGCCAGGGCATCGTGCGGATCCTGTGGGAGCAGGGCTGGGCGTTCACCCCCGGCGAGCTCGCCGCCTCGGCGCTCCGCGTCGTCGGAACCAAGGCCACCAAGCCTGCCGCGGAAACCACGGAGGCCCTGCAGTCCTTCTTCCGGGACCGCGTGGCCTACCAACTGGACCTGGCGGGGTATGTGGGCTCTGTGCGCCGCTCGGCCCTGGCCGCGGGCTGGGAGGACCTGGCGGACCTGAAGGCCCGCTGCGAGGCCCTGTCGGCCTTCGCCGAGGACACCCGCTTCGCCTCCCTCGCCCAGAGCGCCAAGCGCATCGGGAACATCCTGAAGGACGAGGTGCCTGCTGAGCGCTTCGATGGCGGCCTGCTGACGCAAGGCGAGGAGAAGGTGCTGGCGGAGCGGCTCGAGAAGCTGGAATCCACGCCCGATCAGGCCTCCCTGCTGGCGGCCCTGGCGGACCTTGCCGAGCCCCTGGAAGCCTTCTTCAACGCCGTCATGGTGAAGTGCGAGGATGAGAAGCTCCGCGCGGCCCGCCTCAGCCTGCTCCACCGCCTCCGCCGGGCCTTCCTGCGCGTGGCGGACTTCAGCCTCTGGCAGTAGGCCTGATTCAGGGGCGGCCCGTCCAGGCAGCCAGGAAACGCTCCCGGAAGCTGCGGCTCAGCACCAGGGCGCTGCCATCCTTGAGCACCAGCAGTCCATCCCCATGGCCGTAGGGTTCCAGCCGCACCACGAAGGCCAGGTTCACCAGATCGCCCCGATGCACTCGAGCGAACTGAGCCGGGTCCAGCTGACCCTCCAGACTGCCGAGGGGCTGGCGCAGGGGCCAGGCGCCATCCGGCCCATGCACGAAGACCTGCTTCCCGTCGGCGCGCAGGCGGCTCACCTGGTCCAGGGGCACCACGGTGAGCCCCTCGCCCCGGCGCACCAGGAGGCGGCGCAGGGGGGCGCGCTGGCCCAGGCTGGCGCAGAGGGCGCCCTGGGCTGGATCGCCCGTGCCCGCGGCCAGCAGGGCCGCGCAACGGTCCAGGGCCCGGGTGAGGCGGCGGCCGTCGAAGGGCTTCAGCAGGTAGTCCACGGCGTGGGCCTCGAAGGCCTGGAGGGCGTACTGGTCGAAGGCCGTGGCGAAGAGGGTGAGGGGTGCCGACGGCCCCAGGGACTGCAGCACCTCGAAGCCCGTGAGGCGCGGCATCTGGATGTCCAGGCAGAGCAGGTCGGGGCGATGGGCCGCCACTTGCTCCAGGGTCGCTGCACCATCCGCGGCCTCGGCCACCACTGCGAACCGGGGGTCCGCGGCCAGGAGCCGGCGGAGCTTGGCCCGGGCCGGGACCTCGTCGTCGGCCACCAGCACCCGCCAGCTCACGGCGCCACGCTGCAGGGGAAGCGAAGCACCACCGCCGCCCCGCCACCCGGGCCGCGGTCTAGGGACAGCTCCGCCGCCTCGCCGTAAAGCAGCCGCAGCGCCTCCCGCAGGCCCCGCAAGCCGTGGCCCTCCCCGGCCAGGGCCCGCGCCGGATCCTTGAATCCCTCGCCATCGTCGGCGACCCTGAGTTCCAGGCGCCCACCTTCGGCCCGGGCCACGACGCGGACGGTGAGCGGCTCTTGCCGGTCCTGGTTGTGCTTCACGGCATTCTCCACCAGGCGTTGGAGAGCGAAGCGGGGCACCTGGGCCTGGGGCGGGGCCTGGGCCAGATCAATTTCGAGGCGCAGCCGGTCCTGGAATCGGGCCAGCAACAGGGCGCCGTAGCGCCGGAGGTGCGCTTCCTCTTCGGCCAGGGCCCAGGTGGGTCCGCGCCGCTCCAGCCCCGCCCGCAGGAGCTGACCCAGGTCCGTGAGAAGGGCATCGGTGCGGTCCAGATCCTCGTACATCACGGAGCTCACCGTGTTCAGGGCATTGAAGAGGAAGTGGGGGTCGAGCTGGCCGGTGAGCTGGCGGAGCTGGGCATCGCGCAGTTCCGCCTCGAGCTGGACCTGGCGGAGTTGTTCGGCCTGGCGCTCGCGCCAGGCTCTGAAGAGCAGATAGAGCAGGACCACCAGCGCATAGGTGATGGCGTCCTTCATGGCTTCCATGGCCAGATGCAGGGGCCAGCGGGGGTAGTCGTAGGCGCCCCAGCCCAGGGCGGGATAGAGCAGGAAGCGGGGCGTCAGCATGAAGACGCTCTTCAAGGCCCAGTAGGCGGCCCACCCGCCCAAGTGGAGGCCCAGGAACCTCGCCCAACGCCCCCCGGGTCGCGGGGCGTTGAGGGCCGCAGCCATGGGAATCCAGAGCACGGCCCAGGCGGCGAGGGTGCCCGTCAGCTCCCAGAGGAGGGGGCGCGACCAGGGTTCGGTACTGCCGCCCGCCAGCATCTCCATGGCCACGGTGCCGCCCCGCCACAGGCCCATGGCTCCGAAAGCCAGGAACAGTACCAGCGCCGGACCGAGCCTCAACTCGGGCCAGCGCCAGGAAGTTGCACGGGAGGCGGTCATGGGCGGCCCCAGTATGGCCTAGGCCTCCGCCGGTTGCGGCAGGGGGGTGGCTGGGGCCCGCGGGCGCTTCCGGGGACCCAGGCCGAAGAGGGGGCGAAGCCAGGGAACTCGAGCCAAACCTTCGCACAGGGCCCAGGTGCACAGGAAGGAAAGCAGGGTGACCCAGCCCAGGCGAACCCAAGGGTTCATCGCCGGTTTCATCAAGGGGTAGCCGACGGCCAGGATCACCGTCTGGTGCAGGATGTAGAAGGGGTAGGCCAGGGATTGCGCGTGCCGCAGGAGGGGGCCCTCGCGGCGCACGTTCCGGCGGGCGAAGCCGAGAATGGCCAGCAGGCCGCTCCAGCTGAAGAGCCAGACGGCCAGGTGTTCCCAGGGAAACGGGAATTCTCCATCCGGCAGGAGGATGGCCAGCAGGAAGGCCGCCAGGCCGAGGAAGGACCAGCGCAGCGCCACCAGGCGCTCCCATACCTCGGGGCAGCGGGCCAGCAGGTGCCCCGCGAGGAAGAGGTAGCCGTAGAAGAGGAAGCCCTTCGGATCGTGGATGAGGTCGTTGGTCTCCCGGTGGTTCCGCAGCAGGATGCGGATGAGGAAGATGGGCACCACGAGCCAAAGCAGGTTCCAGCCCCGAACCAGGAAGGCCTGGGCCCGGCTGAGGAAGGCCTTGCCGGAGGGGCGGCCCAGCCAGGCGAGGAGGGGCAGGGCCAGCAGGCAGTAGGTGAACAGGTAGGCCACGAACCAAAGGTGGTGCCAGCTCAGGCTCCCCTTGGGGTAGGGGACGAACTGGAAGACGCTGGGCCAGAAGCTCCAGTAACTGCCTGCGTAGAGCCCCCGGTCCAGGCGCTCCAGGTAGATCTGGGGTGGCACGATGACCAGCATGCCGACAACCAGGGGCAGGAGGAGCCGCTTGGTGCGATCCCAGGCGAAGCCGCCTACCCCGCGCCGGGCCACGGCGTAGGCGGCCACGGCCCCGGCGATGAGCATCAGGAGCGGCATGCGCAGGATGTGCAGGATCTCCATGGGCTGGGTAAGGGCCGGCAGCAGCTGGGGGGCCTTCAGGTGCCATGGGTCGTCCACATTGAAGAAGCGGGCGCTGTGGTAGAGGTGCAGGAGGAGGATGGCCACCACCCGCAGGAAGTCGAGGTCCGGTCGGCGTTCGGTCATGGCGTCCTCCCGGTCCAAGGCTGGCGCCGGAGCCGGGGCGCGGCACCCCAGCTCAGCCCCAGTGGGACTTTTCAGGGCGCGAGTCGGACCATAAGCCCCAGGGCCGGGGGGATCGGGCACACTGGTAGATGTCACCCCGCCGGATCGATCCTCCCCGGCGGCGGTCCCTGTCCTGAGGCCCCATGCACCACGAACGCATCGCGATCATCGACTACGGCAGCCAGTACACGCGGCTGATCACGCGGCGGCTGCGGGAGCTGGGCGCCTTCGGCCTGGTCTACAACAGCGGAGCCACGGCCGCCGAGATCGGCGGTGCCGACCTGAAGGGCGTGATCCTGTCGGGCGGGCCGAACTCCGTGCTGGAGCCCGGCGCGCCGGACCTGGATCCGGCCATCCTCGATCTGGGCGTGCCCATCCTCGGCATCTGCTACGGCCAGCAGCTCCTGGCCCGCAACCTGGGGGGCCAGCTGCACCGCTCCGCCAGCCGCGAGTACGGGAAGGCGGAGATCCAGGCCCTGCCCGAGAACTCCATGCTCTTCGAAGGCCTGCCCCACGCGCAGCAGGTGTGGATGAGCCATGGCGACCACGTGGAAGTGGCCCCGGCGGGCTTCACCGTCACGGCGAAAACCCCCAGCGTGCCGGTGGCGGCCATGGAGGATGCCAAGCGCGGCATCTACTGCCTCCAGTTCCATCCCGAAGTGACCCACAGCGCCCAGGGCATGCCCCTCCTGCTGAATTTCCTGCGGCACTGTGGCATGACTCTGGACTGGAACGCCGGGAACTTCATCGACGAGAAGGTGAAGGCCATCCGCGCCCAGGTGGGCAAGGGCACCGTGGTGCTGGGCCTCAGCGGCGGCGTGGATTCCAGCGTGGCGGCCCTGCTGCTGCACAAGGCCATCGGCCCGCAGCTGACCTGCGTGTTCGTGGACCACGGCCTCATGCGCAAGGACGAGATGAAGCAGGTGCAGGCCTACTTCGCGCCCTTCGAGCTGAACGTCATCTGGGTGGACGCCTCCGACGAGTTCCTGGGGGCCCTGGCGGGCGTGACCGATCCCGAGCAGAAGCGGAAGATCATCGGCGGCAAGTTCATCGAGGTCTTCGAGCGGGAGGCGGGCAAGGTGAGGGCCGACTTCCTGGGCCAGGGCACCACGTACCCCGACGTGATCGAAAGCAGCGGCATCGGCGGCGCCATCCTGGTGAAGTCCCACCACAACGTGGGCGGCCTCCCGGAGCGCATGAAGCTGCAGCTGGTGGAGCCCCTGCGCGAGCTGTTCAAGGACGAGGTGCGGGCCACGGGCCTGGCGCTGGGGCTGCCCGAGGAGATGAATCAGCGGCACCCCTTCCCGGGGCCGGGTCTCGCCGTGCGCCTGCCCGGCGCCATCACCCGCGAGCGGGCGACAGTGCTCCAGAACGCCGATGCCATCTTCCTCCAGGAGCTGCGGGAGAGCGGCTGGTACGCCAGGACCAGCCAGGCCTTTGCCGTGCTGCTGCCCGTCCAGACCGTGGGCATCATGGGCGACGAGCGCACCTTCGAGTGGATGTGCGCCCTGCGGGCCGTCACCAGCGAGGACTTCATGACCG
Organism: Geothrix sp.; assembly: GCA_031292655.1. Lineage (GTDB taxonomy): Bacteria > Acidobacteriota > Holophagae > Holophagales > Holophagaceae > Geothrix. The sequence goes on from JARLGO010000158.1 coordinate 7,130, forward strand.
CCGACTGGGCCCGGCTGCCCCACGAGCTGCTGGACCGCATCGCCCAGCGCATCGTCCGCGAGGTGCGCGGCATCAACCGCGTCGTCTTCGACATCACCAGCAAGCCACCGGCCACCATCGAATATGAATGAGTTTTAACCGCAGATGACGCAGATTTCGCAGATGAAAACAGGATGGTATTGGCATTTATCTGCGCCCATCTGCGACATCTGCGGTTTCAAATTCCTTTCCTAGATCGGTAACCATGGCCAAGCGCAACGAGCCCGTCCGCAAGTCGGTGAAGGACACCCTGGAGGACCTGCTGGCGGGGCACCGGGAGGCGGCCTTCAGCGGGCCCGAGGCCGCCCTGAAGTACCTGCGCCGCACCTTCGACGGGCAGACCAGCCTGCCCAA
>JARLGO010000159.1 GCA_031292655.1 Geothrix sp.
CCCAAGGAGGGCGAGCGCCTCAGCCCGCTCCAGGTGGCCCTCCGGGACGGATCCGGCCTGACGCCCCTCACCGCCCTGGCCTTCATGGTCTTCACGCTCATCTACACGCCCTGCCTGGGCACCATCGCCATGATCCGCCGCGAGGCGGGCAGCTGGGGCTGGGCGGCCTTCACGGTGGGTTACGGCCTGGTGCTCGGTTGGGGGCTGGCCTGGGTGACTGTGGCCCTGGGCCGAGCCATCGGATTCGTGTGAGGCTGCAATGAACCTTCAGACGCTTATCGCTGCTTCCGCCGCCGGCCTCTCGGCCTTCTACTTCATCCGGGGGGCCCTCCAGGATCTGGGCGCGGGCGGGGCCCCGTCCTCGGGGGGCGCCTGTGGCAAGTGCTCCTCCGGGGGATGTCCGGCCGCGCGGAAGGGGTAGCCCATGGCCGCACCGGCCGCGGTAGCATCCGGAAAGGCCGGCGGGGGAACCGATGCGATTCATCTTTGAACAGATCCGGGTCGGCGGTGATCGCAACTTCGGCTACCTCCTCGGGGACCGGGAGGCGGGCCTGGGGGTGCTGATCGATCCCTCCTACACACCGGAGGTCGCCGTGGAGCGGGCCCGGGCTCAGGGGCTGAAGATCACCCACATCCTCAACACCCACGGCCACGAGGACCACACCAACGGCAACCAGGTCGCCAAGGCGCTGACCGGGGCCCTGATCGCGGGGGGGCCGGGCCATCCGGGTCCCGTGGACCTCACGCTGAAGGACGGCGACCGCCTCCCCTTCGGGGGGTTCACGATCCGCGTCTGGCATGTCCCCGGCCACTACCACGACCACCTGGCCTTCCTGGTGGAGGGCCAGGATGCCGCCTTCACCGGCGACCTGCTCTTCGTGGGCAAGGTGGGCGGCACCCGGACCGAAGCGGATGGCCGCACCGAATGGACCAGCCTCCAGCGGCTCCTGCGCGAGTGGCCCCCCCACGTCACCCTGTGGCCCGGCCACGACTACGGAGCCCGCCCCAGTTCCACGGTGGCCTGGGAGCGGCA
>JARLGO010000160.1 GCA_031292655.1 Geothrix sp.
GGGGCCGAGGGGCAGCACCTTGATGAAGAGGCCGCTGGAGCTCCAGAGCAGGGCCGCCAAGGCCACCAGGGCGGCCCCCCGGGTCGTGGAAGGAGATCGGGTCATGGCCCATTGGAGCATGGCCCGCGGTCGTTTAGAGCTCATAACAAAACCCGACAATGCCGCGATGAAGCCAGGCAGGATGCGCCGCCAGGAAGGGCCCGCAGGGCAACGTGGTTCGTTGTTCAAGGGACCTGACGCCGCGGAGCGCCTGCCTGGCTTCATCCCTCCGGGCGAGGGCCGGCGGGCGTCGCCAAGCTTCGTCACGCTCGTCGCGCGTAGTACCCGCTACGCTTTGACTCGCGTTCCTCGCCTCGCTCGCCCGGCGACCCTCGCGCGGCGCCGTGGGGTTTTGTTATGAGCTCTTAGACCCTAGCGGAACCGGCCGAGGGCCCCCCGCCAGCCCGTGAACCGGATGGGCCGCTCCAGGGCGATGAGGGCCCAGCACTCCCCGCCGGGATCGGCGGTGGGGCCGTGCAGGGAACCCGGATCATGGGCGATCCAGTCGCCGGGCCGCAGGTGGGCGGGCCCGTCCTGGAGGGCGCCGCTGAGGATCAGCGCGCATTCGAGGCCCTCATGGGTGTGGACCGGCGTGCTGCGGCCCCCGGGCAGGCAGGCCAGGTTCAAGCTGGCCCCGGAGGCGTCCCGCTGGACCACGGCCACCCGCCCGCCGCCCAGCCCGTGCCGGATCCAGCGCCACCGGGCCTCGGGGGGGAGATGGGGGCGCAGGGTCTCCAGGGGCTCCGGGGAGGGCGCGATGGCCCCCTGCCCGCCATGGCGCTCGCGGCAGGACTCGCAGTGCCCCAGGTGAAGGCGCAGAAGGACGGCCCGGAGGGGGTCGCCGCCGGGATCCAGGGCGGCCCAGGCCTCCGGCTCGGGGTGATGCTGAGGACCCTTGGGGATCCGTCCCTCGCGGAGGGCGGCCAGGGCACCGGCCAGGGCGCTTTCCGCGGCGGGAGGGGCGTCCTCGTCCTGCACCCGGCGGAGCAGGGCGGGCGCGCGGTCGAAGGCCTCGAGAAAGGTCCGGCAGGGGGGGCAGAGGGCCAGGTGGAGTCTCACGCCCAGCCAGTCGAGGGGCCCCAGGGCCTTGTCCTCATAGTCCGTCAGGAGGCCGATGACGCGCTCGCAGGTGGGGATCAGGACGGTCATCGTCCCTCCGGACCGGGGGCGAACTCCGGCAGCAGGGCGCGCAGGGCCAGGCGGGCGCGATGGACGCGCTGGCGGACCAGCTCGCGGGTGATGCCCAGGTGGCGGGCGATCTCGTCCGTGTTCCAACCTTCGAGGTCGCGCAGGACGAAGACCGCGCGCTGGTCGTCGGACAACCGATCCAGACCGGCCCGGACCCGCGCCTTCAGCTCCTCCTGCTCGACCTTCATCAATGCCTCCGCATCCTCGCTCCAGTCGAGGATCGTGTCCACGCTCATGTGATGCCCCTCGTCCTGGAAACGTGGCATCAGATCCTCGATGGCGTCCTCCCGGCGCCGGATCCGCTTGCGGCGGGCCATGAGGGCCTGGTTGACGCAGATGCGGTAGGCCCAGGTGCTGAACTTGCTGGCGCCCTGGAAGCCCGGCAGCTCGCGGTGGATGGTGAGGAGGGCGTCCTGGAGGGCGTCCTGGCTTTCGGCCTCGTTGCCCAGGATCCGCTCGATCACGCGAAACAGCATGCCGAGGTGGGGACGCACCAGGGTCTCGAACGCGGCCGGATCCCCCTGGGCGGCGGTCAGGACGAGGGAGGCCTCGGGGGAGATCCCCTGGGCCGGGCCGGGGTCAGGCATCCTGGGGCCTGGGGATTCGGGGCAGGCGGATCGTGAAGGCCGAGCCGAGGCCGGGCCCGCGGCTGGCGGCGCTCACATCCCCGCCGTGGCGGGTCACGACCTCCTTCACGAGGAAGAGGCCCAGACCCGTCCCGGCGACCTGGCGGGTCAGCTCGTCGCCCACGCGGAAGAACCGGTGGAAGACCCGGGGCAGGTCCTTCGGCGCGATGCCGTGGCCCCGATCGCTCACCACGATCAGCGCGTCCTCGCCGTCCCCGTCCAGGGTGACCGTGGTCCGGCGGGGCTCCGCTGCGTACTTGAAGGCGTTGGACAGGAGGTTCTCGATCACGGTCCCGAGGGCCTTCGGATCGGCATTGACCCAGAGGGGCTCCGAGGTGAATTCCAGCTGCAGCCCCAGGCTGCCGGCTTCCAGCCGCAGGTCCATGGCCTCGCAGACGGCCCGGAGCCAGGGCGCCAGGTCCAGCGGGGCCAGGTGCAGCACCAGGCTGCCGGATTCCGCCCGGGCCACGTCGAGCAGGTTGCCCACCAGCTCATTGAGCCGGGCGAGGTCCCGGTCCATGAGGTCGCGGATCCGCAGCCGCTGCTCCTCCGAGAGTTCGCGGGTGAAGAGGGTCTCGGTCCAGACCCTCAGAGAGGCGATGGGCGTCTTCAGCTCGTGCGTCACCGCCGAGGTGAAATTGCGCTGGCGGAGTTTGAGATCCAGTTCCTCCGCCAGCTTGCGGTATAGGAGGACCAGGCCCGAGAGCACGGCCACCACCATGAAGGCCCCTTCGCTGGCCGCCCGGAAGACGGAATGCCAGCGCTGGTTCCTCAATTCGATCAGGGGTTCGGGGCGCAGGGTAAGAAATGCCGCCCCGTCCAGCAGGGCGAGATCCTTGGACGTGACGGGCGAGGGCACCATGACCACGTGCGGGAACCTCCGGACGATGGCGGCGTGGCGCTGCTCCAGGCTGGGCAGGGTGGCGAGGCGGCCCTGCACGGAGCCGGTGCGGGAGGAGGGGTCCGGCGAGGCGGCGATGAGGGCGAGGATGCGGAGGCTGTCCATCTGCCAGGCCTCGGCCAGGCTCGCGTTGAGCGCCTCGGACCGGGCCTGGAGCAGCCGTCCCGATTCCCGGATCTGGACATTGATCCACCAGCCCACCTGGACGCAGAGCACCAGCGATACGGCCAGGAAGGTGATGCGCTGGATCGAGAAGGTGGGGGCGCGGTTCGCCATGTCCCTATCTTGGGGCAAACCCCGCCCCTTGGCAGTATTCCCGGGCGGGGCCATCCTGGAGGTCCATGTCCAACCCGAACCCATCCTCCGAGCCGCCCAAGGCGACCCCGACGGTCGCCAAGGCCAGCTCCGGGCCGAAGCAGGTGCCGGCGGCCCAGCTCCAGCGGCCCCAGGGCACGGAGGTGCTGGCGGAGCTCATGCAGACCCAGCGCCAGCTGACCCAGGCCATGCACGAGACCCGGGAGCTGCGGGCCCGGCTGAACCGCCGCTCCCACCAGATGCAGGTGCTCCAGCAGGTGTCCGAGATCCTGGCGGCCACCTCCAAGGGAGGGCAGGTCGTCAGCGTGGTGCTCGACGTGCTGGCTCAGGAGTTCCACTGCAAGCGCGCGGTGGTCTGGACGATGGAGGACGGGGGCGCGGGCTACATTCCCAAAGACGGCACGGGCCTCACCAGGACCGAATGGTCGCCGATGCGGCTGCCGGCGCCGAACCCCTTCCCGGGCACACCCCTGGTGCTCTTCCAGAGCCAGTGGCTGGATCCCAGCTGCGATGATGCGAGCCTGGGGATCCTGCGGGGCACGGATGGATCCCAGCTGTTCTTCATCCCCTTCGAGCACCAGCTCCTGCTGCTGGGTTTCGCCATCCTGGCCCTGCCGGCGGAGCGCCGCTGGGAGGAGGAGGACCTGGATTCCATCACCATCCTCCAGCGGCAGGCCGCCATCTCCCTCTACAACGCCTGGCTGTTCCGGGACCTGTCCCAGCAGCGCGACGCGCTCCAGCGCCAGGCCATCGAGCTGGAGCGCGTCAACGATGCCCTGCGGGAGGCGGACCAGCTGAAGAGCGAGTTCCTGGCCCTCACCAGCCACGAGCTCCGCACGCCGCTCACCGGCATCCTCGGCTTCACCCGCCTGGTCATGGACGGCCTCTACGACGACGCCGAAGAGATGCGGTCCATGCTGCAGGACAGCTACACCTCGGGCCAGCACCTGCTAGGGCTCCTGAACGACATCCTGGACCTGGCCAAGATCGAATCCGGGAAACTCGAGGTCCATCCGGAACCCTTCAGCCTCGCGGTGCTGCTGGACGAGGTGAAACCCATCGCCGAGGCCTACCCCCGCAGGAAGGACGTGGAGCTGTTCTGGCCCGAGGTCAGCGGCATCCCGGACGTGGTGGTGGATCCGAACCGCCTCAAGCAGGTGCTGCTCAACCTGCTTTCCAACGCCCTCAAGTTCACCAAGGAAGGCAGCGTCGCCGTGCAGCTGGAACGCCACCCCGGCTACGTGGCCCTGCTCGTGGTGGACACGGGCATTGGCGTGAGCCCGGAGGCCCAGGTCCGCCTCTTCCAGAAGTTCGCCCAGGCCGAAGGCGGGCACAGCCGGGAGTTCGGGGGCACGGGCCTGGGCCTCGTCATCAGCAAGCACCTCATGGAGATGATGGGCGGCACCATCAGCTTGAGCAGCGAAGGGCTTGGCAAGGGCAGCACCCTGCGGATCACCATGGCAATCGCCTGATCGATGGGGGCCTGACGGGCGGCCGTTCCCGGCGCGGATCCGGCGATCCGCGATAGGTGAAAAGATTCACGGCTTCCGAGGCTTGAGGAGGTCGTCCAGGACCGTGCGAAAGGCCTGGAAGGAGTCGGCGCCGAGGATGACCTTGGAGGCCCTCAGCACGGTTCCGTCGTCACTCAGGGTGCCGATGAGGAAGGCCGGAGTGCCGTTGATTCCCATCCGCTTGGCGCCCGCGGCGCTCCGCTGGATGGCCTCCAGGTAGCTGTCACTGGCGATGCAGGCGTTGAAACGGTCCCAGTCCAGGCCCAGGGCCTTGGCGAAGGCGGTCATTCCGGGGCCGTCGAAGGGGCGCTGGTCCCGGAAGAGCCGGTCGTGGGCCCCCCAGAACTGGTCCTGTTCGCCGGCGCACCGCGCGACCCGCGCCTTGAACAGGGCGTTCAGGTGCTCGGGGCCCGGCAGGTCCCGGAAGAAGTACTTCACCTGGCCGGACTGGAGGTAGGCCTGGTCGATCAGGGGGAAGATCTCGGTGGCGTACTTGGCGCAAAAGGAGCAGTCGAAGTCCGAGTATTCGAGGATCGCCACCCGGGCCCCGGCGGAGCCCCTGAAGGGTTCACCGAAGACATTCACCGTGAGCGCCTCCGGAGGCCGGGCGGCCACCGGAGCGCTCACCCGGCCAGACCGCTCCTCGAGCAGGGCCTTGAGCGCCTCCAATTCCTGTTGAAGCTTCTCCTGCCCCTCCCGCAGGCTGTCGATTTGCGCCTGCAGGGAAGGCTGGGGGCGCTTCTGCTGCGGCTGCGCCCCCAGACCTGCATGGGCGAAGGCCAGGAGACTGCCGGCGGCGATCCAAGGGGTGAAACGGCGAAGGTGCATGCGAAATCCCAGTGAGGCGAAGAACCCGGAAATGGAAACCTGATCCACGGTAGCCTAATCGTTTTCATGCGTTTATTGATTATCGATTTAAACAATTGGCCTTATTTATACAATTCAATGTGTTGTATTGACTGGAATTGACAAAAAATAACTTGTTGTGAGACATGGTATCAATGCATAGACTCCTGTCCAAACGTTCTTTTCAGTTCGGGCCTCCGGGGATCTCCGCCATTTCATGAATGCCGGTTCCCGGGCGCTTCGCCCATTTTCCCATCTCCTCGGGTGATGGAGGCCTGCCAACGCCGTTCCTCCCCTGGGGCTGTTCCTCCTGGAGCACCCCCCTTCTTCCACCTCACCTTTCTAGGAGCACCATGAAAACCCTCACCCGGCTCCATCTCACCGCCATCCTCCTGGCTGGCCTAGCCGCGTCGGCCGCCCTGGCGCAGGACGAGCGCGCCTACCACATGGCCGAAAACGGGAGTGAAATCATCCACCACCGGATGAATCCCGTCTCCACCTACGCCCCCACCGTGGGTTCCACCTCGGCCCTGAGTTCCAGGAGCAAGCTCACGAACCACGGCGGCCAGGTCGTCACCACCCCGACCGCCTACGCGATCTGGTACGGCAACTGGGCCCAGAGCAACGGCACGGACACCGCCGCCGGCCAGCAGATCGTCACGGACTTCTTCAATGCCATCGGCGGCTCGCCCTACTTCAAGATCAATTCCACCTACACCGGTTCCGGCATCACGGGCAACGTCACCTACGGCGGCGCCACCACCGTGGCCTACCCCTACGGCACCAGCCTGTCGGACGCCAACATCCAGTCCATCGTCTCGGACGCCATCACCGGAGGGCACCTGCCGAACGACGCCACCGGCATCTACTTCGTGCTGACCTCCTCGGACGTGAACGAGGCTTCGGGCTTCTGCACCCAATACTGCGGCTGGCATTCCTGGGGGACCATCAACGGCTCCAACCACCGCTATGCCTTCATCGGCAACGCGGCCCGCTGCATCACCTCCTGCGCCGCCCAGACCATCGGCCCCAACGGCAATGCCGGCGTGGACGGCATGGTCTCCGTGCTGGCCCATGAGCTCGAGGAGGCCACCACGGACCCCGATGGCGCCACCTGGTACGCCCGCACCGGCTACGAGAACGGCGACGACTGCGCCTGGACCTTCGGAACCAGCACCCTGGGATCCAACGGGGCCTACTACAACGTGACCCTGGGCTCCCGGAAGTACCTCATTCAGCGCAATGTGAAATTCGTCGGCAGCAGCCAGTACTGCCTGATGCAGTAGTCCATCCAGCCCAGAAGCGCCACCGGCGGGCCCCCCGGCCCGCCGGTGGTCTGTTCCGGCGGAAGCGAGGCCCCCATCGGCCGGGTACAATGGTCGTTTTCGCGGAGCCTCCATGACCTATGTCCGCCGTCCGGATTTCCTCCCCTTCACGCGCCCCATGGTGGGCGAGGAGGAGATCGCGGAGATCATCGACACCATCCACAGCGGCTGGATCACCACGGGCCCGAAGTCGGCGAAGTTCGAGGAGAAGCTGCAGGCCTACAACGGCGTGCCCCACTGCCTGGTCATGAACAGCGCCACCACGGCCCAGGAGATCACCATGCAGGTGCTGAACCTGCAGCCCGGCGACGAGGTGATCACCACGTCGCTCACCTGGGTGAGCACCCTCAGCACGGTGGTGCTGCAGGGCGGTGTGCCGGTGCTGGTGGACATCGATCCCGTCACGTTGAACATCGACCCCGCCAAGCTCGAAGCCGCCATCACGCCCCGCACCAAGGGCATCATCCCCGTGCATCTCACGGGCCTGCCCTGCCCCATGGAGGCGATCTGGGCCATCGCGGAAAAGCACGGCCTCTGGGTCATCGAGGACGCGGCCCAGGCCATGGGCGCCCACTACCAGGGCACTAAGATCGGTGGCAATCCCCGCTCGATCATGAGCGTCTACAGCTTCCACCCGAACAAGAACATGACCACCGGCGAGGGCGGCGCCATCGCCTTCTTCGACGACGAGTTCGAAAGCCGCATCAAGCGCCTGCGCTTCCACGGCATCGACCGCGACGCCTGGAAGCGCTTCGCCAAGGAGGGCAGCCCCCACACGGAAGTCTACGAACCCGCCCGCAAGGCCAACTTCATGGACCTCCAGGCGGCCATGGGCCTGCACCAGATCGGCAAGCTGGACGGCTTCAATGCCCGGCGGGGCGTGCTGTTCCGCCGCTACCTGGACCTGCTGAAGGGCGTGGACGAAGTCCTGCTGCCCTGGGCCGGCGACGCCATTCACGGCCACTGCTTCCACCTCTTCGTGCTGCGCGTCCACCCCGAGAAGCTGGGCCTGGACCGCGACGCCTTCGTGGCGGCCCTCAAGGACGAGAACATCGGCACGGGCATCCACTACCGCCCGGCCCATGTCCACCCCTGGTACCGCGACTTCTACGCGGCGAACCCCTCCCACCTGCCGAAGGAGGGCCTGCCCCAGGCGGAATGGAGCGGCGAGCGCCTGCTGAGCCTGCCCCTCTGGCCCGGTCTCACCGAGGCCGACCAGGACCAGGTGGTGGCCGCCATCAAGCACGTCATCGCCGCGGCCAGGGCCCGGGCCCGGGTCAGCCTCTGACCATCTCCCGGCGCTCGTGGGGGAGGGTCGGCACCGGGGCGTAGACCGTGGCCTGGGGATCGACCATGTAGAGGTTCTCCACCCGGCCCGTGTAGGCGCAGGCGAACTGCTGGATCTGATCCGCAAAGCGGGTCTGCTCGTCCCGGTCCCGGAAGATGGGGCCCCACATCGGGTTGAAGGCGCCTTCCACGGCGCTCTGCAGGCCCCGGGCCTCCAGGGTGAGCAGCTCCACCCGCTGGCGCAGGGCCCCGGCACTGAGGGCCAGCTGGGTGGCTTCATGGTCCAGGGCCGCCATGGCCTCGGTGCTGAGGCGGGGGCCCAGCACATGGCGGCGGGCGCGGTTCCGGTTCCACTGGTCCTGGAGCACCGAGGCCCGCCGCTGCGCCCGGCGGCGGGCGGTCTCCAGGCGGAACAGCTCCCGGAGGTCCGGGCTCTTGGCCTCCAGCAGCTTCAGCTCCCGCTCCAGCTCGGGGACCAGCAGCAGCGTGCGCCAGGAGGCGTTCTTCTTGGACCGGAGCACGTCGCCGTAGATGTGGTCGCCCACGTAGAGGATCTGCTCGCCTTCCGCCTCCAGGCGGGCCTCCAGCCAGGCCGTGTGGCCGCCCGAAAAGGCGTTGGGGTGGCCGCCGATGGCCACGGCCTCGGGGGTGTCCGTGAAGAACAGGGGCTTGCGGCTGCTGACCACCATGAGGTCGAAGTAGTCCGTCCAGTGCGGCCGGGCCTCGTCCTGGCCGTTCAGCAGGTGGCTCAGCACGCCGTCCGTGAAGGACCAGTCGCTGTTGGTGAGGAGGAAGAGCTTCTTGCCCCCCCGCTTGAGCCGATCCAGGGCCAGGGCCAGCTGGGGATCCCGCGCGATGAAGAAATCCCGGTGGGCGAGGATCTCCGCCTTCATCTCGCCGTTCCGGTGGGCGGTGTCCACCGCCCAGCGCACATCGCGGAAGAGCTCCAGGTAGTTCTCGGCCTTCAGCAGGCCCCGGTCCAGGCCGTCCACCATCCGGGCGTAGAGGTGGCTCTCGGGGAGCTCGAAGAGGGTGTCGATGTTGCGGAAGCCCTTGGCGGCCGTGGACAGGCGGCGCCGGCTGTAGACCGCCTCCAGCTCGGGGCGCGACAGGGCGCGGCTCCCATGGCAGGCCCGCACCACCTGGCGCTCCCGGTTGAGCTTCAGCAGGTTCCCCCGGAGCCCGTCCAGCACCAGGCCCCGAACGGCAAAGGCGGGGTCGTACTCGATCTCCAGCAGCCAGGGCGAGTAGCCCCGGTCCCGCACCAGCAGCCGCGCGGACTTCTTGAAGGCCAGCTCGTCGGCTTCGGGCGCGCGGTAGCGGGCCAGGGTGTGGTCCATGTCGAAGCCCACGGCCTTGATCTCGTCCAGGGGCAGCGTGCGGAGCGCATAGAGCTTGTGCGCCGGCGGCAGCCGGTCATCCGCCTCCAGGGTGGGGGGCGCGGCAAGGAGGGCGTGATCCCAGGCAGTCATGGCGTGTACACATTCCCATGGACGGAAGAGAAAGATATCCACAGATTCCACGGATGGACACAGGTTAGATCGGCCATCCATCGGGTCGCGTCCAGGTGGGTCGCAAAGCAGGCTCCCCACAGGGAGTAAATCAGGGCCCCGACCGCGCGAAGGATCAATCGGGCTCCGTTCCGATCCCGTGCGTGATGGCCTGGTGCCCGAACACCTCGAAGGCCAGGCGCCGGAAGCGCTCGCTGTGGCCCCAGTCCCTCTCGCGGTCCATCCAGAGCTTGAAGTGGATGAGCTCATGCTCGAGGATGCGCTGCTGGACTTCCTCGGGCGCGTGGCAGTTCATGCCGCAGACCACCTGGGGCCAGGGCCAGTCCCGGCGGCGCAGGAGGGGGATGCTGAGGCGGATCTCCGGGTGCCACTTGCCCCGGGCGTCCTTCTCGAGGACGAATAGCCCCGCGCAGCGGGCCATCCGCGACGACCAGACCAGGGGCGGCGGCGCCAGCTCCCACCCCGCCGAGCGGAGGATGGCCTGAGCGCGTTGGCGGAGCGTGAAAGTCATGCGTCCAGTTTGAGGCAGGTTCGGGGGCTTCTGGTCGCAGAAGGGGAGACCGAGGGGGCTGGTTCCTGTCCCCTTTCAAATCGCAATTCAGCCGGGCCTGTTAATTCCTGGGCTTACGGCGTAGAGTGGACGAAAATCAGCTTCGCCTCGCAAGACAGCCTAACGAGGACAAGATGGCTCGGTTCGATTTCAGCTCGAAACGCGCCCACCTAGCGCACAGCTTCAGCAACACAGGCGATACGATCCATCTTGGATAAAACACCTTCATTGCATATAACTAGATGAATCAGCTGGAGTTGATCGACCAATACTTATATTCATTGGCCCCATCAGATGTTGTTTGGGCGGACCTGACGGGGTCACAGACTCGTCGCTTAATACAGAGTTAGGCCACCAATGGAGTAGAAATGCCAAAGCTTTCTCTCACGGATTTGGTAGATGTGGTCTCGAAAAGTGGCACACCAAAAGCCACCAAGGTTGCCCAAATCAAGAACCGGCCACCCTACAGCCCAGCCTTGGATTTCTATAAACCGTTGCGCGACGAAATTGCTCATATCCATGCCTCTGGCGGAAATCGTGCTTCCCTAACTCACTTCCTGAGTACCGTCACCGACCCAAAGAAAAAATCAAACTATCCAGATGTGGTCACCAGTTACTCAAAGTGGTGGGGGAAGAAGAGTATCACTTGGTTCATCCCACCCTCCGATGGGTATAGCTTTAATGGTGTGGATGTTTCAGTGAATCCAGAACTTGGCCTAATCTTTAACAGCCAGCGGTACCTCATTAAGCTCTACTTCAAAGCCGATTCACTTTCCAAAGCTCGCATAGACTTGGTAACACACATGATGGAAATTGCACTTCGCCCTCAGTGCAAAAACTCCGAAATCATGGCCGTTCTAGATCTCAGGAATTCCAAACTTTTTACACCAACCGTGCCAATTCCCGCCCTAACGGCGGTGGTCAATGCGGAACTCGCATACATCGCTGCCCTCTGGCCCTCAGTTTAAAAGACGTGTCCTGGCTGGACAACCCTCCGCTCAAGTCGGACCCTGCCTGCATTGCCTTCCGCTCCTTCTCTTCATCCCGCTTCCTTGGCTCAGCTCATCGCCTCGATGCAGGCGGGGCCGATTAGCTTTGTCCGTTGAACGTTACCCCAGCCTTGGTTACAATTTAAATTATTCTCAACGGAGAACCCAAATGATAATTCGATTTAAACCATATAAATCAATTAATGACTTAGAGTCGATAATAAAACAAAAACGAAGTGATCGGATGCTTGATCTTAGAGAACGTGTAAAAATAATGGTTATTGATGATAAGGATTTTTCTCCACAGGAAAACCTGGGCCGGAATCATTATCGATTAACTCCAATTGGTGGAGATATTCAAGATATTAATGTAACTGAACCATATCAGGTGATTTTGGTTGATCTTGAGGGTGTGGGCGGAAAATTGAACCCAGAAATGCAAGGGGCTCATGTAATACGAGAAATAAAGCTCTCCTTTCCCGATAAAACCGTTGTGGCTTATACCGGCGGATCGAGCAACACATTAATTCAAACCGGAGTACTTTTTGCTGATCATTTTTTACAAAAGGATTCACCCATTGACGATTGGATTGAACTACTTGATGAATGCATTCTAAGCTACACCAATCCAATTGATATATGGAAGCGAACAAGGTCTCGCCTATTATTTAATGGCCTAGATCCGTTTCGAATCACACTCCTGGAAGATGTTTATGTAGATAATTGGTTAAAGGCAAATCAAAACACCGGTGCAGTCCTTTCAGACAAAGTCAAAAGCCTTGAAATATCGCCTGTCATGTCTAAAGTTATTCAAACCCTTTGCATTGAATCAATCAAAGGATTGGTTAAACTTTGGATGGAGAATTGAAGATGAATTATCAAGCAATATTTGAAAGTATATCATCATTCGATTTTATTCTATTGCCAGATGGGATAGTTAAAAAAACTCAATCGCCTTTGTTTCCAATTTCGGATGATTTTTTCTCACTTCGTCAAATATCGTTTTATAAAACAGCACAAGATGGATGGATCACTTGTCCACGTGGCGCCGAATGCTTGATTTGGAACTCTCCGTGGGGAACAAAACTCGCATTTCCAGGATTATTTAAAAATAAAATTGGAAAGAAATTTTTTGAATCAATACTCAAGAGCAACATTAACGCGATCAATATAATAACAAATGAATCAAACGAGGCGAACACGCGAGCAAGACAGCATCTTCATGAAATTCGTGGATTAAATTCAGTGATATATCATGCAGCGTATGCGCTTGCGCAAAATCAGGACTTTTCTTATAGGGACCGCAATGAAAAGGTAGGTAATATTTTGCATGGTAGTGAACTTTCTAAATTACGGCTCGATCTTGCCGATTTTACTTATAAAAACACTCCATTACCTACAAAAAAACCATATATACCTTATCAGGCCTTTGAAAGCGTATATAGAATTATGCAATCCTTCTCGTACAAGGATAAGAACGTCCGTTTGAATTGGAGGGCAGGTAATTCCAATACGACTCAAATTATGGCCATAAATGGGTTTAAATTAATACCGTTTTTATTGTTGGATAATGCCATAAAATATTCCCCGGAGGGTGCTTCAGTTGAAATATTTGTTCAAGAATCAAGTAAAAATATTACGTGTGGCGCTAAATCATTGGGTCCGCTAATTGAAGATGATGAAAAAACCAAAATATTTGAATTAGGTTACCGCGGTACACATGCTCAAAAATCTGGACAAGGCGGATCGGGAATTGGCCTCTACTATTTAAAACAATTAGTAGAACTTCATGATGGTTTGATTGAATTTGAGCAAGCTACATCTAAAACACCGGCAGGGACATTAAATTCACATCATCCCACAACCTTCAGAGTGACTCTGCCAATTCCTACTCAATTTCAACGCGCCTAATCCTACGCTCAACTCGGACCCCGCCCGCACAGTCTTCCGTTCTTTCTCTTCATTCCGCTTTCTCGGCTCCGCCCATCTTCTCGGTGCAGGCGGGGCCGTTAGTTTTCTCGAGGATGCCACGCTTCCCGTATCGGATCGTCAGGAGGGCCGAACCATGCTCAGTACCATTTCCATGATTCTTGAGGGCCTCGCGTTAATCGGCCTCATCTACGGCTACATCAAGAAGAACCGCAACCTCATGCTCATCAGCGCCCTCTTGCTGTGGTTTGGGAGTGGCCTGGAAGATTTTGTCCGGGGCTGGAAGTCCGTTCCTGGACCGACCTGATATTCCGCCCCTTCGAAGGTTCAACAGGGAATAAGGAGCCGAAGGGATGATTACCAGCCACCAGGGGGTCAGTTTTGGCTGTCGCCCGGTCGTCAGCGGCTGGGTTGATCATCGAAAGGCGATTTGAGCCATAAAGGATTCATGACTTGCTGACTGTGTTTGGCGAGGCATGGTTTCAATCCGAAGCAAGATTCCCAGCAGGGCGACAAGGATGGATAAGAGCACCAGGTTGAGCCATGACTCCTTTTTTCTCCATGCTCTGGTGGTCATTTCTGACTCCCATTCCACGATTCCGGTAGGATCCATAGGGCCGCGATGGGTGTCGACCCCATCTTTTTTGAGCAGAAATCCGTCGCCAGGGATCGCCGTCTGAGGCCATTTCTGGGTATGGATGAAGCCTGTCCATTTCAATCGGCAGGCTGTCCCTGGATGAACAATCCCTTCACGGCGGCTAAAAATGGCGCTGCATCATTCTTCTGCAGGAGGTCTCCTTGCAGACAGGGAAAATAGAGCACATGTCGTGCCTATAACGTAAGATTAATATTTTAAATAATTTAAACCGACCCCAAAATCATCTCTTAACGATCATATCAATCAGGATGAAGCAGTCTCTCGCTCAATTTGAACGGAAGGGGCTTTGGGAACCCTGCTCATCCATCGGATCTCATGGCCTATTTCCGCGGCTTTTCCTGCATCTTGGTGTGCCGGAAGGAGCCCACCAGGAGGTTGGGCCCCTGGTCGGGGATGCTGGCTTCCAAAGTGTCGGCGCCCTGGAAGAACTGGTGGTTCATGTAGTAGAAGGGCGGCGTGCCCAGCTCGGGGAAGTAGCGGAACACGGCAAACACCAAATGGACCAGGGCGTCGACGGTCTGGAACTGCACCGTGGAGGTCTTGTCCAGCAGGAGGTTGTCCTCGTAGCGGTTTAAGGTGCGGGAATAGTAGACAATCTTATTGTTGAACGAGATGTGGGATCCATCGGTGGAAATGGTGTGGACCTTCCCTTTATCGATCACGTCGAATTTATGGGAGGCGCCATTTTTAAAGGCCGTCATCAGGCTCAGGAACTTGGGGTGGCTGAGGTAGGAGGCTCCGTAGTTGACCTTCTTGACGGCGGGCCGGGCTTCCCCGGGGGTGGGGCCGTACATCATGTGGTTGTAGCGCAGGGCCTCGAGGCGCTCCTCGGGCGTTTGCCGCTTGGCCTTCTCCTTCTTGGGGGCTTTTCCGGGCGCTGTCGTCATGGGGGTCCTTGTCACGCAAAGCCTTCAATGATGATTATTGCACAAGCGCAGGCCGGGGCCCCGGGCCCGGCGGCGACCGTTCCCGAGGGGCTCCGCGCCGAAGGGTGGTGAGGGGCCCGCCGAGGGCGCTTCGGCGCATAATGGACGAGGTCATCCTGCACTCCGCAGCCTGTCGTCCATGGAGATCTGCACATGAGAAACCTCGCCATTCCGCTCACGGCCCTGCTCGCCCTGGGCGCCGCCCCGGCCCGGGCCCAGGTGGGCATCCACATCGAGCTCGGCCTGCCGATCGCTCCCCCCCTCGTGGTGGTCCAGCCCGGGATCCAGGTGGTGGAAGGGTTCCGGGAGGAAGTCTTCTTCCACCGGGGCTGGTACTGGTGCCGGCGGCCGGACGGCTGGTACCGCGCCCGCTCGCCCCAGGCCCGCTTCGACTGGATCGAGGGCCGCCGGGTGCCGGGCGCGCTGGTGGGCATGCCCGCCGGCCGCTACCGGAACTGGCACCACGAGGAGCGCCGCGAAGAGCGGCACATGGAGCGCCGCGAGGAA
>JARLGO010000161.1 GCA_031292655.1 Geothrix sp.
AGGACGACTACGGACGGCGCTGATGCGCCTGGCGCTGGTCGCCGTCGCCGCGCTGCCCCTGCTGGCCCAGAGCGGCGAGGAGATCCTGGCTCGGGTGGACCGGCTCCGCCACCCCTGGCCGGCCTTCACGGTGGAGCTGACATTGCAGGCTCCGGGGGCCTCCCAGCGCTGGAAAGTCTCGGCCCGGGAGAACGGAGACGCGCGCCTGGACGGCCTCTCCCCCAAGGAGAAGGGCCGGTCGGTGTTGCTCCTCGGCGACCAGATGTGGCTGCTGCTCCCGGGTTCGAAGCGGCCCGTGAAGGTCACGCCCCAGCAGCGCATGATGGGTCCCGCCGCCGGCGGAGATGTGGCCCGGACGCGGTTCCGCGAGGACTATGCGGTGCAGTCGCTGGTTCAGGAGGCCCTGGATGGACGGGACTGCTGGCGGCTGGAGCTCAGGGCCAGGCGCCCTTCCCTGAGCGCCCGCACGGCGGTCCTCTGGGTGGCAAGGGAAGGCTCCCTGCCGCTCAAGGCGGAGTTCCACCTTGCCTCGGGCAAGCTGGCCCGGACGGCCCTCTTCGGTCCCCCGGTCCAGGCCCACGGCCAGCCGGTCCTTTCCGGGATGGTGATCGAGGAGCCCTCGGGGGCCCGGGCCGAACTGAGCTTCAGCGCCTGGGCCCGCGGCGGGGTGGCCCCCTCGGCCTTCGAGTTGCCCGGATCCCTTCGGTGATAGACTCATCGGCGAGGTGCCCGCAAGGGCTTCCCGCCACCAATCATCCCACCCCATGACACCAGTCCCGACCTCGGGACTCCCGCTCAACAGCCCCACCACTCGAAATCCCGCCAAACTTGCCCTCTCGAAGCGCCCGTACCTCCGGGCGCTTCTTTTTCATTTCTTGTCCTTGTCCCTCGGCTTGGCCTTCTGGTGCTGGGTTTCGGCGGCATCGTTGGCGGCGGAGACGACCACGATGGAAATGCGGCGATTCTGGGGATCGTTGGGTTCCTTGCCTTCCAGGGGAATGGTGTCCGCATAACCCGTCACCCGCCGGACCTGGCCCGGGCGGAGCCCGCCCGTGGCGCTTTCCATCACGCGACGGGCGGCGTTGGCGCGATCGGAACTGAGTTCCCAGTTGGTGTAGCCCTTGTTCGAGTACTGGGAGGAATCGGTATGCCCGCCGATCACCACACGGTTCGGGAGCTTGCCCAGTTCCCTGGCGATCTCCTTGAGGATGGACAGGGTGTAGGGCTTGAGCTTGGCGCTGCCGGAATCGAAGAGCACCTGGGCGGCCTTGTCCTGGATCTGGATGCGCAGGCCCTCGTCCGTGAAGTCCATGCTGATCTGGTCCTGGAAGGCCTGGAGCAGCTCATCCTGCTGGAAGGCCTTGTCGATGGCCTCGGCGGTCGCCTCCATGGCCTTGTGCTCCTCCTCGGCGGCTCCGGGATTTTCCACGGTGGTGTCGGTGCCGCCGTCCCCGTCGGGGCCCGGGGCCATGCCGCGGCCGCCTGGGAGGATGCCCTTGCCGTGGTTGGCCAGGATCTCCTTGCCCCGCTCGGTGTTGAAGAAGTTGGGGTCCTGGAACATGCCGGCGATGCCGGCCTTGGTGTTCGCATTGGCGCTGTTCAGCAGCCACATCAGCAGGAAGAAGGCCATCATGGCCGTCACCAGGTCGGCGTAGGCCACCTTCCAGGCCCCGCCGTGGGCCGCCGCGTGGCCCCCCTTCTTCTTGACGAGCCGGATCTTGATCTCGGGCTGTTGCTGATCAGCCATTGGTGGTTACCTCGGCTTGATCTGTCGCACCACTTCCTCCAATTCACCCGAGCCGGGCCGCTCGGGGGAGGGGATGTTGCGCCGGGCGAATTCCACGGCGGTGATGGGCGCCGCCCCATTGCCGAAGCTGGTGAAGCCGGA
>JARLGO010000162.1 GCA_031292655.1 Geothrix sp.
CACTGGCCATGTCGGCGGCCGGACCCTGGGGGAAGGCCTGACCAAGTATTCCGGATCGAAGATCACCATCGATCTCCAGAACACCGACATCCGGGATTTCCTGCGGATCCTCGCCGATACGGGCAAGCTCAACCTGGTGATGGATCCGGACGTGCAGGGCAATTTCGGGTTCAAGTTCACCGACACGCCCTGGGACCAGGTCCTGGATGTGGTCCTGAAGAATGCGGGACTTGGCAAGGAGATCCAGAACGGCGTGCTTCGCGTCGCGAAGGTCGAAAAGCTCCAGAAGGAAGAAGAGGAGCGCAAAAAGCTGGATGAAACCAAGGCTCTGGCGGGGGAACTGCAGACCATCACCCGCCCCCTTTCCTACGCGAAGGTCATTGAAGTCCAGAAGATCCTCAAGGAGATGCTCACCAAGCGGGGTTCCGCCATTCTGGACGACCGCACCAACACCTTGATCATCACGGACCTGCCCCGCAACATTGCGGTCATCGACGACCTGATCCAGACCTTGGACATCCAGATCCAGCAGGTCCAGATCGAAGCCCGCATCGTGGAAGCCAACAAGAACTGGCAGCAGCAGTTCGGCGTGAAGTGGCCGGAGACCAATAGTGGCAACGCCTCCATCACCAGCGGCGGCAGCAGCTCCACCACCACGCCTTGGGTCGGGAGTTCGGCGCCCTTCTGGAACGGCACCACGGGATTCAGCAGCCCGGCCTCGGGTCAGCAGGCTGCGATTGGTTGGGCTCCCGGCGTGGACGGTTCCACCTCACTCTCGGCCCCTGCCGGCGAGATGTGGCTCTCCTTCATCAGCAACAAGTTCAGCATCAACGCCATTCTCCAGGCCATGGAAGCCAACGGCACCATCAAGATCGTGTCTTCGCCTAAGCTCGTGACCCAGAACAACAAGAAGGCCACCATTCTCAGCGGCCAGAAGATCCCCTATCCCACTCAGCAGGGCGGTGCCCAGGGGGGTGCCATCACGGTGGCCTTCATGGACGCGAACCTCCAGCTGGACGTCACGCCCCAGATCACCAACGATGGCACCATCATCATGGATCTGAAGGTGACCAAGGCCGCCGCGGACTTCACGCAGACGGTGCAGGGGACTCCCACCATTGATACCAAATCCATCGAGACCCAACTGCTGGTGAAGGACGGCGGAACCGCCGTGCTGGGTGGCGTCTACGTCACCCAGTCCACCCTGCAGACCACCGGTGTCCCCTTCCTCATGAACCTCCCGCTGATCGGCTTCCTCTTCCGCAGCAGCAACAAGCAGGAACAGAACACGGAACTGCTGATCTTCATCACCCCTCGGATCCTGCGGCAGTAGGCGGGGCGGCACTCATGAAAACGGCCCCGCGAGGGGCCGTTTTCATGGGGCGATGAGGGCCTTACCGGGCGATGGGCAGGGTCCGGACCAGGCGCTTGCAGCTGTTGCAGAGAATGGTGAAGTTGTCAGCCTGCTCGAAGTGGTACTTGAAGCCGGGATCCTCGGCGACCTTCTCCAGATGTCCGAACTGGTACTCGGCGATGCGCACGCTCTGGGGGGCGGTGAGATCGGCGCCGCAGTGGGTGCAGGAAATGGCGGCCATGCTTGCTCCTCGGGAAAGCTGGGTTCAGGAATGGAAGAGTTTCCAGAGCCCCCAGCTTAGCAGAGCCAGCAGGGATAGGCCCATGAAGAGCCGCAGCAGCACCTTGCCGATCTGATATGCGACATAGATCACGAAGGCCGCGCCCAGCGCGCCGAGGATGAGGGTCGTGCCGGTCACGTCCGCCTCCCCTGGGAATCCCAGGCATGGAAGCCCTGGCCGGCCTCCAGTCCCGTGGCCCCCTCGTCCACCTTCGCCCGGAGCAGGGGGGGCGGTTGGAAGCCGCTCTCCCCCGAGGCCGCCAGTCCTTCGGCAATGCGAAGGCGCAGATCGAGACCCACCCTGTCGGACAGCTCCAGCGGGCCGACCGGGTGTCCATAGCCGAGGGTCATGAGGGCATCCAGGTCTTCGGCCGTCGCCACGCCGGCCTCCAGCAGGCGCATGGCCTCGAGGCCCTGGGCCAGGGCCATCCGGGCTGCGGCAAAGCCCGGCTGATCGCGGACCTGCACGACCCGCTTTTGCAGGACCGCAGCCAGGCCCCTGGCCCGGTCCACCCAGGTCGGAGCGGTGTCCGAAGGGACGGCCATCTCGACCACCGCCATCCGGGTCACCGGAACGAAGAGGTGGAACCCCACCAGCCGGCCCCGCGAGCCGGACCCCGCGGCCAGGTCCGAGACGGGAAGGGCGGAGGTCCCCGTCAGGAGCAGCAAATCGGGAGGTCCCCAGAGGGCCGCCGAAGCCAGCGCAGGGACCTTGAGGTCCCGATCTTCCGGCAGGGCCTCCAGCAGAACCGAGGCGCCCTCCAGGGCCGAGGCCGAGAACGGCGCGGCCTTGAGCCGGCCCGCGTGGCGGCTCCGGGCTTCGGGGCTCAGGCGGCCCTGGGCGAGGGCCCGGTCCCAGCGCCGGTGGATCTCGCGCAGGCCCGCCTCGGCATGCTCGAGATGCCGGCCGAGCAGCCAGGTCTCCAACCCACATTCCGCCGCCCACTGGGCCGTGGACAATCCCAGGGTGCCCGGACCGAGGATGGCCAGCGGACCCATCAACGCCGGCCTCCCGGATCCCGCGGGCGCAGGTCGAGAAGATCCGTTCCGGCGGGTCTTTCAGTCATGGATTCGAACCTCCACCCGCTATGATGATCGGAAAGGGCCTCCCGCGCGTCACTGCAACCCAGCCCCCAGGGCCACTTCCACCCATGCTCCTCGAATACGCCGCCATCACTCATCCGGGCAAAGTCCGGAAGAACAATGAAGATGCCTACCTGCTGAGCGCGCTGGATGGCGAGGAGCCCATCATCAACGGACCCGCGGAGTCCCTGGCCGTGGGGGACTCCGGCCTCCTGGTGGCGGTGGCCGATGGCATGGGCGGAGCGGCGGCCGGAGAGGTGGCCAGCCGCGAGGGCCTGGCCGCGGTCTCGCTGCTGCTGTTCGGCCACTG
Organism: Geothrix sp.; assembly: GCA_031292655.1. Lineage (GTDB taxonomy): Bacteria > Acidobacteriota > Holophagae > Holophagales > Holophagaceae > Geothrix. The sequence continues at coordinate 3,027 of JARLGO010000162.1, forward strand.
GGGCAGCCTCGCCTCTCACCGGGCCCGGGAGGCCGAACTCATCAAGGCCATGGGAATCGCCGTCGAGCGGGCCAGCGATGCTGTGCTCCGCTATTCCGACGATGACCGGACGGCCCGGGGCATGGGCTCGACGCTGACGGCGGCCGTCATCTGGAACGGATGTGCTTACCTGGCGCAGGTCGGAGATTCCCGGGCCTACCTCCTGAGGCACGGCATCCTCCACCAGATCACCGTGGACCAGACCCTCGTGAATGATCTGGTGGCGCAAGGCTCCCTCACGCGGGAGCAGGCCAGGACCCATCCCCAGCGCAACATGATCACCCAG
>JARLGO010000015.1 GCA_031292655.1 Geothrix sp.
CCGTCGGCCTTGGTCTCCTTCATGTAGAGGGGGCCGGGCTCGGTGCCGGGCCGGCCCTTCACGTCCGTGAAGGTGGCCATCACCGCGTAGGCGCCGGGCGGCAGGGGCTTGCCGGCCTTGTACTGGTCGATCCCCGAGGCGGTCACCCACACCCGCCGCCATCGGTCACCGTGGGCCTTGCTGCGTATCGGTCCGGCTTCCGCCGGCTCGAGGCTGGCATAGTCCAGGGCCCGGATCGGGAGCTCGGCCTCGAGGTCGTTCCGCTTGGCCCGGTCGGCCTCGGCGGCCGCCCGGTTGGTGGCTTCGTTGCCGAAGACCATGATGCCCCCCAGTTTCCCGCTGAACCCCCAGAAGCCGAGCCAAAGGAACCCCACCAGCAGGGCCGGGGTCCCGACCCCCCGTTCCCAGAGCCGGCGGCCGGCATGATGGCGGTGCTCCATCCCGGTGGAATCGGCCCGGAGGTCGTGGCGCCAGATCCGCCACAACAGGAACACGCAGATCCCTCCGATGACGAATCCCCCCAGGGCCGCCAGGATGTGGAACTCCAGGATCTTCTGCAGCACCTGCCGTTCATTGGCCACCACGGGCAGGAACCTGGAAGGGCCGATCAGGTTGATCTGGCGGCCCCACATCAGGCCGCTGAAGAGGGCGATGGTGCTGGCGAGCCAGGCCAGGGCCGCGATGAAGAAGGAGGTGCCTGCCAGGACCCGTCCGTGCCTCGGGTGGAAGGAGGCCAGCATGGCCACGGGAAGCACGGCCACCAGGCCCAGGGGCACATGGACAAAGGCGGGATGCTCCCGGGCGATGAACTCGATCAATGGAGAGGCGGCCAAGGGTCCTCCCGGTCAGAAAATGCGGGTCACGTTGAATCCGAGCGACCACTGGGACGGCCGCCGCGGACCGCCCCCATAGTCTCCGCTCATGACCTGGTTGGCGGTGGTGCCGCTGGCGTTGGTGCCGAACAGCGAGAAGCGGTGCTTGAAGGTCCGGTAGGAGACCCCAGCGGCGAACCCGTTCTGGTAGGTGGTGCCATCGGTGATGCCGCCGGGGGCCGCCTTGGAGAACTTGGAGGGCCGGGGGTAGTACTCGCTCACGACCGAGAACTTCTCCGTGAGGTTCATTCGAAGGCCGAGCCCCACATTGAAAACGCCGCCCGTGTTGGGGCTGGTGTTCGGCGTGGCGCCGGGGGGCACCGCCAGGATGGTGTCCGTGGTGGTGGTCCTCGTGATGTAGGTCGGCACCAGGGAAAAGATGAGGTCATCGGTGACGAAGACCTCCGTTGGCACCTGGAGCGTCAACCCGCTGATGCCCACCTTCCCCAGGGGGGTGACCGCCTCCTTCACCACTTCATCGAACCGTTCGGCGCGAACCGCCATGCGCACGCGTTCACCGTTCAGCACCTGTTCCTGGAGGCCGAAGCTGAACGTCTTGTTGTCCGCCGTCCGGTAGATGAAGGCGTTCAGGCCCGGGATGGGCTTGATCCCGAAGGTGAACCCAAGGCCGGCATAGGCGTAGCTGTCGAGGCCATAGGCGTCCTTGCCGTGATCCTTCACGGGCTGGATGAATCGGTGGGTGAAGGCCAGGCCGATATCCCAGTACTGCATCCGCTCGGCGGTGGGAAGGTTGATCGCGAGGGGATATTCGGACGATTCGGCGTGAAGCCCTCCCCCGGCCAGGAGGGCGCAAGCCAGCAGGGGCGCGGTCTTCCGTGTCATCGCATCTCCACAAGTGCTACTTGGCGGAGAATTTGCGCATGATCGGGATCATCTGCTCGACATCGGCCTGAGTCATCTTGTCCTTGAAGGAGGGCATCTTGTCCTTCCCTTCCAGGGTGATCTTGATCCAGTCGCTGTCCTTCTTCTTGTTGGCCTTCCGGCTGTCCGTGAAGTCGAAGCCATTGTCCGGCAGCTGGCTGCCGTTGTTGTCGCGGCCATTGCCATTCACCCCGTGGCAGCGGGCGCAGGCGTCCATCCAGTACTTGTGGATGTCACCCCCTTCGAACTTGGGCAGGTTCTTGGCCGCGTCGCTGGCCGGCAAAGAGACCGCCGCGAGGAGCAGCGTCAAAAGGATGGGGGGTCGCATGGGTCCTCCTGGGAAGTGGCGAACATCGGCCACGGATCAATTCCAGACGTTGTTGCTGGTGGTGTGGGTCTGCCCATGGCAGGTGAGCGCGCAGCCCCCGCGGCCGAGGGTGCCGGTCGGCGTGTAGGTGAGGGCCCCGGTGGCGGGCTGGGAGCCCCCGCCGAACTTGATGGTGTCGCTGGACAGCTGGTCGGGGGCCACGCGCACCGCCGTGGTGTCGAGGTACTTGAAGTGGTTGACCGCGCCTTGGGTGGTCTGGGTCATGACATGGCAGTAGTCGCAGGTCTGGTTGTGCTCGCCCGGATTGTTGTGGCGCCCCGTGGCGTCGTTGTATTGCGTGGCCGTGGAGGCCACCTTGTGGCAGGCGAGGCAATAGGTGGTGGCGTTCTGGACAAGGGTCCCGCTCTGCCACCCGGGCGTGGTCTGCCCCCCGTGGCAGCTGACGTTGGAGCAGGTGAAGGCCGCGGCGCTGGGGCTGGTCCCCGTGGCACCGCTTTGGGCATTGAAGGTGGGATCGACCGACACCGAAGCCGGACCGGCCGTGGGATGTCCCGCGGCCCTCAGGTTGGCGTTGCTGTAGTGGGTCTGGGCCGTGTCCCCGGGCACAGACCCCCCATGGCAGGCCTCGCAAACGGGATAGGCCGAAGCGGTCAGGCTGGCCGGAAGGGCCGGCGTGGTTCGCGTGAAGGTCAGAAGGGCCAGGTGGCTGGGGTGGGCGCCCTGCAGGCTGGGCCAGGCGGTACCCGTGGGGCCCTGGGTCGGGAAGCTGGAACCCACGTGGCAGGAGAGGCAGGTGCCCGCGGTCATGCCGGCGGTCAGCGGGGAACCCAGGGTGTGGCACACGGTGCAGACGGGGCCCGCCTTGGCGGTGGTCCCGCTCTGGTCATGGCAGTTGATGCATTCACCATTGAACTGGGCGAGCGTGACGGTCTGGTGGTGGTTGCCGCCGGTGCTCACATCCGTGGTGTGGAAGGGCACCGGATGGGCCACGCCGGACCCTTGCGGTGCGGCCCAGTGGTTGGTGGCGGGAACGTGGTTCTGGCTGTGGCAGGTCAGGGCGCACCCACCGTCCCCCTCGGTGAAGGGCGAGGTGGTCACGTCGTAGGTTGCCGCTCCCGTGATGGGATAGGTGGAATTGGTGAGCTTGAACTTGATGGTTCCACTGGGCAGTTTGTTGGTGCTGCTGACGGCCGTGGTATTGAGTTCGGCGAAGTGGTTCACCGCCCCGGGGCTGGGATTGGCTGAACTCATGTCGTGGCAGATGGTGCAGTCGAGCGAACCGGCCGCCGCATGGGTCCCCCAGGCATGGCGGCCCACGGCGTCGTTGTACTGGGAGGTGGTGGCGCCGCCGTTGATGGCGTGGCAAAGGGAGCACTGGGACGCGGAGGAGAGGGTGCCGGTCCGCCAGTTGGGGGTGATCTGCCCCCCGTGGCAGCTCGTGCTGGAGCAGGTCAGGGAGGCCGGATTGAACCCGGCCGCACCGCCGCTCTGGGCATTGTAGGTGGCATCCAGGCTCACGCTGGCCGGGCCGGTCGGGGTCGTGACCCGGGCGTTCGCGTTGCTGTAGTGGAGGGCGGTGCCGGATCCACTGCCCGTGTGGCAGGTGTCGCAGGTCAATGGCGTGGGCAGCGCCATGTGTTTGGCATGGGCCCCGGCGAGGCTCGGGAAAGCCGCTCCCGCGGGGCCTGCGGGCAGGCCCGGGGATCCGGCATGGCAGGACAGGCAGGTGCCCGTGCCGGTCGCCGCCTGGGTGGGATCCGCCAGGGTGTGGCACACGGAACAGAGCGGTGCCCCCGGGGTCGGAGAGGTCCCCGAATAGGCATGGCAGGTGGCGCAGTCCGCGGCGAACGTGGCGGTCGTGGCCGTCATGTGGCCATGGCCCTGGGTGGTGGTCTGGCCCGTGAGGAAGGGCACCGGGTGGGGGGCCCCGCTGGACTGCCAGGTATCCAGCGGGGCGCCGGCATGGATGTGGGTATGGCAGGTCAGGGCGCAGCCGCCGTTCCCCTGGGTGGAGCTTGTGACGGCATAGGTTCCAGGGGCCGTGACGAGGGTCGGATCGAAGACGATGGTTCCGCTCGGCAGCTGGTCCGCGGGTACTCCGACCGTGCCATCCGCGTTGACGCCATCCACCGCCTGGGTATTGAGATACTTGAAGTGGGCCAGGGCGCCGGGCGAGCCGTTGCCCATGTTGTGGCAGGTGGTGCAGGCGGTGCCGTTGGCGGACACCGTGGCATCGTGGGTGCCGATGCTGTGCCGGCCGAAGGCGTCGTTGTACTGGGTGGCGGTCCCGGCACTGGCTGCCACGCCGTGGCAGGACAGGCACTGGGTGCTGGAGTCGATGGTGCCGTTCTGCCAGCCCGGCGTGGTCTGGCCACCGTGGCAGCTGACATTGGAACAGGTGAGCGAAGCCGCGGTGAACGCCGGGTTTCCGCCCGTCTTGGCGGAAAAGGCGGGATCGATCGCCACGGTGGCCGGGCCCGCGACCGGGCTGGGCAGCCGCTGGTCCGCATTCATGTAGTGGGTGGTGGTACCTGTCCCGCTGCCCGCATGGCAGGTGTCACAGGTCAACTGGGTGGCCAGGCCCAGGTGCTTTCCGTGGGCGCCCGCGACACTGGGGAAGCTGGAGCCCCCGGGCCCGCTGGGCAGGCCGGCGGCGCCCGCATGGCAGGAAAGACACGTTCCCGCGTTGGTTCCCGGGGCCGTGGGACTGGCCAGCTGATGGCACACATTGCATAGGGGCGCTGCAGCCAGGGGGGACGCCCCGCTGTAGGCGTGGCAGGTGGCGCAATCGGCGGCAAAGGCGGTGGCCGTGACGGTCAGGTGCCCGTTCAGGCTCGAATCCGTCTGCCCGGCCAGGAACGGCACGGGGTGCGGAGCCGTGTTCGCGCCATGGCAGAGGGTGGCGTTGTAGCATCCGGGCTGGGTGCCCGCCGGCGCGGGGGTGGCAGGATGCCCGGCCGGGTTGTGGGGCGATCCGGGGTAGTGGCACTGGGCGCAGACAGCCGCATTGGAGGGATCGGTGGTGGTGTGGGTGTAGACCGATCCGCCTGAACTGCGCCAGGGCTTGGCCGGATGCGGGGCGGGGACTCCGTGGCAGGTGGCGCAGGCGTTGGCGGATGGACCGCCTGAAAAGTCCTTGCCGTGGCAGATCTGGCAGGAGGCGAGGCTGCCTCCTGCCACGGCATCGACGGCGAGTTTCGCGCGCACGCCGTGAACCGCAGGATCGGCGAACCCAACGGTGGATTGATGGTGGCATCCGGTGGTCAGGCAGGTGGGAACGCCACTGCCCACCTTGAGGATGGAGACCTCGTGGCACTTCGTGCAGGCATCCATCCCGGCCACGGCCTGGCTGCCATGCGTGTCGATCCATCCCGCCGGGTGGTAGTCCCCGTAGTACTGGCCCACGCTCAAGCCCTTACTGCTTCCGCAGCCCAGGAGGAGCAGGGTCGACAACCAGGCGGCGCCCAGAAAGGACAGGCGGCCCTTGAATGAAGGACCCATCAACGGGGAGAGGGAACACTGGGCATCACGCCGCTCATGCGCCATTGAATCGCACCGGAAAACCCGAAGGGATGAGGCCACTTGGCATTCCTTCAGGGAAGGAGGGGGAGAAGGGTTGAAGATCGCGCCGGACCCTGGGACCAAGCACAGGAAAGGTGTTTGGACCACTATCGCTGTCGGGATCCCTGGTGCCCATAACCCGATTGGACCCTCATTGATAGGCCGTTCGATCTAGGGTCTGTTTTCAAAGTGGATGCGGGCCCTCCACGGTTGATCCGGCCCCTCCGATGCCATAACCTTCAATCTCCATGCGGCCACAAAGTGCAGGACTCCGTTCCGCTCTGATGGGGGTTTTGCCACGCCTCCTCACCGCCCTGCCATGGCTCTGGATGTCGGTGGCGGCCTTCGCCTTGGACCCGTCCAGGCCGCTGTCGACCCATGCCCATCGCATCTGGCGCAGTGAAGACGGACTCCTCCAGGACACCGTCTCGGCCCTGCTGGAATCGAAGGACGGCTTCCTGTGGATTGCGACCAAGGCCGGGCTCGTCCGCTTTGACGGGGACACCTTCGAGCACTACTCCCGCCTCAACGTGCCTGGATTCGTCCACAACGACATCCAGTGCCTGGCCGAGGCCGGTGACGGCGCCCTCTGGATCGGAACCTCCGAACCGGGCCTGTACCATTTCCAGCGGGGCGCAATCCGCGCCTTCGGCCAAAAGGAGGGCCTGCCCGACCGGCCCATCCGGGGGCTGCTTCGAGATCACGGGGGCACCTTGTGGGTGGTGCCCACAGAAGGCCCCCTGCTCCGCTTCGACGGGGCTCGCTTTCAGCCCGTGCCTTCTGACGAGGCCCACATGCGCATCCGCGCCCTCGCGGAGGATGCGGAAGGCCGGATCTGGGTGGGCACCGCGGGGTCCGGCCTCTGGCGCCTCCAGGAAAACCGCCTGACCTTGGCGGCCCTGACGGGCACGGAAATCACGGCCCTGGCGGTGCGAGCGGATGGCGAAGTCCTGGTCGGCACCCGCTCCCAGGGCCTGCAGGTGTTGACTGAAGGGCGACTGGAAGCCCCGGCCTGGGCGAAGCAGCTCCCATCGAAGCCCGTCAGTTCCCTGCTGGTGGATCGGCGGAACAGCCTGTGGATCGGCCTCGAGCGGGCCGGACTCTTCCGCCGGACCCAGGAAGGCCGATGGGAGGGCGCCACCACTTTGGGACCTCGCTGGACCCCCATAGCCCTGCTGGAGGACCGTTCCGGCGCCCTGTGGTCCGGCGGCGACGAACGGGGGCTGCGGGTCCTCTATCCGGTGCCCTTCCAGCCGGTTCCCGTGGTCGGTGCGGATCCCGAGGAGCCGGCCTGGATGGTCTGCCAGGACCTCCAGGGGGCGGTCTGGTGCCTCACGGGCGATCAGACGCTGGGCCGCATCCGACCGGGGGGCGTCGAGCGCGTGCTTCCAGGGGTCCCTTCGGGTGGGCCCATCACCGCCCTCTGGCCCCGCCGGGCAGGCGGACTATGGGTCGGCACCCGAAGCGGGGAAGTGTATGCCCAAGATCAGGGCCGGTTCCAGCAGCTTCGCTGGCCGGAAGCCCCGAAGTCCGATGCCATCGCGACCCTTTACGAGGACCCGGCAACCGTTCTTTGGATCGCCACCTCCCGCCAGGGCCTCGTCAGGCTCGCCCCCCATTCCGCGCCCATCCTGTTCCCCGCCGTCAGGGACGTCCTGGCCATGACCGGCGGGGGTTCCGGACCCCTGTACCTGGCGAGTTCCACCCGGGGATTGGGCATTCTCGAGGCCGGTCAGGTGCGCTGGGTGGGTCCCGCCGAAGGACTGGGGTCCAGCGGCGCCCTCTCCCTTCACCTCGATGATGAAGGACTCCTTTGGGTCGGAACCGTGGACGGCCTGCGCATCTATCGGGATGGCGCGGTCCAGAGCTTCGCGAACCACCCGGGGCCGCTGCATCTTGGCGTCCACGCGATCCTGGAGGATCCAGCCCAGAACCTGTGGTTCAGCACCGGGCAGGGCGTATTCCAGATCCCTCGGGCGGCGCTCCTCCGCAGCCTCGGCGGATCCGGTCCCATTCCAGCCGTGATCTTCGATCATCACGATGGCATGCCCTCCCGAGAGACCAGCGGGGGCGCCCAGCCCGCCGCCTGGCTCACCCGCGAAGGGGAGCTGTACTTCCCCACCACGCGGGGACTGGCACGGCTGGATGGTCGCAGCGCCCCCCCCCAGGGCCCACCCCTGCGCCTCCACATCCTCAAGGCGGAAAGCGATGAAACGGTCCTGCCCGATACGCTCCCCATCCAGGTCCCGGCGGGCACCCACCGATTCGAGGTGTACTACACCGCCACCTCCCTGATCCGGGCGGACAAGGTCCGGTTCCGCTATCGATTGGAAGGCTGGGAGCAGACCTGGGACGATGTGGGCGATCGCCGGTTTTCGGCCTATTCGAATCTGCCCCCGGGGGCCTACCGATTCGTGCTGCAGGCCTGGCGGCAGGGCGAGGACAGCCCTCCCCAGGAGTGTTCCATTGAGGTCGAAGTCCTCCCGTTCTTCTACCAGCGGCCGGCCTTCTGGCTGCTGGGCCTCCTGATTACGGCTGCGTTCGCATGGTGGTTGCACCGCCTGCGACTCCAGCAATCGGAGGCCCGCTCGGCCGTGCTTTCCGAACGAAACCGCATGGCCCGGGAAATCCATGACCACCTGGCCCAGGGCTTCACGGGTGTCCTGCTCCAGCTGGAATCCGCCGAGGCCAAATTGACGCGCATGGAGGGGGACCCCGCTCCCGTTCTCACCCGCCTCGCCCACGCCCGGAACCTGGCTGTGGCGAGCCTCCAGGAGGCCCGTCGATCGGTGATGGCCTTGCGGCCCAGGAAACCGGAGGGCACCGACCTCCTGGGTGCCTTGCGGCTGCTGTCGGACCGCCTGCTGGCCGGCACGGACATCCAGGTGGACCTGAGGCTGGTCGGCGAACCGAGACCGCTCCCGGGCCGCCTTGAGGAGGAACTCCTCCGCATGGCCCAGGAGATGCTCACCAACGCCCTCCGCCACGGCAAGGCCCGGTGGGTGAGGGCGGTACTTCAATTCGAGGGGCGGCAGGTGAGCCTCAGCGTCGAAGACGACGGCAGGGGATTCGACCCCTCTGCCGATGTGGCCGGCTATGGGATGCGCAGCATCCGCGAAAGCGTCAAACAACTCAAGGGCCGGCTGGATATCGACAGTAGCGAGGGCCTCGGCTCCCGCATTACCATCACCCTTCCCATCCGCAGGTGGCGCCCATGACCACGACCCCGTCAGACCGGATCCGCCTTCTGATCGTGGACGACCATCCGGTCGTGCGCGATGGCCTCGTGTCCATCCTCCATGAGGGGGAGCCCGATCTGGAGGTCGTCGGGGAGGCGGGAGACGGGAAGGAGGCCGTGACCGCCTGGAGGGATCTTCGCCCCACGGTGACGATCATGGACCTCCAGCTCCCCGGCCAGTCAGGTGTGGAGGCCGTCCTGGCCATTCGCCGCGAGGACCCGGGCGCCCGGATCCTCGTGCTCACCACCTTCGACGGCGATGCCGACATCCAGCGGGCGCTGGAAGCCGGGGCCCGCGGCTACCTGCTCAAGAGCGAGCGGAGGGCCACCCTCATCGCGGCGGTGCGCGCCGTGGCCGCCGGCCAGCGCTACCTCCCGCCGGCCACGGCGGCCCGCCTGGCGGATGCCATGGAATCCGAGCGTCTGACTCCCCGGGAGCTCGATGTCCTCAAGCTGCTCGCGGGAGGGCACCGCAATCGCGAAATCGCGGAAGCACTGGGCCTGGCGGAACCCACCGTGAAGATCCATGTGAACAACCTGCTGCGCAAGCTCCAGGCCAAGGACCGCACCGAGGCGACCGTCATCGCCCTGAAGCGGGGACTGATCCATCTGGCGCCTTAGGGCGCTCAACGCCTGAACGTGAAGAACACGGCGCCCACCAGGCACAGCCCGGCCCAGAGGTGGTTGAGGTGGAGGCGCTCGCGCATCCAGACCACGGTGAACACCCCGAAGACGAGCAGGGTCACCACCTCCTGGATCACCTTCAGCTGTGGCAGGTTGAACCGGCCGTAGCCGTAGCGGTTGGCGGGGACCATCAGGCAGTACTCGAAAAACGCGATGCCCCAGCTGACGAGCACCACCGCCCAGAGCGGGCTGTCCCGGTTGTGCCTGAGGTGCCCGTACCAGGCGATGGTCATAAAGATGTTGCTGAGGACGAGCAGGATGATCGTTCGCATCACGTCGACCGTTCGAAGAGGCCTGCAGGGGCTGCGGCCTGAGCCCGCAGGGCGAAGAGGATGTTGCTGAGGATGAGCAGGATGACGGTCCGCATGACGCCTCCCGATCCAGGCCGCTAGCGGGCGATTTCCACGGCCCGCAGCTCCCGCATGACCGTGACCTTGATCTGGCCGGGGTACTGCATCTCGGATTCGATGCGGCGGGAGACGTCCTTGGCGATCCAGTAGGCCTGGTCGTCATTCACGGAACCGGCGTCCACCAGGATGCGGATCTCCCGGCCGGCCTGCATGGCGAAGCTCTTCTGGACGCCCTTGTAGCTGTTGGCGATGCCCTCGAGCTGTTCCAGGCGCTTGACGTAGGTCTCCAGCATCTCCCGGCGGGCGCCGGGGCGGGCGGCGCTGAGGGCGTCCGCGGCGGTGATGAGCATGGCCTCCACCGTGCGGGGCTCGAAGTCGCCGTGGTGGCAGCTCATGGCGTGGATGACTTCCTCCTTCTCGCCGTAGCGCTGCATCAGCTGCATGCCGATCTCGATGTGGGTCCCCTCCACCTCGCGGTCGATGGCCTTGCCGATGTCATGGAAGAGCCCCGCCCGCCGGGCCAGCCGGGCGTCCGAGCCCATCTCGCCGGCCATGTACTCGGCGATCCGGGCCACTTCCTTGGTGTGTTCCAGCACGTTCTGGCCGTAGGAGGTCCGGTAGTTCAGGCGGCCCACCAGCTTGTGCAGCTTCGGGTGGACGTCCGGGAAGCCGAGCTCGATGCAGGCCGCTTCCCCGATCTCCTTGAGGTGCTGATCCATGTCCAGCTTGACCTTCTCGACCACCTCCTCGATGCGGGCCGGGTGGATGCGGCCGTCAGCCAGGAGCTTGAGGATGGCCTGGCGGGCCACTTCCCGGCGGATGGGATCGAAGCTGGAGACGACGATGCTCTCCGGGGTGTCGTCCACGATGAGGTCGCAGCCCGTGGCCTTCTCGAGGGCCCGGATGTTGCGGCCTTCCCGGCCGATGATGCGCCCCTTGAGGTCATCGCTGGGGAGCTGAACGGAGCTCACGGCCTGCTCCGCAACCACATCCGAGGCGACCCGCTGGATGGCGGCGCCGATGGTCCACCGGGCCTTCTTGGCCGCCTCCTCCTGGGCCTCCTCCTCAATGCGCCGCACCAGCTTGGCGGCGTCCATCTTGGCGGCGTATTCCAGCTGGGAGATCAGCTCCTTCTTGGCGTCCTCGCGGGTGAGCCCGGCCACTTCCTCCAGCTTCTTGGCCTGGGCCTCGATCAGCTGCCTCGCCTCGGACTGCTGGAGCTCGAGCCTTTCCAGGTCGGCCTTGCGCTTCTCAGTCAGAATTTCGAGGTCCTTGGCCTTCTGGTCCACCGCTTGAGTCTTCTTGTCGAGCCCCTCTTCCTTGGACTGGAGCCGCTGTTCCTGCTTCTCCAGGTTCTTCTGCCGCTCGGTCAGGAGCTTTTCCGCCTCCTGGCGGGCCTGGAGGGCCTGCTCCTTGGCCTTGAGCTCGGATTCCTTTCGAACCGACTCGGCATCCTGGATCCCGCGCTCCAGGAGCCGCTGGGCCTCATGCTTGGCTTCCTCCAGCAGCCGTTCCCGCTGGGTCTTGGTGTCGGCCTCGGCCTTCGCCTGGGCCTGGGAGCTGTCGATGGCCGCCTTTTGGGCACGGACCGACATCAGGTACGCCACCGCACCGGCCGCCAGGGCCAGGGCGAGGAAGATCCAGCTGATCAAATTCATGGGCGACTCCAAGGAAAGGGATCCAAAGAGCCACCAGCACCCGAATTCAAAATCCCCGCTCAGTCGTGGAGGCTTGCCGAGTTCCCTAGCTTGTAGGGGGGAAACCAGAGTCCCTGGCTAAGGCGCGCCGTCGCGCGGAACGCACAGGACAGGGGGAAGGTCTCCCGTATCGACTTACGGAACAAGAGCTTGGCCATAATCACGGGCCTCGCAGGGAAATCAGTCTCCGTCCTCGTCGAGGAGTGGCACGGGGGCGGAAGGTTCGTCCGGAACATCGCTCAGGAGCTTTGAAAGGGTCTGTTCCAGGTTTTGGGTGTGCTGGTTGGCTTCCTGCTCCAGGCGCGCCACGCGGTGCGCCAGGTTCAGGGCGCCCAGGAGATACCAGGACGGGGTGTCCAGGTCCTTCGGAACGCTCCCCCATCTTAACTGGCATTGGGAGTCCATGTCCTGAAAGGTGCCTTCCAGAATCCGCAGGGCGGCCTCCAGGGTCTCCGGCTGGCTGGTCTGGATCTGCAGGGTCCGCCCCTGGACCGTCACCGTGACCGGCTGGGTGCCCGGCAGCGGGACCGGAGGCTTCATCCCAGGGCTTCCAGGGCCCGGAGGATCGAAGCCACCTGCTCCTTCACGGCTTCGCGATCCCGCTCCAGGACCGCCTTTTCGGCCAGGGCTTCCTCCAGCTTGGCCCTGAGGGACTGGATCTCCCGGTCTCCCGTCGCTCCGGCCGCCTTCAACGCATCTAGCTCATCCTTCAGCTGGTTACGCTGCTGGACGAGAGCCTGCATCTTCGATTCGAGTTGTTTCAGAAGGTCCATGAACGCCTCAAAGAGGTCATTCTACGCCCGGAGGCTCGCCCCGAGGGATTCCGCCGCCGCCAACGCGGCCGCCACCCAGCCATCGATCTCCTCGCCCACCAGGGTCCGGTCCGCCTGGAACCGCATGCGCATCAGCCAGGCCTGGCGGCCCATCGGCAGGCTCTTGTGCCGGAACACATCCACGCAGCGCAGATCCTGCAGGGCTTCCGGAGGCAGGGCGGACCGCATGGCGTCCGCCAGGACCCCATAGGATTGGCCCAGGTCCACCAGCAGGGAAAGGTCCCGTTCCACGACCGGGAACCGGCTGAAGGGACGGAAGGCCGGAATGATCCGGTCTCCGGCCTGGGGCAGCGCGGTGACCGGGAGCTCGAATCCAAAGAGGTTCTCCCCCAGGGGACGGATCTCCGGGAGGCCCTCCCACCCCAGGACCATGGCGATTCCGCTGAGGTCCGCTTCCCGGACGGGCCGGGCCGGGCTCAGGTAGTCCTCGCCGCCCAAAATGCCCCCCCAGACCAGGCCCAGCGAGAGGCGCTCGGAGGGCCCCTGGGGGCCGCTGAAGAAGGTCGGGGCCACCTCGAAGAGGCGGACTTCGCGGGCGCCCCGGCGGAGGTTCTGCTCCGCGGCAGCCAGGAGGCTCGCCAGGAGCGACCCGCGCATGACGGAGAATTCCTGCCCCAGGGGATTGGCCAGCCGGCGGCCTTCGGCCCCGTTCTCGGGTGTCGTGAAGGCCGCGTCCGCCTCGGGGCTGATGAAGCCGTAGGTCACGGTCTGGTGGAAGCCGAGATGGGCCAGGCGCCGGGACAGCTGCTGCCGCTGCAGGTAGGCCGGAGCCAGGGGTTCGGGGGGGCCTTCCAGGGGCGGCAACACGGACGGGATGTGTTCGTAGCCCCGGATCCGGAGGACCTCTTCGGCCAGATCCTCGGGGCTGGCCAGGTCGTGACGCCAGGTGGGAGGAACCACCCTGAGGGGGCCCCGGTCGACCTCGACGGCGCAGCCGAGCCCCTTCAGGACTTCCATCGCGTCGGGCATGGCCAGCGATTCGCCCGCCACGCGCGTCAGCAGGGCCTCTTCCAGTGGGACGGAGGCGCCCGCGGCCGGCAGAGCACCGGCGGTCCAGGCACCCGAGAGCGTCGCGCCGCACCACTTCGCAAGCCGTTCCACCAGCAGGTCCCGAGCGACCCGGGCCATGGCCGGATCGGCGCCCCGGCCGAACCGGTGGGAGGCGTCCGTGTGCAGGCTGTGACGCCGCGCGGTGGCCCGGACGGTCTTCGGATCGAACCAGGCGCTCTCCAGCAGCACCCGGCGCGTGGCCGCGGTCACCTTGGTGCCGTCGCCGCCCATGACCCCTGCCAGGGCGATGGGCCCGACCTCATCGGCGATGACGAGGTCCCGGCTGGTCAGGGTGCGCTGGACCCCGTCCAGGGTCACCAGCGGCTCGCCGTCCCGGGCCCAGCGGATGGACACGGCCCCGCGGATGCGGTCGGCGTCGAAGGCGTGGGTCGGATGGCCATAGCGGTGCAGCAGTTCATTCGAAGCGTCCACGGCGGGCAGGCGCTTGGGCGCCGCCTCCAGGGCCCGCAGGAAGGACTGGGCTTCGGGGGGGGTATCGCCCGGCCCCAGGTCGAGGACGGCCGTGCTGTAGATGGGGCAGGCGGGACTCTCGAGGCGCACCTCCACCAGGGGGTTTCCCTCGACCGCGGCGGGAGGATGGAGGGAGGTCAGCGGCTGGTGCAGCTTGGCCGCCAGCTCCCGCGCCATCCCGCGGTGCGACATGGCGTCCCCGCGGTTGGCCGTGATGTCCACATCCAGCACCTCGCCGCCTTCGCGCGTGGCGACCCCATCCACGGGAAATCCGAGCGAAGCAAGCATCTCGCAAAGCTGGCGGGTATCCAGTCCGCTGACTGCGGGGATCTCCCGGGCCAGGGCTTTCCGTTCGATCCACATCAGTCGAGCCCTCCCATGGCCCTGAGGAAGCGCTGGTCGTTCTCGAAAAACAGCCTCAGATCCGGCGTCTGGCTCAGCATCATGGCCATGCGCTCGACCCCCATGCCGAAGGCCCAGCCGGACCACTCGACCGGGTCGATGCCCGCATACTCGAGCACCTTCGGATGAATGAGACCCGCCCCCAGGATCTCGACCCAGCCGGAGCCCTTGCAAACCCGGCAGCCCTTGGCGGCACAGAGCGGACAGCTCACATCCACCTCGCAACCGGGCTCCACGAAGGGGAAGTAGGAGGGCCTCAGACGAATCTCCGTGTGGGGCCCGAAGAGCGCCCGCAGGGCGTACTCCAGCGTGCCCTTGAGATGCTGCATGCCGATGCCATGGCCCACGAGCATGCCCTCGACCTGGTGAAACATGGGGCTGTGGGTCGGGTCGATCTCGTCCTTGCGGTAGACCCGCCCCGGGGAGAGGAAGCGGATCCCCCCTCGGTCCCCGAGCTCCCGGGCCACGCGCAGCAGGGTGCGCACCTGCACCGGGCTGGTGTGGGTCCGCAGCAGCAGGTCTGGATGGGCAGCCAGATAGAACGTGTCGGAGGAGGCCTTCGCCGGGTGATCCTCGGGAATGTTCAGCCCGTCGAAGTTGTGGGCCTCGGTTTCGATCTCCGGGCCCTCCTCCACGTGAAAGCCCAGGGGGCGGAAGACCTCCACCAGGCGGTCCATGAGGCGATTGAGGGGATGCAGGGCCCCCTGGGGCGGCAGCGGCGGAGGCAGGGCCGGATCCCAGCGGGCGGCGAGGGCCCCCTGCTGCTGC
>JARLGO010000163.1 GCA_031292655.1 Geothrix sp.
GACGCCCACACGGCCTACTTCCGCCCCTGGGCCCGGCTCAGCCTCGACTTCAAGATGAAGACCGGATCGGTCACCACCCTGATCGGCGCGGACGCGGGCGTGGCCGCCCTCAGGACCAGCCAGAAGGCCATCCAGCCCATGTCCCAGCTGGACGATCAGACCCTGCGCGCCCTGGCCCCCACCTGGTCCGGCGCCATCTATGCGGGGATCCAGTTCTGAGCCTCCCGGGCTAGGGGCCCGTGCGCCGGCGCGACATCGTCTTTGCCTGCCTGGCCTGGGGCGGTCTCCTGGCGGGGCTGGCCTGGGCGCTTTCCACCCAATCCCGCTGGGTGCAGGAGTCGGCCAGGCCCGCCCCCGGGACCCGGCCCCCTCCCGCCGGGGAGGCGGAGCCATCCGGCCCCGCCCCGAGCGCGGCCACGGGGGTCCTGGGGACCGTCTCCGACGACACCCGGGCGGCCCTGGCCAAGGGGCTCCGGCCTCCCCCGGCAAGGGCGGAACCGAGGCTGGCGCCCGCCCCCCGGCGCTGAGGGCCCCCGGGCTTGCGCCCCGGGACGGGATCGGGCAGAGTATCTCTACTGCCATGCTGACCTCCCGCCGCTTTTTCGCCTTTAGCTTTCGCCCTTCGGGTGCGAAGGTAGGCGGCATCTAGAACCAACACCGCTTCCGCCATCGCCCCCGGGACCTCACGGCTCGGGGGTTTTTGCATTTCAGGAGGGCCCATGACCCCGTCCGACCCCCAGTCCATCACCAGCCTCCGCCGGGCCATCGACGCGGTGGACGACGAGGTGCTGGCCCTCCTCAACCGCCGGGCGGGCCTCGCCGCCGAGGTGGGGCGCCTGAAATCCGAAACCTCCCCCGAGGCCCTCTTCCATGCCCCGAAGCGCGAGCGGGAGGTCCTCGCCCGCCTGGAGGCGGAAAACGGCGGTCCCTTTCCGGACGCGGCGGTGCGCACCATCTTCCAGGAGATCATGAGCGCCTGCCTGAGCCTGGAGAAGCCGCTCCGCGTGGCCTTCCTGGGACCCGAGGGCACCTTCACGCACCTGGCGGCCCGCCACCAGTTCGGCGGCTCCAGCCAGGCCCTGCCCCAGGGCACCATCCGGGCCGTGTTCGAGGCCGTGGAGCGCGCCCGCGCCGACTACGGCGTGGTGCCCGTGGAGAACGCCACGGAAGGCGCCGTGGACTCCACCCTGGACGCCTTCCTCGACAGCCCCCTGCGCATCTGCGCCGAGATCCTCCTGCCCGTGGACCAGGCCCTGCTCCTGCGACCCGAGCTCGACCTGGGCGCCGTGCGGCGCGTCTACTCCCACCCCCAGGCCCTGGGCCAGTGCCGCCGCTGGCTGGAGACCCACCTCTCCCAGGCGGACCGCATCGAGGCGCCCTCCACCTCGGAAGCCGCGCGTCTGGCCCGGGAGGACGGCGAGGGCGCGGCCGTGGCCTCCGAGCTGGCCGCCGAGCTCTTCGGCCTCCGGGTGGCGGAGACGAAGATCCAGGACCTGGCCGCCAACGCCACCCGCTTCCTGGTACTGGGCCCGAAGTCCGCCGAGCCCACGGGCCGCGACCGCACCACCCTCGTGGCCATGGCCCAGGACGGTCCCGGCGCCCTGCTGCGCCTCCTGGAACCCCTGGCCCGCCGGGGCCTGAACCTGAGCCGCATCCAGAGTCGGCCCACCCGGCGCAAGCTCTGGGAGTACGCCTTCTTCCTCGACGTCGAAGGCCACTGCGAAGACCCCCTCATGGCCGAAGCCCTGGTGGAACTGCAAGGCGCCTGCGCCTCCCTGAAGCTGCTGGGCAGCTACCCGCAAGCCATGACGGAGGTCCCGCGATGAGCCTGGAAACCGCCCCCCTGAACACGCCTTCGATGAAGCCCTGGAGCCCCGATTCCTGGCGGGGCCTGCCGGCGGCGCAGCAGCCCGTCTACCGGGATCCCGCCGCCGTGGAGGAGGTGCTGGCGGAGCTGCGCGAGCTGCCCTCCCTGGTGGTGGCCGAGGAGGTGGACTTCCTGCACCGCCTGCTGGCCGAGGCTGCGGAAGGGAAGCGCTTCCTGCTGCAGGGCGGGGACTGTGCCGAGGCCTTCGCCGATTGCCGGGGCGCCATCATCCAGGACAAGCTGCGGGTGCTGCTGCAGATGTCCGTGCTCATCACCCACGGCGGCCGCACGGGGGTGATCCACCTGGGCCGCATCGCGGGCCAGTACGCCAAGCCCCGCAGCGGGCTCACCGAACGGATCAACGGCCAGGAGGTGCCCGTCTACCGGGGCGACCTCATCAACGGCCTGGCGCCGGACCAGCGGGAGGCCGACCCCCGGCGGCTGATGGAGGCCTACCATCGCGCGGCGGCCACGCTGAACCACCTGCGGGCCCTGATGGACGGCGGCTTTGCGGACCTCCACCACCCCGAGCACTGGGACCTCTCCTGGAGCCGGGAGGACGCCGGGCACTACCTTGAGACCCTGGACCAGGTGCGCAACTCCATGGACTTCATCCAGCGGCTGGGGGGGCTGCCCGAGCACCTCCGCACCGGCGAAATGTTCACCAGCCACGAGGCCCTCCACCTGCCCTACGAGGCGGCCCTCACCCGCTTCGTGCCTGGCCAGGGCCGCCACTACAACCTGGGGGCCCACTTCGTCTGGGTCGGCGAGCGCACCCGGCAGCTGGACGGCGCCCACCTGGAGTACCTCCGGGGGATCGCCAACCCCATCGGCCTGAAAGTGGGCGCCTCCATGACGCCCGAGACGTTGCGACAGGTCCTGTCCAAACTGGATCCGGAGCGCAAACCCGGCCGCCTCACCCTCATCACCCGCTTCGGCGCGGGCCGGGCCGGGGCCGTGCTGCCGGCCCTCATCGAGACCGCCCGGGCCGAGGGCCATCCCGTGCTGTGGAGCTGCGATCCCATGCACGGCAACGGCCGCCAGGCCGCCGGGGGACTCAAAACCCGGGCCTTCGGGGACATCCTCCAGGAGCTGCAGGAGGTGGCCACCCTCCACCGGGCCCACGGCTCGCGCATGGGCGCCGTGCACTTCGAGCTCACGGGGGAGCCGGTCACGGAATGCACCGGCGGCGTGGAGGGCCTGGACGAGGCGGGGCTCCAGCGGGCCTACCGCAGCGGCTGTGATCCCCGCCTCAACCGCAGCCAGAGCCTGGAGATGGCCTTCCTCATCGCCCAGATGATCCGGGAAGCCTGATCACCGGGCCACGCTCCACGCCATCTGGTTGCGGTAGTCCTTCACATAGCGTTTCTGCTCGGCGGAGTAGTTGCAACCGCCGCCGGTGCTGTGCGGGCCGACGGCCACGAGGCCGAGGTCGATGGTGGCGGGGAAAACGGCCAGGGTTCGATCCACGGCCTCCTGCGCGGAGAGCCCCTTCGCGAGGAGGTCGTAGGCGGCCTTGGCCACCAGGTGCCTGATGATGTCCTCGCCGTTGCCGGTGCAGGCCACGGCGCCCTTGGGGCCGGCGTAGATGCCCGCGCCGAACATGGGCACGTCCCCCACGCGGCCGTAGAAGGTGATGGTGGTGCCGCCGGTGCTGATGGCGGCGGCGAAGTGGCCCTGGACGTCCCGGGTGACGCAGCCCACGGTGTCCGAGGGGCCCAGGACCTCCTTCAGCGGGGTGGGGAAGTTCCAACCCTTCTTCCAGTCGTAGCGCTTCCAGGCCTCCATCTGGCCCGGATCCGCGCCCTTCAGGATGGCCTTCACCCGCTCGTAGCGGGCGCGGTTCTCGGCGCAGGCGGGGTCGTAGTCGGGAAAGCCCAGGGCCCGGGCGAAGCGCGTGGCCCCCTCACCGACGATGAGGAGGTGGGGCGTGTCCATGACCTTTCGCGCCACCAGGACGGGGTTCTTCACGCGCTCGATGGCCGCCACGGCGCCGAAGGCCCCGGTCGCGCCGTCCATGCAGGCCGCATCCATCTGGATGGTCTTGCCGTCGAGGCGGATGTTGGCGCCGGTGCCCGCGTTGAACCGGGGATCGTCCTCCAGGACCACGACGGCGGCGAGGGCCGCGTCCAGGGCGCCCCCGCCGCCCCTCAGGAGCGCCAATGCCTGCGCGGCGGCGCGATCCGTGCCGTCCATGCGCGCCCGGGGGCTGCCCGCGCCGCCGTGGACCACCGCGACGGGCGGGGCGGCCTGCAGGAGCACCGTGAGGAGTCCAAGCAGCAGGAGGTGGGGTCGTCGCATGGCGCTCCTCGGTTCATCCGCCGATGTGGGACATCTCGATGCGGGGCAGCCCGGCGGTGTCGGCGCTCCTCCGCTCGGAGTAGCGGTCCGAGCGGCGTTTCCAGTGGGAGGCCAGCAGCGCCGCGAGGTCCGGATCCCCGTGCCCCGAGCGCAGGAAGGCCTTCAGGTCGAGCCCTTCTCCGGCGAACAGGCAGGTGTAGAGATGGCCGTCGGCGGACAGGCGCGCCCGGTCGCAACCCGCGCAAAAGGGGCCGGTCACCGAGGCGATGAGGCCCACTTCCCCCCCGCCATCGGCATAGCGCCAGCGGCGCGCCACGGCCCCCTGGTCCGTGGCGATGGGTTCCAGGGGCCACTGCGCGTGGAGGATCCGGTGGACCTCGGCGGCCGGCACCACCGAGTCCAGCTGCCAGCCGTTGGTCCGGCCCACATCCATGAATTCGATGAAGCGCAGGGTGTGCCCCTGCTCCCGGGCGTAGGCGGCGAGGGCCAGGATCTCGTCGTCGTTCACGCCCCGCTGGAGGACGCAGTTGAGCTTGATGGGGCCGAAGCCCGCCGCCCGGGCCGCCTCCAGGCCGTTCAAGATCGTGGCCAGGGGCAGGTCGGTGTCGCTGATGGCCCGGAGGCGCTCTTGGCGCAGGGTGTCCAGGCTCACGGTGAGCCGCTTCAGCCCGGCGGCCCGGAGGGCGGGCGCCAGCTCGGACAGCAGGACGCCGTTGGTGGTGAGGGCGAGATCCTCGAGACCCGGCACGGAGGCCAGCTTCCGCACCAGGCTGGGCAGCTCCCGGCGCAGGAGGGGCTCACCGCCCGTGAGGCGGACCTTGGTGACGCCGAGGCCCGCGAAGATCCCCGCGAGGCGGGTGATCTCCTCGAAGCTGAGCACGGCCTCGCGGGGCAGGAAGGGATAGCCGGGGCCGAAGACCTCCTTGGGCATGCAGTAGGTGCAGCGGAAGTTGCAGCGATCCGTCACGGAAATGCGGAGGGCCTGGAGGGGCCGGGCAAGGGAGTCAAGGAGCCTGTCCGAGTCGTTGGGACGCCCCGCGCGTGCGGCGCCGCCCGAGCCAGGCAAGGAAGGCGAGGTGAACGTAGCGGGTACTACGCGATCCGAGTCTGACGCCGCATGGCGACGGGCGCCGCCGCACGCCCTCCGGGATGGGGCGAGGCGGGCGCCCCGCGGCGTCAGCGCCCTTGAACGATGCCACCACATCGCCCAGCGGGCCCTTCCTGGCGGTGCATCCCGCCTGACCCCGTCGCGGGGCATTCGAAGACTCGGACCGGCTCCTCGTAGTTCCATATCCCCCAAGCATAAATTCCTTTCCTGCGTCACAATGGATTGTTTGGATGGGCGCACAAATATGGGCTTTTTTGACCGATTCCGTTCCCGCGCCGACGAGGCGCCCCTGCCGGGTCTGGCCCCCCTGCTGGAGGCCCGGGGCCTGCCCCTGGAGCTGCCCGGGCTGGCGGCGCTGGTGCCGGGTTTCGAGGCGCACCGCAAGGCGGGGGAGCGGGAGGCCTGGGCCGATGCCGTGGCCCGCTGCCACTCCCAGGGCCTGCCCCTGCCGGAACCCTGGATCGAGGCCCAGGACCATGTCCTACCCGAGCTGGTGCCCGCCTGGCGGGCCGAGCGGGAGGACCGCTGGAGCCGGGGCTTCATCGACGGCCTGAGCCAGCGCATCCGCGTGGGCGGCCTGGCGATACCCGCCGCCTGGCTGACCCTCTGGGACCAGTCCGCCGACGATGTGCTGGACCTGGCCCTGGACCATCTGCGCCAGCGGAGCGAGGGCGCCTTCGAGCGCCTGCCCTCGGGGGCCTATGCCGGGCCCTGGCACGACGGCCTGGATGCCGCGCGGCTGCTGCTGCCGGAGGTCTGGCAGGGCCTCTTCAAGGACCAGCACCCCTTCCTCGCCATTCCCGCCGCCGGCACCCTGCTGGCCGCGCCCCAGATCCTGCTGCCCAAGCTCATGGACGAGGTGGGACGCAGCCTCAAGTCCGGCGCAAAGCCCCTGCAGCTGGCCGTGATCGAGCGCGTCGACGACCAGCTGATGGCGGCCCGGCTCCAGGATCCCCACCCCATGTCCGCCCCCCAGAGGGAGCTGAAGCACATGGACCTCATCGAGGCCCTGCGGGCCCAGGAGCAGGATCTCGATCCCGCGCTGGGCGTCCCGGCCCCGGTCTCCATGGTGAAGACCAGCCAGGGCAGGCCCCTGCTCCTGGCCCTGTGGACCGAGGGCGCGCCGGTGCTGCTGCCCGAGACGGATCTCATCGCCTTTGCGGCCCGGAACGGCGAGCCGCTAGGCATCTTCGCGCGCCAGACCCTGCCCCGCATCCAGGAGCTTCGCGGCGAGGGCGTGCCCATCTGGGGGCCCCGCCGGGTCCGCTATGACGGCTTCCCGACCCCCGAGCAGCTCTCCCGTCTGGAACGCTTTGCCACGGCCGAACAGATGAAGGCGCTGCAGGCTCCCGGAGGGGACCGGCGAGCGGCTCCCCGGCCCGGCTCCGGGGCACTCCCCCTCAACGTCCAGGGGGCGGCGGCCCTGCCGCGCCACCTCCAGGGGGCGGGACTGGGCATGCAGGGATCGGAATAGGGCTTACCGGAGGCCATCGCCAGCAAAACGGCGGCGGTCCCGGGGGACCGTCGCCGTCTGCCGACCCCTTCCAAGGGCGCGCAGGCGATTGGGTGGCATAACCTCCTCGCCGGGGCCCGGGTTCGTGGGGGTCATCAACTGGCCCCCCCTAAGGGAGTCACCGTGGTGGGGGGGGCCCCCGCCCCCGCCCCCCCCCCCCCAAAAACCCCCCCCGATTATTAAAACCCCCCCCCCGCGCTGTCCCAGGGGGGGTTAACCCGCACCAACCCCCA
>JARLGO010000164.1 GCA_031292655.1 Geothrix sp.
GCAGCAGCAGGGGGCCCTCGCCGCCCGCTGGGATCCGGCCCTGCCTCCGCCGCTGCCGCCCCAGGGGGCCCTGCATCCCCTCAATCGCCTCATGGACCGCCTGGTGGAGGTCTTCCGCCCCCTGGGCTTTCACGTGGAGGAAGGCCCCGAGATCGAAACCGAGGCCCACAACTTCGACGGGCTGAACATTCCCGAGGATCACCCGGCAAAGGCCTCCTCCGACACGTTTTATCTGGCTGCCCATCCAGACCTGCTGCTGCGGACCCACACCAGCCCGGTGCAGGTGCGCACCCTGCTGCGCGTGGCCCGGGAGCTCGGAGACCGAGGGGGGATCCGCTTCCTCTCCCCGGGGCGGGTCTACCGCAAAGACGAGATCGACCCGACCCACAGCCCCATGTTTCACCAGGTCGAGGGCATGCTCGTGGGTCATGGCATCGGCATGCAGCATCTCAAGGGCACGCTGGAGTACGCCCTGCGGGCGCTCTTCGGGCCCCATACGGAGATTCGTCTGAGGCCCTCCTACTTTCCCTTCGTGGAGCCCGGTTGCGAGGTGGATGTGAGCTGTCCGCTCTGCGCCGCCAAGGGCTGCCGGGTCTGCAAGGGCTCTGGCTGGGTCGAGATCCTGGGGGCGGGTCTCATTCATCCGAAGGTGCTCGAGTACGCGGGCATCGACCCGGTCGAGTGGTCCGGCTGGGCCTTCGGCATGGGGGTCGAGCGCATGGCCATGATGCTGAGCCAGACGCCGGACCTGCGGCTGTTCTTCGAGAACGACCAGCGCTTCCTCAGGGCCATGGGAGGGCTCGACTGATGTGGATCGAACGGAAAGCCCTGGCCCAGGAGATCCCTGCAGTCAGCGGAATGGATACCCGCCAGCTCTGCGAGATGCTTGCTTCGCTCGGATTTCCCGTGGATGGGGTCGCCACCCGCGAAGGCGGCGAGGTGCTGGAGGTGGACATCACGGCCAACCGCGGGGACGCCATGTCGCACCGCGGGATGGCGCGGGAGCTGGCGGCCAAGCTGCAGCAGCCGCTGACCTCCCTCCATCCTCCCGCCGCGGTCGAGGGAAACCCCCTGGTGGAGGTGCGCCTCGAGAGTCCCGCCTGCCCCATCTACAGCACCGCCGTCCTCGTCCTGGGACCGGGCGATACCCCCCCCGAAGCCCAGTCCTTCCTGCGGGCCCTGGAGGCGGCACCCAAGCGCCTGCCCGCCGTGGACGCTTCGAATGAACTGCTGCACCGCTATGGCCATCCGACCCACGCCTTCGACGCCGACCGCATCCGCGGGGCCGTGTCCATCCGCTGGGCCCGGGA
>JARLGO010000165.1 GCA_031292655.1 Geothrix sp.
CAGTCGCCGCCCCCGCGTTCCCCCACGCGCAGGCCCTCGACCGTGACCCCGAAGGTGAAGGGGTTGAACCGCAGCTTCGCCACGGCGACGGGGCGCTTCAGGGCCCGGGCCGCTTCCCGCTCCAGGCGGGGCCGGACCAGGGCCGGAACCAGGAAGAAGCCCGCCAGGATCCACAGGGCGTAGACGCCCGCCAAGACGAGGAGCAGGCGCCGCCAGCGCCGAAAAAAGGCCGAGAGGGAGTTTGGCATGGGCATGGGAAAAGCATAGACCCATCCCCATTCTGTGACTCAAGCCACAACCCCATTCTCAAGACATATCCCGAGGGACTATCCTCCTTCCGTCGCGGTGCCGCCAGGACTGCCACCCTTGAGCGTGTCGGCGCATCGCTGGACTTAGAGTGCCAAACAGAACCCCGACGAGGCCGCGATGAAGCCAGGCAGGATGCACCGCAAGGAAGGGCCCGCAGGGCAACGTGGTTCGTTGTTCATGGGACCTGACGCCGCGGGGCGCCTGCCTGGCTTCATCCCTCCGGGCGAGGGCCGGCGGGCGTCGCCATGCTTCGTCACGCTCGTCGCGCGTAGTAACCGCTAAGCTTTGACTCGCGTTCCTCGCCTCGCTCGCCCGGCGACCCTCGCGCGGCCCCATGGGGGTTCTGTTTGGCACTCAGGAGGCATGGTGTCATGGCGACACGACGCGTGGTGATCCTGGGGGCCGCGGGACGCGACTTCCACAACTTCAACACCGTGTACCGGGACAACCCGGACACCCAGGTGGTGGCCTTCACGGCCACCCAGATCCCGGACATCGCGGGCCGCCGCTACCCCGCCGAGCTGGCCGGGAAGCGCTATCCGGAAGGCATCCCCATCCTCGACGAGGCCGACCTGGTGGACATCATCAGGCGGGAGAAGCCCGATGGGGCCGTCTTCTCCTACTCCGATGTCCTCCACACCACGGTCATGCACCTGGCCAGCCTCTGCATCGCCCAGGGCGTGGACTTCGAGCTGCTGGGGGCGGACAGGACCATGATCAGATCCTCGAAGCCCGTCATCAGCATCACCGCCGTGCGCACCGGCGCGGGCAAGAGCCAGACCACCCGCTACATCAGCCGCATCCTCAAGAAGCTCGGCCTGCGGGTGGTCGCCATCCGCCATCCCATGCCCTACGGCGACCTGGCCCGGCAGGCCTGCCAGCGCTTCGCGGATTACGCCGACCTGGACAAGCACGAGTGCACCATCGAGGAGCGCGAGGAGTACGAGCCGCACATCGACAACGGCTTCGTGGTCTACGCGGGCGTGGATTACGAACAGATCATCCGCAGCGCCGAACGGGAGGCGGACGTGATCCTCTGGGACGGCGGCAACAACGACCTGCCCTTCTACCAGAGCGACCTGCACCTCTGCATCGCCGATCCCCTGCGATCGGGCCACGAGCTGGCCTACCATCCGGGCGAGGCCAACTTCCGCAGGGCCGATCTCATCCTCATCAACAAGTGCGACAGCGCGAAGGAAGCCGACATCGCCGCCATCGAGGCCAACGCCGCGAAGGTGAACCCCAAGGCCCGCGTCCTCCGCGCCAACAGCCCCGTCACCTGCGACCGGCCGGACCTGGTGAAGGGCAAGCGTGCCCTGGTCATCGAGGACGGCCCGACCCTCACCCACGGGTCCATGACCTACGGCGCGGGCGTCGTGGCCGCCCGCGCCGCGGGGGCCCTGGAGATCGTGGACCCCGCACCCTACGCCGTGGACTCCATCGCCGCCACCTACCGGAAGTACCCCAACGCGAGGGGCATCCTCCCCGCCATGGGCTACGGCGACCATCAGATCCGGGACCTGGAAGCCACCATCGAGGCCACGCCCTGCGACGTGGTGCTCAGCGGC
>JARLGO010000166.1 GCA_031292655.1 Geothrix sp.
AATCCGTGGATTTCGAACTGGGGCAATTCCATCATGGGTCCTGGATCAGGTCAGGAAAGGGCGCAGGGAGGGGGCCGGAACCCCGCTCCCTGCAGAATCCCGCGGGACTTGAATCGCTCGTCATCAACTCCTTGAAACCTGCAGGGAAGGCAGGATTTCCTTGCCGGTCTTCTTCGAGTTCCACCAGAGGTAGAAGGCGCTCACGAGGCCCCAGCCAAGGGTGAAGTAGATGGCCCACCGAGTGGCGTTCTTGCTGACGGGATCCGCGGCGGTGAGGCCGATGACGACGATTCCCGCGAGCAGCCCGATGTTTCCGACCAAACCGAGAAAGGGCACGATGGCGTGCTTGCCGCTGTGGAACTCCTTCCGGCCGGAGAAGGCGACGAAGGTCAGGAAGCAGATCAGGGCGTAGAGGATGAAGGTGCCGATGTTCGAGGCCAGGGTGATGGCGGTCAGGGCGGTGGTGTTGAGCACACCGATGGCGCCGACGATGGCGGAGACGACCACCAGGATCCAGACCCCGACATGGGGGGTGGCGTGCCGGCCGTGCAGGGCGCCCAGGGGGCCCGGCATCTCGCTGTCCTGGGCCATGGCAAAGCTGACGCGCACGGCGGTGTTGATGGCGGCCAGCGTGGTCCCGAGCACGGCGAGGCCGACGGTGGCGGCGATCACGAGCATGAGGGCGAAGCCGTTGCCCCCCAGCATCGTGTCGCCGATCTGCCGGACCAGGTCCCCGATGGGGGCGCTGGAGGCGGCCGCGGCCGCCATACCCGTGGTCCGGGTGCCATCCGCCGCGATGTTGACCAGCTTTTCGCTTACCGCGTAGTTCGCGGCGAAGTACTCCAGCAGGTAGGCGAAGAGGCCCTGGATCACGAGGGAGAGCAGCACGCCGCGGGGGATGTCCCGCTTGGGATTCTTGGCCTCACCGGCCAGGGAGGTGGAGGACTCGAATCCCACCAGGATGAGGATGGCGATGGTGGACTGGAAGAGCATGGCCGAGAGGCTGTGGGGCCAGGTGATGGAAAAGCCCGAGGGGTGGGCCCACTGGGTGGCGCCCAGGGGGTTCTTCAGCCGGAAGAGGATGGCGAGGATGCTGAAGCCCACCAGGGACACCAGCTGGATGATGTTGATGGCGATGGAGATGTTCGTGCTGCCGGTGATGCCGCGGACGGCGATGAAGCCCACGAAGACCGAGAACACCGCCGCAATGGCGATCTGCCAGGGAACGGAGAGCGTCATGCCGAACTGGCTGAAGATGTAGGCCACCAAGGTGGCCATGAAGGCCACCATGACGCCGGGGTAGACCCAGTAGAAGAGGTGGGCCGCCCAGCCCGTGAGGAACTTGGAGATACGGGCGAAGCGCTGATGGGCCGCCTTGTCCCGGTCCAGGAACGCCTTTTCGGCGAAATAGTAGGAGCCGCCGGCTCCGGCCTCGGGGTACTTGCGCGCCAGCTCGGCGAAGGAGATCGCCGTGAGCAGCGCCACGATGAGGGCCGCGACGATGCCCGTCCACATGTCCGTGTCGCCGCCCTTGTTGGACGCCTGGACCTGGAAGGTGATCCAGAGGAAGGCCCCGGGCGCAATCAGGGCCATGGCGTTGACGGTGACTCCGGTCAACCCGAGCGTCTTCTTCACCTCTGGTACTGCCATAGTTCCTCCTGGATGCAGGAAGTGGTGGATCACTTCCATTCCGGGAAGAACAGAGCAATGGTTATGCCTGGAAGGCCGACGCCCAAATCGCTTGTAGCTATATCATTTTATTTCATTGATTAGATATTTATAAATGCGTTCGGATGGAAAATCTAGGTGAACAAAATTGTAATTTTTTAATTTTTTGATTCAAAATTGTCAGATATTGGCCTCAAGCGCCGGTCTCCCTCCCTCATGGCGTCTTGAAGCGCTCGGGTTCGAGGCCGTATTTCTTGATCTTGTAGTTCAAGATCCGCTCCGTGGTCCGGAGCAGGCGGGCCGCGCGGGCCCGGTTACCCCGGGCCGACTTGAGGGTGTCCTGGAGCAGGTCCCGCTCGAAGGCGGCGACCGCGTCGCCCAGCCCCGTCGCAGGCAGGGTTCCGGACACCTCGGCCGTCTGGAGGGAGGGCGGCAGGTGGTGGGCGTGGATCACTCCGCCCTCGGAGACGAGGATGGCCCGCTCGATGGCGTTCTCCAGCTCGCGCACGTTGCCGGGCCAGTGGTAGGCCACCAGCATGTCAATGGCCGAAGTGGAGATGCGCCGGACGTCCTTGCCCTGGGCGGAGGCGATCTTCTCCACAAAATGATCCGCCAGCAGCAGGATGTCCGCCTGCCGTTCCCGGAGGGGCGGCATGAAGAGCTCGAAGACGTGGAGGCGGTAGTAGAGATCCTCCCGGAAGGTGCCGGCCCTCACGGCGGCCTCCAGGTCCCGGTGGGTGGCCGCGATGAGGCGCACGTCCACCTTCACGGGACGCACGCCGCCGAGCCGCTCGAACTCCCGCTCCTGCAGGACCCGCAACAGCTTCACCTGGGTGGCCGGCGACAGCTCCCCCACCTCGTCCAGGAACAGCGTGCCGCCGTGGGCCAGCTCGAAGCGGCCCTTTTTCTGGTGCCGGGCGTCCGTGAAGGCGCCGGGCTCATAGCCGAACAGCTCGGACTCGATGAGGTTTTCCGGGAGGGCCCCGCAGTTGACCTTGATGAAGGGTTTTTCCGCCCGGGGCGAGTTGTAGTGCAGGGCATGGGCCACCAGTTACTTGCCCGTGCCGGATTCGCCCCGGATGAGCACGGTCGTGCTGCTGGGCGCGGCCTGGGCCACGGCCTCGTAGACCCGCTGCATGGCGTGGCTGTGCCCGATGAGGTGCCGCAGGTCGTAGCGCTCCCGCAGCTCCAGGCGCAGCTGCTGGTTCTCCTCCACCAGCCGCTGCCGGTCCGCCGCCACGAGCCGCGCGACCTTCATGGCCAGGCCCACCATGGAGGCGGCGATCTGAAGCAGCTTGGTGGCCCGGTCGTAGTCGCGATGGCGGTCGAAGGGGACCGTGAGGCAGAGGGTCCCGGCGGTCTTCTGGTCCAGGAACACGGGCACGCAAAAGAAGGAGAGCTCGACCTTCTTCCGCTTCTGTTCCTTGAGCACGCCGGTCCGATCCAGGAACAGCGGCTCCTGGCTGGCCTGGGGCAGGACGACCGCCTTGCCGCTGGCCAGCACCCGCCCGTTGATGCCCTCGCCGGCCTTGTAGTGGGCCCGCTCCACCGCCTGGCGGGAGAGGCCTCGGGCGGCCTCGATCCGAAGCCCCTTCCCCTCCTCATCCGCCAGCAGGATGGCGCCATTCAGCGCCCCGAAGGCCTCCGCCAGGATCTCCAGGACCCGAGGCAGGGCCGATCGGATATCGGAAGCCGCCAAGGCATGACTCAATTCCAGCAGGGGCGATAGTTGAAGGGCATCCTCCGAAGCGGTCATGGGGCCTCCGATTTGAAATTATACAAAATTGTAATATCGAATACAACTAATGACATTTTTGTATAAAAGAACGATAAGGGGGGCCCGCTCTTCGGGGGCCGGCGCCCACCTTGACCGTCCCGGCCCCCTGCGCCAGGATGAAAGACTCTGGAAGTCCCATGACCCCTCGGTTGTCCAACCATTATTGGCCTGTCTACGCGGATCGCGCGTGGAGCGGTCGGGATTCCTTCTAGCCTTTTTGGACCCCCATCATCCACCCCGATCCCTTGAACGGATCGGGGTTTTTGTTTCCCCTTGGAAAGCCGCGACCATGACCCACCAGGCCCTTGAGAACCTCAACATCGACGCCTTCGACCGCATGCCCTCCCCTGAGGAGATCCATGCGGCCCTGCCCGTGTCCGATGCGGTGGCGGAAACCGTCGCGACCGGCCGCCGCCACCTCCAGCGCATCCTCGCCCGGGAGGATCCTCGACTCATGGTGGTGGTAGGGCCCTGCAGCATCCACGACCCCGTGGCCGGGCTCGACTACGCGGAGCGGCTCAAGGCCCTGTCGGACGAGGTCTCCGACACCCTGCTGCTGGTCATGCGGGTCTATTTCGAGAAGCCCCGCACCGCCGTCGGCTGGAAGGGTTTCATCAACGATCCGCGGATGGACGACTCCTTCCACATCGAGGAGGGCGTGCGCAAGGGCCGGGAATTCCTGCTCCGGATCGGGGAGATCGGCCTGCCCGCGGCCACCGAGGCCCTGGATCCCATCACCCCCCAGTACCTGGGCGACCTCATCGCCTGGACGGCCATCGGGGCCCGGACCTCCGAATCCCAGACCCACCGGGAGATGTCCAGCGGCCTCTCCACGCCGGTGGGCTTCAAGAACGCCACGGACGGCGACCTGGGCGCGGCCGTGAACGGGATCCTGTCGGCCTCCCATCCCCACAGCTTCCTGGGCATCAACGACCAGGGCCTGGCCGCCATCGTCCGCACCAGGGGCAATCCCCACGGACACCTGGTGCTGCGGGGGGGGAGCGGGCGCCCCAATTACGACACCGTCAGCATCTCCCTGGCGGAGGCCGCCCTCCGGAAGGCCGGTCTGCCGGAGAACCTGGTCGTGGACTGCTCCCATGCGAACAGCCTCAAGAACCCGCGCCTCCAGCCCTTGGTCCTCCAGGACTGCGTCCACCAGATCCTCCGGGGCAACCGATCCATCATCGGCGCCATGGTGGAGAGCTTCCTGGTGGAAGGCAACCAGCCCATCCCGGCGGACCTCTCCACGCTCAAATATGGCTGCTCCGTCACGGACGCCTGCCTCGGCTGGGAGGACACGACGGCCATGATCCGGGAGACGCGGAGCCTGCTGAAGGAGGCCCTGCCCAAGCGGAGCATCCGCGCAGCGCACACCGAGGAGGAGACGCCATGAACGAGAAGACGCTCGCCCGCACCTGCGCCAAGGCCATCCTCGGCATCGACACGCTATGGGGCGGCGATGTCCTGAACCCCTCCGGCACTGGGCGCTTCATCGCCGATTCCTGGTTCGCGGATCAGAAGCTGCCCAAGGCCTACACCCATCCGGCCGCGGCCCGGCTGCGGGAGACTGGAGGCGTAGGTGCCGCGGACATCGACATCACCGCCATCGACGCCTACCTCGGAGCCATCGATGTGGAGGGCGCCATCCGCTCCCTGGCCGCCGCCGGTGA
>JARLGO010000016.1 GCA_031292655.1 Geothrix sp.
GTCTGACTTTCCTTACAGGCGCTCCAGAGGATGTGGTGGGAGTGCCCCTTCTCCAACAGCTTGAGGTGCCCCGGGCGGGCCCGGCGGTACTCAAGGTCGCGGAAAGCCTCGATGGTGGGCGGCGGCAGGTAGCGGGGCCTGCGGTCCAGGAGCAGGTCCGCGGCCCGCAGCCCGGTACCGCTGTGGCAGGTGTCGAGGAACACCTCCAGGATCACGGTCGAGGGGAGCTTCACGAAGAGGTCGTGCAGCTCGTCATCCACGATGAGGTGGTCGCGGTCCCATTCGGAGCCGCGCTGAGCCAGGTCATGGGGGCAGAAGGCCTCGTCGGCCCGGTCGAATTCGTCGAGGTTCAGGTCCGGCACCTGGGTGCCGTGGCCCGAGAAGCTGAAGACCAGGTGGTCGTACCGGCCCATTAAGGCGCCCTCCACCATGCGTTGCAGTTCCCGCATGAGGTTTGCCTTGGTGGCGGCCTGGTCGGTCAGCAGGGTGATGTCGGAACCTTCGAAGCCCAGCAGGTCCTTCAGCAGCAAGGCCATGTCCTGGGCGTCGTTCACACATCCCTTCAAGGCCGAGGAAGGGAGGTGCTGATACTGATTGATCCCGACGCAAAGGGCGGCGCGGTGGAGCATGGGAGTCCTCCTCAGATTGGGGCGTAGGCAGCGCCTGCCCGTCGTGGAAGCCAGGAGATCCCGATGATCGGAGGAGGACTGCGGCAATCGACGCACATCCCGAAAAGCTCCAGAGTCCACCATAGGCCTCCCCCGGGGTGGATCAAGCGATGGAGATGGGTCCTATGGTAATCATTAAGGGACCGAAGGAGTGCCCATGGCGGACGACAAGAAAGAACCCTGGCTGAACCTGCTGGCCCTTACCACCGTCATCCTGGCGGTGTGCGCGACGCTGGCCACCTTCAAGGGCGGCGGCTACAGCACGCGCTCGGTGCTGCGCCAAAACCAGGCCTCGGACCAGTGGGCCTACTACCAGGCCAAGAGCATCAAGGGGAACCTCTACGAGATGGACCGCGAGCATCTGGTCCGCGAGGTCAAGCTGCTGGAGGGCGGCAAGGGCAACAGCGCGGCCCTGGAGGATGCCCGCAAGGCCCTGGAAGACACCAAGGCGAAGGTCGTCAAGTACGACAAGGAGAAGGCTGAGATCAAGGAGAAGGCCGAGTCCATCGAGCGGGAGCGGGATGATGCCACGAAGCATGGCGCGCCCTTCGGCCTGGCGGTGATCTACCTGCAGATCGCCATCCTCCTGTCCTCCATCGCCGCCCTGATGAAGAAGCAGCCGGTCTACTGGCTGGGCCTCGTCGTCGGCATTGTGGGCCTGGTCTACTTCGCCAACGGGTTCTTCCTCTTCTTCAAGGTCTAGGGCCCGCTCGCATGTGGGCCCTCACGGTCGCGGCCGTCATCGAGCGCCAGGGGCGCTTCCTCTTCGTCGAAGAGCCGGACAAGGTGACGGGTCTCCCCGTCCTCAACCAGCCCGCGGGCCACGTGGAGTCCGGTGAATCGGTCCTCGATGCTGTGCGCCGCGAGGTCCGCGAGGAGACGGGGCTGGCCTTCACACCCGAGGCGATCGTGGGGCTCTACCCGCTGAAGGCCGCCAACGGCAGCGACTACTTTCGCGTGTGCTTCGCGGGCACCGTGCCGGAAGCCGCCGTGGCCGCGCCCGAGGATCCCGCCATCCTCCGCTGCCACTGGCTCACCCGCGAGGAACTGGCCTCTGCTTCGCTGCGCTCAGGCTGGGTGCTGCGCTGCCTGGAGGACGCCCTTCGGGGACGGCGCTTCCCCCTCGACCTCGTGGCCGAGATCCGTTCCGAGCGGTGAGCCAGAGCCTCATTTCTTCCGCAGCCAGAGCGCCCCGAGCACAGACGTGAAGGAACCCGTCACCACGGTGCCGATGGCGCCGGCCATGGCGCTGGCGCGGGGCGTCTGCATGGGGGCCTGGGCCCGCACCGCGGCTTCGATCTGCGCCGGGCTCAGGCCCTGCCTTGCCATGATCTGCCGGCCCAAGGTCTCGAGATCCTGGAAGTAATGCGGAAACACGTGGGTGGTGAAGAGGAAGCTGGCCGCGTAGATGATCATGGAGCCCAGCAGCGAGGCGCTGACGCCGTTCCACACCTGGCGGCCATAGCCATTCGTGGGGGCCAGGTCCCGCAGGGTCCAGAGCAGGATTCCGATTTGCAAGGGGACGACCAGCCAGGCCATGATCCACAGGGTCGGGTGCTTGAACCAGCCCGTGAGGCCCATGACGAGGGACCAGGCGGCCACACTGAGGCCGAGGATCAGGCCTGCGCGAAGGGTAGGGGGCATGGGCTCCTCGGGGACGTATCCGGATCATACCCCGGCGGGCGGGACCTGACCGGGCCACCGGTCGCTTCAGAAGACGTAGCCTCCACCATTGACTGGCAGGGTCGCACCGGTGACGAAGCCCGCCTGCAGGAGGCCCACGACGGCCTCGGCCACGTCCTCGGCCTGGCCGTTGCGCCGCAGCGGGGCCTGCGCCGCGACCGCCTGTTTGTGCTTGTCGGGGATCCCGGCCGTGGCATCCGTCAGGGTGAGGCCGGGTGTGACGGCATTCACCCGGATGCCCATGGGACCCAGCTCGAAGGCCAGGGCCCGCACGAAGCCTTCCAGGCCGGCCTTGGCGGCGCTGTGGGCGCAAAAGCCCCAGCCCGGATTCCGGGCCAGCCCGCTGGTGATGGCCACGATGGCGCCGCCCTGACGCTCCAGCATCTGGGGCGCCACGGCCCGGCAGCCATGGAAGGCGGCCCCCAGTTCCCCGAGCAGCTTGGCCTGGAAGGCCTCCCATGGATATTCGAGGATGCCGGCCATGGGGAAGCCGATGGAGGCGTTCAACACGAGGAGGCCGATGGGGCCGAGTTCCGCCTTCACCGTTGCCGCCATGGCCTCCACCTGGGCCCGGTCCCGGGCATCGGCCTTCACGGCGAGGGCGCGGCCACCGGCGGCCTGGATCTCGCCCACGACGCCTCGGGCTGCCGCCTCCGAACCGAAATAATTGACCGCCACGGCGGCGCCCCTGGCCGCCAGCGCCCTGGCCGTGGCCGCGCCGATGCCCCGGCTGGCGCCGGTGACCAGTGCCACATTCCCGGTGAACGTCATGGAAGCTCCTTCAGCAGCTGAGGGCGATTCTGCCTTCATCGGGGGGGCGACTCAAGGCACAAGGTCTTTGATGGCCATGCCTCCCGTGGAGGTCCCGTCGCCCGTGAGGGCCCGGCGCAGATAGCCCGCCTGGCCCAGGTGGAAGGCCAGGTGGGAGGCCAGGTGCAGCAGGAAGCGCCCCGTGACCGGCTGGAGGCCGCCCACGGCCATGGGGAAGGGGGCCGCCAGGGCGGCCTCCGTCACGGCCTTCAGGCCGAGCTCGACTTCGAGGAGGGCACCCTCCAGGGCCGCGACGACTTCGGCCCGGGAGCCCTCCCGCTGGCCGAGCTCTCCCTCGCGGTCCCGCTGGTAGCCGGTGCCGCCCAGCACGCCGCCCACATAGGAGCGCAGGTTCCCCGCCACGTGCAGGGCCAGGTTCCCCGCGCTGTTGCGGAGGCCCGGCAGGGTGCGCCAGAGCGTCGCATCATCGGGAAAGGCCTCGACCTCGCGAATGAAGCAGCGGAGGTCGCGGCGGAACAGCACCAGGAGGTCGGCGGCAAGGGGCGTCATGCGGCACCTCCTGTGCCGCACCCTTCGGGCTTCAGCTTCGCCAAAGTGGCACTTCGCTCCTGCTTCGTGCTCATGGCCACTCCCTTATGGAAAGATTGCCGCACTAGATAAACACAGATGAACACGGATGGGCACTCATTCTGATCATCTGAGTTCATCCGTGTTCATCCGTGTTCATCTGTGGCTATCCTCGGTTCCATGAACCTTCAAGCCCTTCTCGATGACCTGGCTGGTGAAGCGGCGCCCTACGCGGCCCAGGGGAAGGTGGCGGACTACATCCCGGCGCTGGCCGCAGTGGATCCGACCCGCTTCGGCATCGCCCTCGCCATGACCGATGGACGGCTCTACGGCAGCGGCGACTGGCGCATGCCCTTTTCCATCCAAAGCGTGTCCAAGGCCTTTTCCCTGGCCCTGGTGCTGGCCCGGGACGGGGAGGCGCTGTGGCAGCGCGTGGGCCGGGAGCCTTCGGGCAGCGCCTTCAATTCGCTGGTGCAGCTCGAGTACGAAAGGGGCATCCCGCGCAACCCCTTCATCAATGCGGGAGCGCTCATCCTCATCGATCGCCTGCTCTCGCTGACGGGGGATTCCCTGGGGGCCCTGCGGGACTTCCTGCGCGCCGAAAGCGGCAACCTGGCGGTGGACATCGATCCCGAGGTGGCCGCCTCGGAAGCGGGGCACGGGCATCGAAACGCGGCCCTGGCGCACTTCATGGCCAGCTGCGGCAACCTGGAGAACCCGGTGGAGCGGGTGCTCGACCACTACTTCCGCCAGTGCAGCCTCGCCATGAGCTGCGCGGACCTGGCGAAGGCGGGCCTCTTTCTTGCCAACCACGGCCTGCGGGCGGATGGCTCCCGCCTGCTGACCCGCAGCGAATCCAAGCGCATCAATTCGATCATGCTCACCTGCGGCACCTATGATGCCGCCGGGGATTTTGCCTACCGCGTGGGCCTGCCCGGCAAGAGCGGCGTGGGCGGCGGCATCCTCGCCGTGCTACCGGAGCGCGGCGTGCTTTGCGTGTGGAGCCCGGCCCTCGATCCCCACGGCAATGGCGTGGCCGGCGTCGAGGCGCTGGACCGCTTCACCACCCGCACGGGCTGGTCCATTTTTTGAAAGGCGTCAGTCCACAGATTCCACAGAATATGAAATCACTTTTTCAATCTGTGTGAATTGGTGGATGAATCATTTCTCCTCTTTCCACAGCAGCCACGCGGCCCAGGCGGTGAAAAGCGCCACTGCGGCGAAGATGATGGCGAGACGCGTCCAGGGCAGGCCCTCTCCGAGGCGCTGCTGGATGCGCAGCCAGGCCATGCCCACCCAGGCGAGGGCGCCGCACCCCACCACCACTGAGGCGATCCTCTGCGGGACCGCCCGGGGGATGAACAGCAGCCCCAGGAGCAGCAGCGTGAGGGGCACGGCGGCCAAAAAGCCAAGGCCCAAGCGCAGGGACAGCGCGCCCAGCATCAGCAGGGCCAGGCAGGCGGGCAGGCGGCGGAGCAGGAACATGGGAGGCCTCATCAAGGGTTCAAAGCAGCCGGTGGATCGTGGCCCCGGCGGGGGCGGCCCGCAGGGCCTCAAGGTCCGGAGTGGAAGGCCCGGCGGGCGTCGGCAGTCAGGAAGGTCCAAGCCACGAAGCGGCTCTGCTTCTGGCCTTGGGTCATGGCCACCGTGCGGATGTCCAGGGCCTCCGCCTGCCGCAGGGCCCGGTGCACGGCGGGCAGGGACGCCGAGCTGGAGACCAGGGTCGTGAACCAGCGGACCCGGTCGCGCAGGTCGACGCTTTCCGTGATCATGCGGAGGATGAAGCCCGCCTCGCCGCCCTCGCACCAGAGCTCCGCGCCCTGCCCCCCGAAGTTCCGCAAGGATGA
>JARLGO010000167.1 GCA_031292655.1 Geothrix sp.
GGTGGTGAGCGAGAGCGCCACCAATTGGTAGGACGACGCCTCCAGGGACTTGGCGAACAGGGACAGCGCCGTGGACTTGCCGCAGCCGCTCTCGCCGACCAGCAGGGCGATGGTGTCCCGCTCCAGGGCGAAGTTCAGCTTGGCCAGAACCTCCTCCAGGCCCTTGTGCCGGAGCAGGGCGTCATCGGCGGGCACCCTTGGGAAGGGCTGTTGGGTGAAACCGAACTGTTCCAGCAGGGTCGTCATGGTTGGGTTCCTTTCGGGATGGCGGCCTTTTTGGCCGCGGTGCGGGTCCGGACCAACTGGGCTTCCAGGGCCTGGAGGTATTGGCTGAGGTGCAGGCCGGGGCCGAACCGGCGCCGGGCGCCTTCCAGGCCCTGCCGGGCCTCGCCGGCGTCCAGAGGACGCAGGCGACGGCGGAACGCCGCGGCTTCGCTGCGTTCCGGGTCGGTGAGGGTCGCCCCGCGGCAGGCTTCCAGCAGGGCCACCAGGCCAGGCAGGTCCAGCTCCGCCGCGGCCGGCACTTGGAGACGCAGCGCCGCCAGTTCCGTGCGCCGATGCGCCTCGTGGTCGGCCAACAGGCGGCCGAGGTAGTCGGCGCACCGGCCCGTGAGGGGGAGTTCTGGCTCAGGCTGTTCCGGGGCCACGCCCCGCTGGTGGGGCAAGGCATGTTCGATGACCCGGCCGTCGTAGACGATGATGACGTAGGCGAAGTCGTTGGGGTCGTAAAGGACCTGCACCTTGCGGCCGCGCAGGGTCGGGGTGACAGAGAACCGCTGGCCCTCGACCTCCACCGTGGACAGCTTGCGGTGCACGGTGCGGGTCTCCCGCAGCCGGAGGCATTCCTCCACCTCCTTCATGGACGGCGCCGGCCGGCCCACGGCCTCCTGGGCGAAGCGCTCGGCGGGACTTACGCCGGTCATGGCATGGGCTTCACCGTGGTATCGCTCGGCGAGCCAGGCCTGGAGCCAGGCATTCAGTTCGTCCAGGGTCGGCGTGATCTCCCGCACCCGGACCTCGCTCTCGAACTGCTCCTTGAGGGTGCGGTTAAAACGCTCAATCACACCGCGGCTCTCGGCCACGTAGGGCTTGGAATGCAGCAACTGGATGCCCAGGCTGTCGCAGGCGGCGTGGAAACGGATGGCGTGGAAGGCGGAGCCGTTGTCCAGATACAGCTTCACCGGCATGCCGTGCACGGCCAGGAGCTGTCGGAAACCGAAGCGCAGGGCGGCAAAATCCTCGTTGAGGTAGTAGCGCCCCTCCACGATCAGCCGGCTGAAGTGGTCGATGAAACCCAGGAACAGGGCGCGTTTGACCTCGTCGTCGGGGCCGACCCGGACGTAGGGGCCGTGGTGGAAGTCGCCGACCACCAGTTCCATGGGGGCCTTGGTCTCGATCAGACGGAACACGGCCTTGGCCAGGGTGCCCCGGTGCCGCCGGGAACTGCCGAGCCGGTCCAGATGGCGGTCCAGGGTGGAGCGGGCCACCTGCCCTCGCGCCACCACGCCATCGCGGACCATGATGTCGATGACCGTCCGGGTGGAACGCTGCGGGTTTTCCCGCCGGAGCCGCACGGCGTAGGCCAGGATGGTCTCCGGGAAGGCCCTGAGGCAGGCCTTGTCCTTGCGCCGGGTGGGCTGCAGGGCCAGCAGGCCGCCCCGGCGATGCATCGCCAGCCAGGCCCACAAGGTGGAAAGGGCGACGTGGACCTCCCGGCCATCGGGGTGCCGGTGGGGCCTGGCGGCGGACTCCCTGAGGGCGGCGGCCACGCCTTCGCCTTCCGCTTCGATGGCGGCAGCGAGGAGACGGAACCGGAAGGCGGCGATGGTAAGCGGGTCGTTCATCTGTTTGGTCATGTTCCCGGTTTAACCCAGGGCCATGCCCCCGACCATGAGCAACGCCGGGGAGCCTCGGGTCAGCCAGGACACGACCCGGAACCGTTCGAACTGGTGGCGCAGGAGCGCCCCCAAACCGGGGCCGGCCTCCAGGGCCACCCCGTGCACCCGGAGCAGCCGCGCCAGGCATTCCAGCAGGAGGAGCACCAGCCCGGGCGTGGCCACGCCCTCCGGCTCCGGGGCCGGGAGACCGTCCGGGTCCAGCTGGCTGCAGAGCTTGGCAAGGGCCGCTGGCGCGGCGATCCCGGCCACCCAGGTCCGCCAGCGGGCCACGGTCCGGCGGTCGCAGTCCCAATGCCGGGCCACGGAGGTCAGGGTCGCCGCCGCGTCGAGCGTCAACTCCGCGATGGCCGCGGTCGCCACCGCCAGGGTGAAGGCCCGATGGGGGTAGCCACCGGCCTCATAGATCGTCCAGCTCCCGCAGGGGCAGTCGGTGACCTTGCAGCGGGCCCGGTGGCGCGGCACCTCCACCAGCCTTTCTGCGACCCCGGCCGCGTCCACCACCATCTGGGCGACGAGGACCCACCCGTTCCACCAGCCGATGACCCCGCAGGCCGGACACGGGGGTGGCCGAAGTTCCTGCTTGCAACCAGCGCTGGTACCGGGAGAATCCATGGCGAGCCTCTGGGCACGCCAAAACGGAAGTGGCCGCGAAACCTTGA
>JARLGO010000168.1 GCA_031292655.1 Geothrix sp.
CGTGGCTTTTCCCCAAGTGTCACACCCGTTCCCATCCCGAACACGGCAGTTAAGACTTGGAGGGCCGATGATACTGCTCTGCACAGGAGTGGAAAAGTAGGTCGCTGCGACGTTAAAACGAACGGGTCACCCCAACAGGTGGCCCGTTTTTTATGTACCGCTCGTGCGTATCCGTGGGGGAAATATGCGCCTCCGCCGTATACACTATATGTTCCGCGTGGAGGAACGAATGAACAAAGGTGTTTACACCTTCGGGGGTAACCGCAACGAAGGAAGCGCCAGCATGCGCAACCTGCTCGGAGGAAAGGGGTGCAACCTGGCCGAAATGGCGGGTCTTGGCATCCCGGTGCCACCTGGTTTCACGCTCACCACCGAACAGTGCAGCGCCTACTACACGAACGGGCGGCAACTTAACGAGGCCCTGAGGGCAGAAGTCCTCGAGGCGCTCAAATGGCTCGAGACGGTGCGCGGCTGCGGATTTGGGGCCGCCGAGAACCCCCTGCTTCTCTCGGTTCGCTCCGGGGCCCGTGTCTCCATGCCAGGCATGATGGACACCGTTCTCAACCTGGGACTCAACGATAAGACCGTGGCCGCCCTGGAACGCGCCAGTGGCAACCCCCGCTTCGCGTGGGACTCCTACCGCCGGTTCATCACGATGTACAGCAACGTGGTGCTTGGCGTCGAGCACGCCCTTTTCGAGGCCGAACTGGAACGCGCCAAGGAGCGGCTGGGCAAACATCTCGACACGCAGCTCAGCGCCGAGGATTGGCACGGGGTTGTTGCTGCCTACAAAGAGATCGTGTTCGAAGAGACGCGCCAGGCCTTTCCGCAGGATCCCATGGAGCAGCTGTGGGGCGCCATCCGCGCGGTCTTCGAAAGCTGGAACACCGGACGCGCCATCACCTATCGTCGCCTGCACCGCATCCCCGATGACTGGGGCACGGGCGTCAACGTGCAGAGCATGGTCTTCGGCAACATGGGCGATGACTGCGGCACGGGCGTGGCGTTCACGCGGGATCCGGCCACCGGCGAGCGCCTGTTCTACGGGGAGTACCTCATCAATGCCCAGGGCGAGGATGTGGTGGCAGGCATTCGCACGCCCCAGCCCATCACCCGGGTCCAGGCAGAAGGCACGGGGCTGAAGAGTCTCGAGGAGGCCATGCCCGGCTCCTTCGCGGAACTGGACGCCACCTGCAAGCGCCTGGAAACGCACTTCAAGGACATGCAGGATATCGAATTCACCATCGAGCGCGGGAAGCTCTTCCTGCTGCAGACCCGCAATGGCAAGCGGACAGCCATGGCCAGCATCCGGATCGCCATCGACCTGGTGGATGAGGGCCTCATCGACAGCCACACGGCCCTCAGGCGCATCGATGCCGACAGCCTTTCCCAGCTGCTGGCCCCGGTCTTCGATCCCAAGGAAAAGGACCGGCTCCGCAAGGAAGGGAAGTTGCTGACGAAGGGACTCAATGCGGGTCCTGGTGCGGCCACAGGGCGGATCGCTCTTACCGCAGACCAGGCCGAGAAGATGGCTCAGGAAGGTCCTGTGGTGCTGGTTCGCGTGGAGACGAGCCCCGAGGATATCTCGGGCATGGTGGCCTCCCAGGGCATCCTGACGGCCCGCGGCGGCATGACCAGCCACGCGGCCGTGGTGGCCCGCGGCATGGGCAAGCCCTGTGTATGTGGTGCATCCGCCCTTCAGATCGACCTGGATCGCGGGGTCGTGAGGGTCGGCGACTGCGAGCTCAAGGCCGGTGAGGACTGGGTTTCCATGGACGGGTCCACGGGCGAAGTGTTCGTGGGTAAGCTCAGCGCCCATCCCTCTGAAGTCAACCAGGTGTTGGTCGACAATCGCCTGAAGGCCGGGGACAGCGAACTCTACCAGCGCTTCGCCAAGGTTATGGCCTGGAGTCATGAGGCCAAGCGGATGAAGGTCCGCACCAATGCGGACACGCCCCACGATGCGACGGTTGCCCGGGCCTTCGGCGCGGAGGGCATCGGCCTCTGCCGCACGGAGCACATGTTCTTCGAGGGAGATCGCATCATCGCCGTGCGCGAGATGATCCTCGCCGCCGACACCGAAGGCCGCAAGAAGGCCCTGGCGAAGCTGCTGCCCATGCAGCGCGAGGATTTCGAGGGCATCTTCACGGCCATGAACGGCCTGCCCGTGAACATCCGCCTGCTGGACCCGCCCCTCCACGAGTTCCTGCCCCAGGATGAACCGGGCCAGCGGGAAATGGCCGAGGTGCTGGGGGTGGACCTGGGCACCGTGGAACGCCGGGTGGCCCAGCTGCATGAATTCAACCCGATGATGGGCCACCGGGGCTGCCGCCTCGGGATCACCTTCCCCGAGATCATCCGCATGCAGGTCCGTGCCATCGCCGAAGCGGCGCTGAATGTGGCCGGCAAGGGCATCAAGGCCATTCCCGAGATCATGGTCCCCCTCATCGGGACCGTGCGCGAGCTGGCCTACACCAAGACCGAGATGCTCGATGAGATCGCGCTGGTGAACCAGGAGCGCGGCACCCAGTTCGCCTGCCCCATCGGCACCATGATCGAGATCCCCCGCGCGGCCCTCACCTCGGACCGCATCGCCCAGGAGGCCGAGTTCTTCAGTTTCGGCACCAACGACCTCACCCAGATGGGCTTCGGCTTCAGCCGCGACGATGCGGGCACCTTCCTGCCGGAGTACGTGGGGAAGAAGATCCTGGAGGAGGATCCCTTCCAGAGCCTCGATCAGGAGGGCATCGGCGAGCTGGTGCGCATCTCCTGCGAAAAGGGCCGAGCGGCCCGCCCGGGCCTCAAGTTGGGCGTCTGCGGCGAGCACGGCGGCGATCCCCGGAGCGTGGTCTTCTTCCACAAAGTGGGGCTGGACTACGTCAGCTGCAGCCCCTACCGCGTGCCCATCGCCATCCTGGCGGCGGCCCAGGCGGCCCTGGAACAATAGAGAGATTCTTCCGCTATCCTGGAAAGGCCGTGCCACTGCACGGCCTTTTTGTCGGATGTCCCATGGCCAAGCCCCTGAGCGACCAGCCCGAGATCATCTACTCGATGATGCGGGTCAGCAAGATCTACAACAACAAGCCCGTCATCAAGGACATCTCCCTCAGCTACTTCTACGGTGCGAAGATCGGGGTCCTGGGTCTCAATGGATCCGGCAAGAGCACCGTGCTGCGCATCATGGCGGGCGTGGACCACGACTTCAACGGAGAGGCCGTCCTCAGCAAGGGCTACACGACGGGGATTCTCGACCAGGAACCCCAGCTCGACCCCGACAAGACCGTGCGCGAGATCGTGGAGGAAGGCGCCGCCGAGCAGGTGGGCTGGCTGAAGGACTACAACGCCATCAGCGACCAGTTCGCCGATCCCGACGCGGACATGGAGGTGCTGCTGGCCAAGCAGGGCGAGCTGCAGGAGAAGATTGACGCCCACGACTGCTGGGATCTCGACTCTCGGCTCGAGCAGGCCATGGACGCCCTGCGCTGCCCGGACCCCGACACCAAGATCAGCGTACTCTCCGGTGGCGAGCGCCGCCGCGTGGCCCTCTGCCGTCTGCTGCTCCAGAAGCCCGACATCCTGCTGCTGGACGAGCCCACCAACCACCTGGATGCCGAGACTGTGGCCTGGCTGGAAAAGCACCTCCAGGACTACCAGGGCACGGTGATCGCCGTCACCCATGACCGCTACTTCCTGGACCACGTGGCCGAGTGGATCCTCGAGCTGGACCGCGGCGAAGGCATCCCCTGGAAGGGGAACTACTCCAGCTGGCTGGAGCAGAAACAGGGTCGCCTGGCCCGGGAGGAGAAGTCGGACCAGAAGCGGCAGAAGACCCTGGAGCGCGAGCTGGAGTGGATCCGCATGTCGCCGAAGGGCCAGCACGCCAAGAGCAAAGACCGCATCGCCAACTACGAGCGGCTGGCCGGCGAGGAGGGCCGCCAGAAGGAGCAGGAGCTGGAGATCTACATCCCCAGCGGCCCCCGCCTGGGCGATCTCGTGGCGGAACTGGAGGGCGTCTCCAAGGCCTACGGCGACCGCGTGCTCTTCGAGAACCTCAGCTTCGCCATCCCCCGGGCCGGCAT
This sequence comes from Geothrix sp., assembly GCA_031292655.1. GTDB lineage: Bacteria > Acidobacteriota > Holophagae > Holophagales > Holophagaceae > Geothrix. The sequence goes on from JARLGO010000168.1 coordinate 4,080, forward strand.
CCTCGGCGTCATCGGTCCCAACGGCGCCGGCAAGTCCACCCTGCTGCGCCTGCTCACGGGCCAGGAGCGGCCGGATTCCGGCACCATCCGTCTCGGCGAAACGGTCCGCATGGCCTACGTCGATCAGCTCCGCGCCAACCTCAACCCCGACAAGACCGTGTTCGAGGCAGTATCGGGGGGCTACGAGCAGATCGAGCTGGGCGGCAAGCTCATCAACGCCCGCGCCTGGCTCAGCCGCTTCGGCTTTTCCGGCGATTCCCAGCAGAAGAAGGTCTCCGAACTGAGCGGCGGCCAGCAGAACCGCCTCAACCTCGCGCTTACCCTGAAGAGCGAATCCAACCTGCTCTTCTTCGACGAACCCACCAACGACCTGGATGTGAACACCATGCGTGCCCTGGAGGAGGCCATCGAGTCCTTCGCCGGCAGCGCCGTCCTGGTGAGCCACGACCGCTGGTTCCTGGACCGCCTGGCCACGCACATCCTGGCCTTCGAGGGCGATTCCCAGGTGCAGTTCTTCGACGGGAACTACAGCCAGTACGAGCAATACCGGAAAGATGTCCTGGGTCTGAAGCCCTTCGATCCCCACCGCATCAAGTACCGGAAGCTGACCCGATGAAGGTGGAGGGTTCCCAGGCTTCCCGCCTCTCCCTCCTGACGGCCCTGCTGGGCCTGGTCCTGGGGGGAGCCACCCTCTGGCTGGGTCTTGCGGAAGGCGCCATCGCCCTGTGGGGCTTCGGCGCGGCGAGCCTCCTGCAGGTGCCGCCGGCCCTGAGCCTGGGCGGGCGCATCCGGGAAGGGCTCGGCAACAGCGGGCTGGAGCGGGACCGCGTGACCCTGAGGGTCCTGAGCCATCTCCTGCGCCTCCTGGCCCTGGGCCTGGCCATGGTCTCGATCTCGGCCCTGCTGGGTGATCGCGCCCCCCAAGCCGGACCCACAAGCCTGGGTCTGGCCGTGCTCGCCGCCGGACTCGAGGCCTCCCTCTGGCTGGCCAAGCGGAGCCTCGCCGGACTCCACCCGGCCCTGGACCTGGACCGGGCCCGGACCCGAGCCATGCTTGAACTGGCCGCGCTGCTCCTGGCGGGCGGTCTGCTGGGTTCCTGGTTCCCCTGGGCCGACGCGGGCGCGGGTCTGCTCATGGCCCTGCGCCTCTTTCTCGAGGGCCGCACCCTCGGGAAGGGCACCACCCTTCAGGCCGCCGCATGCGGCGGCTGTGGCGGCGGCTGCGGTTGCGGCTGATGCGGGTGCTGGAGCTGTTCTCGGGCCTGGGCGGCTGGCGGTACGCGCTTCGGGACCGGGGGAGCGTCCTGGCGGCCTACGACGTGAGCGAGGCCGCCAACGCCACCTACGCCCTCAACCACGGGCAGGAGCCCCGGGCCCGGGAACTGGCCACCTGGCCCGCAAGGGAACTGGCGGACCTCGGGGCCGATACCTGGCTCCTGAGCCCGCCCTGCCAGCCCTTCTGCCGCATGGGGAACCATCAGGGCCTTTCGGATCTGCGGTCCAGGGCCTTCCGCCACCTCATGGACCTCTTTCCGCAGGCCCCGCCGGACCGCCTGGTGCTGGAAAACGTGGGGGGATTCCTGGGCTCGGACGCCCATGCCCTGCTGTCGGAACGCATTCGGGCCCATGGGATGCACCCATTGGACCTCCAGGCCTGCTCCAGCCGCTTCGGCCTGCCCAACCAGCGGCCCCGCGTGTTCGTCGTGGCCTCGCGGAGGCCCCTGAAGGCGCTCCCGATGCCGGATCTCCTACCGGGTCCCCTGGCGGAATTCCTGGATGCGGAGGAGGACGAGCGGCTCTACCTGCCCCCCGAGGTCCTGGCCCGCCATCGCCATGGACTGGACCTGGTGGTGCCCGAGGATCGCCGCAGCACCTGCTTCATCGGCGGCTACGGCCGGCGTTTCGTGGGCAGCGGACCCTTCCTGCAGACCGAGCGGGGGGTGCGGCGCTTCTCTCCATCTGAAGTCGCGCGGCTCCTCGGGCTGCCGGCCGGATTCCGGTTCCCGGAGTCCCTGTCCCTGGAAGCCCGCTACCGGCTGCTGGGCAACGGGCTTTCCATTCCCGTGGCGGCCTGGGCCATCGATCACCTGTAGAATCTCGGGATGCGTCTCCTCCTGTCCGCCTTCGCGCCCGAGCTGGGGCCCCTCGCCAGTCATCCGCCCGAGGGCTGGGAGGCGGCCACCGTGGGCGTGGGGGCCGTCACCGCCGCCGCCGCCACCGCGCGATTGCTGATGGAACGGCGGCCCGAGGGCGTCCTGTTCCTGGGCACCTGCGGGCGCTACGACGGCCGCCTGGGCCTGTTCGAGGCCCTGTGGGCTTCCGAGGCCATCGCCACCTCCCTGGAGGAATTGCGCGATGAGGCCTACCGTCCCGGGATCGAGCCGGTGCGCTGGGCCTCGACCCTGGC
>JARLGO010000017.1 GCA_031292655.1 Geothrix sp.
GGCGAGCCCGACAAGCCCATGCAGTACTACGAGCTGCCCGCGGAGGTGCTGGAGGACCCGGACCAGCTGGCGCCCTGGATGGCCAAGGCCATCGCCGTGGCGATGAAGGCCAGGCCCAAGGCCAAGGCGAAGGCGCAACCAGGACCAAAGGCCCCGGCGAAGCCCAGGGCGACGCGGAAGTAGGCCCGTGAACCTGCTCCTGCTCCTGCCCGAGGACCTGATCTCCCCCGACCATGCTCGTCTCACCGGCCGGCGTCTCCGGCACGTTCGGGAAGTCCACCGGGCCGTGGTCGGGGAGGACCTGACCGTGGGTCTCCTGGGCGGGAGGATGGGCCGGGGCAGGGTGCTGCGCGTGGACGACGAGGGCCTGGAACTGGCCCTGAGCTTGGACGGGGAACCGCCCCCCAAGCTGCCGCTGACCCTCCTCATCGCCGTGCCCCGCCCCAAGGTGCTGAATCGCGTGGTGGCCGCCGCCGCGAGCCTGGGCGCCGCCCGCATCGTGCTGCTGAACGCCTGGAAGGTGGAAAAGGCCTACTGGGCCAGCCCCCTCATGAAGCCCGAGAATCTGCGCGAACAGCTGCTCCTGGGGCTGGAACAGGCGAAGGACACGGTCCTGCCGGAGCTGCGGCTGGCGCGGCTCTTCCGGCCCTTCGTGGAGGACGAGCTGCCGGGTCTGCTGGGGGGCGGAACGGGCCTCCTGGCCCACCCCGGCACCGGCGGGGTCGCCCCGAAGGTCCTGGGGGCGCCCATCACCCTGGCCATCGGTCCCGAAGGCGGCTGGATCGAGGCCGAGGCGCGGAGCCTGACGGAAGCGGGGTTGCGCCCCCTGGACCTGGGGCCCCGCATCCTCCGCACGGAGACCGCCCTGGCGGCCCTGGTGGGGCGGCTGTTTTGAAGTGTCATCTAGCGAGGTATACTCATTGAACTCGATCCCGGAGTCTTTGATGCCGACCTTCCGCATTCCCGCCCTGCTCCTGGCCGCCTGCGCCCTGCTGGCCCAGGAACGCCCGCCCCGGTTCGTCAGCTCGCCGGACGTGAACGGCGATCGCGTGGTGTTCACCTGGGAGGACGACCTTTGGCTGGGCTCCCTGAAGGGCGGCCCGGCGCGGCGGCTCACCACCCACCCCGGCGTGGAGACCGCGGCCCACTTCAGCCCCGACGGCCGCTGGATCGCCTTCAGCGCCCAGTACGACGGCGGCCCCCAGGTCTACGTGATGCCCGCGGAGGGTGGCCCGGCCAGGCGCCTTACCTGGTCCGGCCCGGCCACCGTGCAGGGCTGGACCCCGGACAGCCGCCGCGTCCTGTTCAAGACCGTGGCCGATTTCGACCGCCGGCCCGTGGAGCGGTTCTTCACCGTGGACCTCGCGGGCCACGAGCCCGAGGTCCTGCCCGTGCCCCGGGGCGTGCAGGGGACCCTGTCGCCGGACGGCCAGCGGCTGGCCTACAGCCGGAAGGGCACGGTGGAGTACTACTGGAAGCGCTACAAGGGCGGCCTGCACCAGGACCTGTGGCTGGCGGACCTGAAGGGCGGGACCTTCGAGAAGCTCACGGACTACGTGGGCCGCAACGGCGCCCCCATCTGGGCCGGGGGCCAGGTGATCTTCGAATCGGACCGCGGTCCCACCGGCATCACCAACCTCTATCGGCTGGACCCGGCCACCAAGGCCGTGGAGCCCCTCACCGACCTGAGGGACTTCGACGCGCAGCAGCCCAGCACCGACGGCCGCACCGTGGTCTTCGTGCAGGGCGGCCACCTCCAGGCCCTGGACCTCGCCACCAGGACCCTGCGCCCCGTGGCCATCACCACCAGCAGCGACGGCTGGAGGACCGCGCCCCGACCCGTGAATCCGAAGGAGTGGATCCAGTCCATGGCCCTCGCGGGGGGCACCGCCGTGTTCGAGGCCCGGGGCGAGGTCTTCCTGGTGCCCACGGACGCCACCAAGCCCACCCGGAACCTCACCCAGACCCCCGGCGTGCGGGAGCGCATGCCTCGCCTGTCGCCGGACGGCAAGCGCGTGGCGTATTTCAGCGACGCCAGCGGCGATTACGACCTCTACGTGCAGGCCGTGGACGGCCTGCCGGAGCGGGTGCCCACGGGCCTCAAGACCGCCCTCTACCACCTGGAGTGGAGTCCCGACGGCACCAAGCTCCTGTTCGGCGACAAGAGCTTCGCCATCTACGTCATGGATGTGGCCTCGGGGAAGCTCACCAAGGTCGACGAGTCCCATGAGCTGAAGAACGACCAGTTCACCTGGGAGGTCAGCGACTACGCCTGGGGGCCGGATTCCCAGTGGATCGCCTACAGCTTCGTGGAGCCCAACCACAACAGCCGCATCTACCTCTACAACCTCGCCACCCGGGAGAAGGTCCCCCTCACGGACGGCTTCTACGACTGCCTGAACCCGCGTTTCGACCTGGACGGCAGCACCCTGTACTACCTCAGCTACAGCAACTTCCACACGAGGCTCGACCCCAGCCAGGACAACCACATCCAGCCCGCGCCGGTGGAGGTGATGGCCGTGAAGCTGAGGGCCGGGGAGGACCAGGCCTCCTCGCCGTCGGCCGGCCTCCCCTTCCGCATCGACCTGGCCGGGCTCGCGGACCGCATCGCGCCGCTGCCGGTCAAACCCGGCAACCTCTTCCACCTCAAGGCCGGCAAGGGCCTGGTGGGGTGGGACGAAGTCGAGGGCTGGGATGACGCCGTGGTGGAGGAGCTCTACGCGCCCCGGGGCGCCGAGAAGTGGAAGCTGCACCTCTACGATCCCGCCGCCAAGAAGGACAAGGAGGCGGTCCTGAACGACCCCATCAGCGATTGGACCTTCGATGCCGAAGGCAGGCGCCTGCTCATCCGGAAGGGCCCGAACTACCACGCGGGCGAGGCCATGGCCGTGTTCACGTCCAAGGCCCTGCCCGAGAAGCTGGACCTGGACCGCATGACCATGACGGTGGATCCCCGCGAGGAATGGAAGCAGATCTTCGAGGACACCTGGCGCTGGTACCGGGACTTCTTCTACGACACGAACATGAACGGCAACGACTGGACTGCCATCGGCGCCAAGTTCCGCGCCTGGCTGCCGGAGCTGAACTCCCGCCAGGAGCTGAACTGGCTGCTGAGCCAGACGGTGGGCGAGCTGAACGTGAGCCACACCTACGTGGGGGGCGGCGACCTGGGGCCCGCGCGGCTCGCGCCGAGCCCTCTGTTCCCCGGCCACCTCGGCGCCGATTTCAAGGCCGAGAACGGCTTCTACCGGTTCGCCAGGGTCTACGGACCCACGGCCTATGCCCGGGACCTCAAGGCGCCCCTGGCCGATCCCGCCCCGAAGGTGAAGGAGGGCGAGTACCTGCTGGCCATCGACGGCCGGCCCCTGCGGGCCCCGGAGGCCATCGAATCCCGCCTTCAGGTCATCAAGGGGCAGAAGGTGACCCTCACGGTCAACACCAAGCCCACCCTGGCGGGCTCGCGCACCTTCGAGGTGGAGCCGGTCGCCAGCGACTGGAACCTGCGCTACGAGCACTGGATCGCGGGCAACATCGCCGCCGTGGACAAGGCCTCCCACGGTCAGCTGGGCTACCTGCACCTCACGGCCATGAACGGCCAGAACATCGGCCAGTTCGACAAGTACTGGCGCGCCTTCCGCTTCAAGAAGGGCCTGGTCATCGACGTGCGCGGCAACGGCGGCGGCTGGACCGAGTACTTCATGATCGACAAGCTGGAACGCAGGCAGGTGGGCTTCAACGTCCTGCGCGGCATGGCCCCCTTCCGCTACCCGGGCACGGCCTCCGACGGCCGCTACGTCTTCCTGAGCAACGAGCAGAACGGCAGCGACGGCGAAGCCTTCCTGGCTCACGTGAAGGCCCGGAACCTGGGCACCATCGTGGGCGTGCCCAGCTGGGGCGGCCTGGTGGGCATCATCAACACTCAGTACACCCTGGACGGCGGGCGCGTGGAGCAGAGCAACAACGCCTTCTATGGCCGCGAAGGCCGGTGGTGGGTGGAGAACCACGGGGTCGACCCCGACCTCCTGGTGGACGACGACCCCGCCAGCCTGCTCCAGGGCCGCGACCGCCAGCTGGAAGTGGCCGTCGAGACCCTGCTCAAGCAGTTGCAGGAGCACCCGACGCCGGCCTTTCCGCCCGTGCCGGCCTATCCCAAGCGGTGAGGGAGAGTTCGAACCCCAAACAGATTCACCGCGATTGATTTTGCTATCAGCACAGCGCTTGGAGCGGCTGCCGCTCCCTGACTGCATCGTTATCTCAAGGGTGGACATTCCGCCTGTGGGAGGAACGTCGGACCGGATTCGCCCGGGCGACGGTGCCTCCTGCCGCCTGGGTGGGGCCCCAACGGGGTTTTCTCTCCTTCTGCCTGCACGCCCAGAGGTCCATTATTTTGTTTGTTGACATGAAGATCCCCATGGATAAAATCCGTAATAATTGATTCCAATTCATGGGTTCGTACGAGTCGGGGTGTGAGATGTTCCCTTCTTTCACCGAAGCTTCTTTGAGACGCCTTGTCTCTGCTGCGACCCTTCTGGCGGGTCTCTATTCCCTGGGTTGCGGTGGAGGCGGCAATTCCGGGCCGGCGGCCCCGGTTCCCACCCAAGCGGTGGCCGTGACCTGGTTGAAGCAGACCGCCACGCCTTTCACGTCAGTCGAGCCCAGTTCCTCCGAGACAGATCTGGCATTCGTGGATGGTCTGGTCGGAAACGCCACCATCATCGGGTTAGGGGAGGCCACCCATGGGTCTTCCGAGTTCCAAAAAATGAAACACAGGTTGTTCGAGTACCTGGTGGAGCACAAGGGCGTCACGGCCTTCGGTCTCGAGGCGCAAATGGGCCGATGTCTGGCCATCGACCAGTTCGTGCAAACGGGACAGGGGGACGCCACCCAGATTCTGGAGAACCAGGGTTTTTGGGTCTGGTCCACCCAGGAGATGCTGGACCTGGTGAATTGGATGCGGGCCTACAACAGCGATCCTTCGCATACCCAGAAACTGCACTTCTTTGGTTTCGACATGCAGGATGGCGGCACGGAGATGGACCAGGTAATTTCGTATCTTCAACCCATCGATGCCCAGGCTGCCACGAACCTCACGGCGTTATACGCCCCCTTCAGACCCTATACCTGGGCCGGTGGGATGGCCGATTACCAGGCGGCCTCGCGTACCTTGCGGTCCCAATGCCACGCCAACATCCAACAAGCCTACCAATGGATGGTGACCAATCAGGCGGCCTACAGCGCTGCCACCGGGGCAGAATCCTATGCCTTGGCGCTGCAAATGGCCAAGGTGGTGGTCCAGAATGAAGCCATGCAATCTGACGATCCGTCCGGATTGGGTAGGTCAAACGTCCGAGACCAGTCCATGGCCGGCAATGTGGATTGGTACCTCGAGGAGATGGGGCCGGGAGCCAAAGTAGTCCTTTCCGCGCACAATGGGCACGTCAATAAGAAGGGACCGACCTCACAATGGACGGCCATGGGAGACTGGCTTTCCCAGAACCATGGGGCTGCCTATTTCTCGCTGGGATTTGCCTTTGATTCGGGCTCTTTCAATGCCGTCTGGGAAAACGCGGATGGCACCTACGGTCAATTGCAGTCCAACACTGCGACGCCTGCAGGATCGGGCTCTTACGAAGATACAATCGCACAGACAGGCTTGAACCTGGCGGTCCTTGACCTGCGACACCTGGACCTCACTCAACTCGGTCCCGCCTGGTTCAATCAGCCCCATGACCTCCGTGAAATCGGCGCCGTTTGGAATGCCACTCCCGGTTATTGCGTGAATAACTCCAGCCTCCCCAGTCGATTCGATGCACTGGTTTTCCTCAACAAGGTCACGGCCACCACCTTCTTGCCAGGCTATTTGAATCCGACGGCTCAGAACCCCACCCCATACCTGCAGTCCCGCATCAAGACCAGGGGGATGCCATGAAGCACGGCGGACCCTTCACGTCTGGACGATCGTCAGGGTCGTAAACGAGGTCGATCGGGAACCTGAACTCAGGTGGCTTCCTGCCCCGCCAGTTCATTCGAGGGGCCCGGCCGCTTCCGCAGCGAGGGCGGGAATTCGATCCTGAAGAGGGTTCCCAGGCCGGGCTCCGACTCCAGGTGGAGGTGCCCGGAGTGGGCGGCGACGATGTTGGCGACCATGGACAAGCCGAGGCCCGTACCTTTATCGGGCGCCTTCGTGGAGAAGAAGGGCTCGAAGACGCGCCGCTTCACCTCCTCGCTCATGCCGCAACCCGTGTCCCTCACCTCCAGACACACCTTGGCCTTGGCGCTGAAGGTCCGGAAGCTGAGCCGGCCTCCTTCAGGCATGGCGTCCCGGGCATTCAGGCCCAGGTTCACCAGCACCTGCTGGAGCTTGACCGGCTCCCCGAACAGCAGCGGAATGTCGCGGGAGAGGTCCACCTCGATCTGGATGGAGGTCCCCAGCACCCGCCGCAGGAGCGTGACCGCGCCTTCCACCACGACATTCAAGCTCAGCCGCTCCCGGTGGTCGTGGTTGGGCCGGCTGTAGTCCATGAGTGCGCGGAGCACCTCCGCGCACTGGATGGTCGCGCCTTCGGCGGCGTTCAGATGGGGCTGGAGCTCCGGATGGGATTCGAGGAGGGTGCGGCAGGTGGTGAGCTGGCTGAGCACCAGCGTCAGCTGGTTGTTCACGTCATGCACGATGCCCGGGGCCAGCAGCCCCACAGAATCCACCCGCTGACTGTGCTCCACCTGGTGCATCATCCGTTTCAGGTCGTGATCGGCCTGGCCCGCCAGCTGCAGCCGTTCACCCACGCATTGCAGTTCCCAGATGTCCGAGTTGAAGCTCAGGTCGGCCGTCGTGTCCCCGGCCTGGGCCACTCCCTCCGCGAGCCGGCGCATGGGCAGCACCACGCGCCGGTGGAGGTCCAGCAGGGTCCAGGCCACCCCGAGGACGGCGGCGAGCGCCAGGATGAAGGTGATCGCCGCGTAGCGGCGCTGTCCGGGAAAGAGGTCCTCCTTGGGAATGGCGATGTGGAGGTCCATGCGGGGCGCCCCCTTCGACGAGAACGGCCCCGTGGCCCCCACATAGGCCCTTCCCGGATCGAGGAGCTGGAGGTTCTCCCCGGGCGGGACGGCCATCTCGCCGCGCTGGAGATTTCCCAGGAGGCCCCGGGACAGGGGCATCAGGTGGTGGGCGAAGCGGGAGGCCTGGTCCAGCATTCCGGGCACCTGGGGCGGCACGAGCAGCCGTCCCGCCCCATCCGTGACGAGCATCCGGGAGTCCGGCGTGGGCCGGTTCTCCCAGATCAGCCGGGTCAGCTCTTCGAGGGAAACATCCACCCCGATGACGCCCTCCAGGGCCCCCTGCGGGTTGTGGATCGGCACGGTGAAGGTGAAACCAGCCACGTCTGATTCGTAGTACCGATAGGCTTCCGGAGTCCAGGCCGGCGCCGTCTGGGCGGCCCCGAACCGGTACCACAGGCGCTCACGGGCGTCATAGACTTCCCGCCCGCTCATCGGCCCGGGCACCCAGCGCTCCTGCTGCACCAGGTAGCGCTTGGGATTCCGGCCCGCCTTGAAGAGAAGCAGGTTCCATTCCCCGTCCAGCCTCACGACGCAGGCGGAATCTCCATCCTCCCGGCTGAGCACGAGGTTCGTGATGATCGCCCCCTTTTCCAGGAAGGGAATGACGCTCTGGAGGCTCTCCGGATCATCCAGGCGGCCCTTCTCCCGGGACCACCAGGATCCGAAGGCCATGCCCGTCCCCTCCGCCCGCTGGAATTCCCGGGCGAGGGTCTGTCGCATCTGGGCCAGGGAGTCCTCGGCGCGGGCGCGGCCCTGGGTTTCCACCGAATGGATGAGTCCCCACCACCAGAGACCGAAGATGACCAGGCTGCACAGGGCCGTGAGCAGAGTGGCCTTCCAAAGCACCATGCTCCTGAGCCGCGACATGCCGTTGGGCCTCCATGGAAACGGATTCTTCCCGCCATGTTCCTGATGGCTTCAGATCCACGGGAGTGGGAGTCCCATCCAGCCTAGCAAATTGATGTGTAAAACGATGAAATTTTGAATTTTTACCCAATCCTTTTTTACCTGGTCCCACGAATAGATGTTCGGACAGATTAAGTTGCGGATTCACAATGGCGGCGTGTCGGAGTCCTGCCGCGGGTCAGAAGGCCACCGCGTAGTCCCCCTGCCGGAAGAGGGGCTGGATCTCCCCATCGGCCATGGCCAGGTCCACGGCCAGGACCTTCACGTCGGGCTGGGTCTCGGGGACGTAGACGCGATCGATGTGGATGACGGCCTCGGGGCTGCTGAAATTCTTGGGCCCCACCTGGCCGCCGAAGTGGTCGCTGCGGCCGAAGGCGAGGTGCAGGCCCAGCTTCTCGTCCAGGAGGATCTCACCGATGGGCTTGATGCCGAAAGCGGCCAGCACCCCCAGGCCCAGCTCCGCGAGGTTGCCGTAGGCGGGTTCTTTCACGAGGAGGGCGGCCTCCTCGCGGGATCTGGGCCCCCCGCTGAGCACCTCCAGCGCCTGGTTCCCTTCGATGCGGTAGCGCACCACTTCATCGTCGAACTGCACGGGCAGGATGCCTTCCGTGCGGCTGGGATCCCCCGGGAGCTCGCCTTCGTAGGGCACGATGTAGGCCTCGCCCGAGGGCAGGTTTCCCGCCATGCCGGATTCGGTGAGCAGGCCCCCGGAGGCGTGGCCCGCGCGGTGGCGGAGGTCCACGTGCAGATCGCAGGGGCCGTCGGGCGTGCCGAAGCGGAAATCCGCGCCCTCGGCGCGATCCAGCAGGTCCTTCAGGAGCCCCACCCGGCGGTTCACCTCCGTGTAGTCCAGGCGCAGGGCGGGGATCATGTCCGCCCGGAAGCCCGGCATGGTGGCGGCGCGGATGGGATGCCGCTGCGCCGCCAGCTTCAGCGGCGCCGTGGCGGAGAACTTCGTCAGCGCGATGAGGATGGGGTGCGTGGCGTAGAGGTCCGCGAAGGTGATGGACGCGGCGGGATCCATGGAAGCAACGGAGGGCAGGGGGCCGCCCCCGTGGAGCCAGGCCCGCTCCGGCAGGTCGCCATTGTTGGTGTGGACATTGGGATAGACCACTAGGTGCGTGTCGAGGCCCAGGTCGGCGCGGTGGGCGGTGAGTGCCTTCGTCCAGGCCTCGGCGATGGCGCGGCGGGCGGCCCAGGGGGCGTCGTCCGGCACCCGGGCATCCGGCAGGTCCACCAGGATCGCCAGCGCCCCTTCGCCGGGCCGGGGGCGGAACACGCGCCGCACCAGGGCCACCACCTCCGGGCCGCTCAGCTCTTCGCCCATTCTGTCCTCCGCAACGGAGGATGCCCGAGTGGTGGAAGGCTGTCGAGGTCAGGCCAGGAAGAGCCGGTAGGCGGGGTTGGCGCCCTCGTCCACCCAGGCGTAGCCCAGCTGATCCAGGAAGGCCTGGAACTCGGCGTGGTCCTCCGGGGGCACCTGGATGCCCACGAGGACGCGGCCGTAGTCCGCACCGTGGTTGCGGTAGTGGAAGAGGGAGATGTTCCAGCCCCGGTTCATGCGGTCCAGGAAGCGCAGGAGGGCGCCGGGACGCTCGGGAAACTCGAAGCGCAGCACCCGCTCGTGGGTGACGGAGGGGGCCCGTCCCCCCACCAGGTGGCGGATGTGGAGCTTGGCCATCTCGTTGTCGCTGAGGTCCTCCGCCTCCAGGCCGTCGGCCCGCAGGTGGTCCAGGAGCTGCCGGGTCTCGGCCCGGTCGGCCACCTGCATGCCCACGAAGATGTGCGCCCGGCTCGGGTCCGCGTAGCGGTAGTTGAATTCGGTGATGGACCGCTGGCCGATGCGCTCGCAGAAGGCGCGGAAGCTGCCGGGCCGCTCGGGGATGGTCACCGCCAGGATGGCCTCGCGCTGCTCGCCCAGTTCCGCCCGCTCCGCCACGAAGCGCAGCCGGTCGAAGTTGGTGTTGGCCCCCGACAGGATGGCCACCAGGGCGCCGGGGGCGGCCCGGTCCGGATTCCGTTCGCACCAGGCCTTGAGGCCCGCCACGGCGAGGGCCCCGGCGGGTTCCAGGATGGAACGGTTCTCCTGGAACACGTCCTTGATGGCGGCGCAGATCTCGTCCGTGCTCACCAGCACCACCTCGTCCACGAACTGCCGGCAGAGGGGAAAGGTGTGCTCGCCCACCTGGCTCACGGCCACGCCGTCGGCGAAAAGGCCCACCTGGTCCAGCTTCACGCGGTGCCCGGCGGCCAGGGAACGGTGCAGGGCGTCCGCGTCCGCGGGCTCCACGCCGATCACGCGGAGGCCCGGCTGGAGGCGCTTCAGGTAGGCGGCGATGCCCGCGATGAGGCCGCCGCCGCCCACGGGGACGAACACCGCCTCCATGCCCCGGGGCATCTGGCGCAGCAGCTCCATGCCGATGGTGCCCTGGCCCGCGATGACGTCGAGGTCGTCGTAGGGGTGGATGTAGGTGGCGCCGCTGGCGGCCTGCAGGCTCTGGGAGTGGGCGAAGGCCCCTTCGAAGGTGTCGCCGTGCAGCGCCACCTCGGCGCCCAGGGCCCGCACGGCGTCCACCTTGATCTGGGGCGTGGTCACGGGCATGACGATGGTGGCCCGGCAGCCCAGGCGCTGGGCCGCCAGGGCCACGCCCTGGGCGTGGTTTCCCGCCGAGGCGGCCACCACGCCCCGGCTCCGGGTGGCTTCATCCAGGTGGGCGATCTTGTTGTAGGCGCCCCGCAGCTTGAAGGAGAACACCGGCTGCAGGTCCTCCCGCTTGAACCAGACCGGGGCGCCGAGGCGCTGCGTGAGCTGCCGCGCGGGCTCCAGCGGGGATTCGATGGCCACGTCGTAGACCAGGGCCGTGAGGATGCGGTCCAGGAGGTCGCGGGATTCGCGGGCGGGCTCTTGAGGCATGGGAACTCCGGTGCGGCAGCACGAAAAACCCCCCGACCTGAGGGTCTGATTTCAAAGTGGATGCGGGCCGCGACGTCGGCCAGCCGCGTGATCCAGCAAGGCAGTGGCCGCAGGGCGATGTGGTGCATCGTTCAAGGCCGCTAACGCAGCTGGGCGCGTGGCTGGCCCCGTCCCGGAGGGCAAGGGGCGGCGCCCGGCGCGATACTGCGTCAAGCTCCTCGTCAATAGTGCCGCTATTGCCATCGTCGCTTTCCTTGTCTCGCTTGGGCGACGCCCCTTGCGCGGCCACACCCCACTCTGAAAACAGACCCTGAGGTGCGGGGGGCGGCAGAACCAAGGTGTGGAACCTGTCCTAGCCCCCTCCGGGGATGCGAATAATCGAAATGGAGCAGGACCGGCGGAACATGGGACTCGTTTCAGTGGATCCGCCAGCCTATCACCCGCCCGGGGGTCCCACAAGGGGCCGGGCCCCCTGCCCGGATGCCGCCGGCGCTGGCAGACTGGAGGCATGGCGAAGAAGCGGGGCTGGGGGCGGCGGATTCTGGTGGGGCTGGGCTGGGCCATCGGCCTGTTCCTGGTCTTGAACCTCCTGCTGGTGGCGGTCTTCCGGTTCGCGCCGGTGCCCACCTCCGGGCTGATGGTGCAGCGGCGCCTCGAAGCCTGGTCGGATGGCAGGCCCTACACCGCGCGCCAGCGCTGGATGCCCCTCGAGGAGATCTCGCCCAGCCTGGGTGTGGCGGTGATCGCCGCCGAGGATCAGAACTTCACGGAGCACTTCGGGTTCGACTGGCAGGCCATCGAAAAGGCCGTCCAGCACAACGAGCACAGCCGCCGGAAGCGGGGCGCCTCCACCGTCTCCCAGCAGACGGCCAAGAACCTCTTCCTGTGGAGCAGCCGCTCCTGGACCCGGAAGGGCTTCGAGGCCTGGTTCACCCTGCTCATCGAGGTGGGCTGGTCCAAGAAGCGGATCCTGGAGGTCTACCTGAACATCGTGGAGTTCGGGGACGGCGTCTACGGCGCCGAGGCCGCGGCCCGCACCTTCTTCGGCAAGCCGGCCAAGCGGCTCACCCCCTCGGAGGCGGCCCTGCTGGCGGCGGTGCTGCCGAACCCCCACCGGTTCCATGCGAACGCCCCCAGTGAGTACCTCCGCGGGCGGCAGGCCTGGATCCTCAACCAGATGCGCCAGCTGGGCGGCGATCAGGTGGTGAGGGACCTGGAGAGCTAAGCCGGAGCGCCGAAAGGTTCCACCGGGCCGGAGACCACCGGGCAAAGATCACGATTCCCTACCCGCTGGTTTCCTGGTCTGAACCGCGGTATAGAATGGGGCCCAATCTTCCAGGAGGATCCAGCATGAAACCCCCCGTTCGTGTGGCCGTCACCGGTGCAGCCGGTCAGATCGGATACAGCCTGCTTTTCCGCATCGCCAGCGGCGCGATGCTCGGCAACGACCAGCCCGTGATCCTCCAGCTGCTGGAGATCACCCCGGCCCTGAAGGCGCTGAACGGCGTCGTCATGGAACTCAAGGACTGTGCCTTCCCGCTGCTGGCGGGCGTGGTCACCTCCGACGATCCCATGGTGGCCTTCAAGGACGCGGACTATGCCCTGCTGGTGGGCGCCCTGCCGCGCAAGGCCGGCATGGAGCGCAGCGACCTGCTGAGCGCCAACGGCGGGATCTTCAAGCCCCAGGGCCATGCCCTGAGCGAAGTGGCCAGCCGCAACGTCAAGGTGCTCGTGGTGGGCAACCCCGCCAACACCAACGCCCTCATCGCGCTGTCCAACGCCCCCAAGCTGAAGCCCTCCCAGTTCCACGCCATGGTGCGCCTGGACCACAACCGCGCCATCTCGCAGCTGGCCGAGAAGACCGGCAAGCCCGTCACCTCCATCAAGAAGATGACCATCTGGGGCAACCACAGCGTCACCCAGTTCCCCGACCTCTACCACGCCGAAGTCGATGGCAAGATCGCCGCCGACCTGGTGAATGACCAGTCCTGGTACGAGACCACCTACATCCCCACCGTGGCCAAGCGCGGCGCGGCCATCATCGAGGCTCGCGGCCTCAGCAGCGCCGCCAGCGCCGCCAGCGCCGCCATCGACCACATGAAGAGCTGGGCGCTGGGCACCCCCGAAGGCGACTGGACCAGCATGGCCTTCCCCTCCGACGGCAGCTACGGCGTGCCCAAGGGCCTGGTCTACGGCTACCCCGTCACCGTGAAGAACGGCCAGGTGGAGATCGTGAAGGGCCTGGAGATCAACGCCTTCTCCCGCGCCAAGATGGACGCCACCGCCAAGGAACTCGAAGAGGAGCGCGAGGCCGTCAAGCAGCTCGGGCTCGTGCAGTAGCCTCCAGTCCCAGGAAGACCACGCAGGGGGGCGACCCCCTGCGTTTTTTTTGGCCGGACCGCCGCGCCGCGCCGGACCTCAGGGCACCACGTGGAAGGTCATGGGGGCCGTCTTCCCCCGGGGGACGACCACGACCACGTTGACGGAGCCCGGTCCCAGATCCTTGGGCACCGTCGCCTCGAGGCTGGAGCCGACGACGCTGAAGGTGGCGGGCTCGCCCCCGATGAGCACCTGCTTGGCATCACCCAGGTAATCGCCCTTCAGCGTGATCTGGGCGCCGGGGTGGCCCGCCTCCGGCTTGATGCTGTTGACGGCGGGCGGCCAGCCCTCCGTGGCCCCGTAGTCGGACACCCGGGTCATGGGGCTGGAACAGCCGAGGGCCACCAGGGCGGATAGAACCAACAACCGGCCGGTCATGTCGCACCTCCTTGGAAAGAACGCGCCCGGCAAAATGCCGTGGGCGCGGAATTCTGGCCTGTCCTCCTCCCGCCGGAAGTCACGGCGTGCCGCCCGTTCCCGCCGTGTTCAAGATCACCGGCAGCCCGTTCTTGGGCGAGCCCACGATGACCACCTTGCTGTTGGGCGAGGTGGCCAGTTTTTCCGTGGCCTCGATGCCCTTCCACTCCAGGAGCTTGTCCGTCAGGCCCTTGCTCACGATGGCCTGGAAGTCGGCGATCCCGGCGGCCTCGATGCGCTGGCGCTCCGCCTCCTGGCGCGTGCGGTCCAGGATGTACTTCATCTCCAGGGCCTTCTGCTCCTCCTGGAGCTTCGTCTGGATGGCGTTCTGGACCACCGTCGGCAGGTGGACCTCGCGGATGAGGATGGCATTCACCCGCATGTGTTTGCCCTCCAGTTTCTGCGTGACCTCCTGGCGGATCTCATGCTCGATCTGTTCGCGCTTGGTGGAGTAGATCTCCTCCGGCGTGTAGCGGCCCACGACCTTTCGCGCGCTGGAACGCACGTAGGGGGCGATCAGGGTGCCGTAATAGGCGGGCCCGGTTTCCGTCGTCAGCTGGTACACCTGGTCCGGGATCGGCTGGAAGAGGATGGAGCTCGTGAGCTTGATGTCCAGTCCGTTGTTGGCCAGGACATCCAGCGGCTCCTCCCGCTCCTGCTCGCGCAGATCGACCTGGTAGACCCGGGCGAAGGGCGAGACCCAATGGAAGCCCTCCTTCAGGGGGCGCTCCATGGTCCCGCGGGTCGGGGTCCACTCGATGCCGGCCCGGCCCGTGGGGATGGTCGAGCAGCCGGTCAGGGCCAGGACGGCGAGGACTCCAAAGAGAAGATGGCGAACCTTGAACGGGGACATGAGCCTCCTCCTTGCGCTGGCGCGCTCCCGGGGGATTCGCCGTCGGCCCTGAGGGTGGGTGGACTCGGGAATCCCCTCCCATGAAGTCAGGTGTCCGAAGGGTCCCATTGGTTCCTCCCGCCCCGATCGGTGGCGGCCCTCGGTGGATGTCTTGACAGGAACCTGACTTAGGGGGACATTGGCGGGTCCTTCCCGGTACCCCATGCCCAGCGTCGCGTTCACCCGCAACCTCCAGCGCCACGTGGCCTGCCCGCCCTGCGCCGTCCAAGGCGCGACCGTGCGCGAGAGCCTGGAGGCGGCCTTCACGCTGTATCCGCAGGCCCGGAGCTACGTGCTGGACGAGCACGGCGCCCTGCGGTTCCACATGGCGGTCTATGTGGATGGGGTTCCCGTCGCCGATCGCGCGGGTCTCAGCGACCCGGTGTCCGCGTCTGGCGAAATCTTCGTCATGCAGGCCCTTTCCGGAGGCTGATATGTCCGACCAGCTGCTGCTGTCCACCCGCAAGGGGCTCTTTTCCGCCCGCCGGAAGCCGAGGGGCGGGTGGGATCTGGAGGGGGTGTCCTTCCTGGGCGACAACGTGACGCTCGCCATGGCCGATCCCCGGGACGGCGCCTGGTACGCGGCCCTGGACCACGGCCACTTCGGCGCGAAGCTGCACCGCTCCCGGGACCGCGGCGCCACCTGGCAGGAGATCGGCGTGCCGGCCTATCCCGTGCCGCCCGAAGGCCATGTGGAAAAGGACTTCCTGGGCCGGGAGATCCCCTGGCGCCTCATCCGCTTTTGGAGCCTGGTGCCGGGCCACGCCACGCAGCCGGACCTGCTGTGGGCGGGCACGGTTCCCGGCGGCCTCTTCTGGAGCGAAGACTGCGGCGACACCTGGCACCTGGTGGAGGCCCTGTGGCACATGCCGGAGCGCCGGAAGTGGGCCGGGGGCGGCGCGGACGCGCCGGGCATCCACTCCATTTGCGTGGACCCCCGGGACGGGAACCGGGTGGTCATCGCGGTGTCCAGCGGCGGCGTGTGGCACACGCCGGACCTGGGCATGACCTGGAGCGCCCACACGGAGGGGATGCGGGCGGACTACGCCCCCTCCGAGCTGGTGTCCGCCCCGGAATCCCAGGATCCCCACCGCATGGTGCAGTGCCCCGGAGCGCCGGACACCTGGTGGATCCAGCACCACAACGGCATCTTCCGCAGCACGGACGACGCCATGAGCTGGACCGAGATCGTGGACGTGAAGCCCTCGGTCTTCGGGTTCCCGGTGGTGGTCCATCCGAAGGATCCGGACACGGCCTGGTTCGTGCCCGCCATCAAGGACGAGCGCCGCATCCCCGCCGAAGGCCAGGTGGTGGTGAACCGCACCCGGGACGGCGGCCGCACCTTTGAGACGCTGCGCAAGGGCCTGCCGCAGGCCTGGGCCTACGACCTGGTCTACCGCCACGCCTTGGACTTGGACGCCTCCGGTGAGCGCCTGGCCTTCGGCTCCACCACCGGCTCGGCCTGGATCAGCGAGGACAGCGGCGACAGCTGGCTCACCCTGGCCGAGCACCTGCCGCCGGTGCATGCGGTGGCCTTCGTGTGATCCCGGGCCGGGCCGGACGGAAGGCCGGGCCCTTCTATTTGTTCAAGATCAACCGAGGATCCTGGCCGTTTTCCACGTACCGGACCGTGCCCTTGGGGTCGAAGGTGATGCTCACCAGGGAATTCCAGATTTCGGCCTCGGAGTAGGGGTATTCCCAGACGGTATAGCCGGGGCCGAGGTGGAAGGAGGGGCGGATGAGCTTTGGCTGGCCGAACTCCCGCCGGACCGAATCGGTCGTGTCGACGCCGGGTTGCACCTGATCGAAGTGCTCGCGGGTGAGGGCCTGCCAGGCCTTGACGGCCCGGTCATCGGGGCCGAAGTCGACCATGTAGGTCCTCTGGCCCGTGGGCCCCGTGTCGTATTCGAGGCGCGTCTCCGCCGGCGTTCCGGGGAGGCGGTAGACCGCGGAAGGCGATCCGAAACGCTCGCGCACTTGCGCTTCTGGGGTGCCTGGCGCGACGGTGAGCGGGCTGCAGGCCGCGAGCAGCAGCAGGGAGAGGGGCGCCAGCCAGA
>JARLGO010000169.1 GCA_031292655.1 Geothrix sp.
CACACCGAAGCCCTGGCCCGCCGCATGGAAGGCTTTCGCGAGGAGGCTCAAGGGCGGATCCGCTCCTTCGGCGGAGCGCGGGGCTCGCTGATGGAGCTCGATCAGGTGTCGCAACAGATGGGGCTGCTGGCGGTGAACGCGGCGATCCTCGCCCAGCAGGAACCGGAAAGCGCCGGGCTGGCGGCGATCGGGGGGCCCCTGCGCCTCCTCGCCGATCGGATGACCGAGGGCATCACCCGAATGGAACGGGTGCTGAGTGATTACCAGCAGGGCCTGGAGCGCGAGACGGCGGGGCTGTGGGACCTCCAGGAAGTCACGCAGGGGCTTCTCTCGGAAGTCCACGAAATGCTGAGGACGGCGGGGCACATGGATCAGCAGGGACAGGCCCTGGAGCGGGCCCTGGAAGCGCATCTGGGCCTGGTGGACCAGGTACGCCAGGCCTCGGAGCGCGCAGAGCTCTCCCTGCACGAGGTGAGTGAACGGGCGATGGCCATGGAATCCGCCCATGGCCGGCAATGGAGCGTGGAGGCCAAGCTCACGCCGGAGCAGGAGCGCCTTTCGAGAATGGGCAAGCGCCTGGCGGAAGTCGGTGATGGATTGGCCCGCGTCAGCCAGCAGAGCATCGACGAGATCTGGGACATCCTCGCCCGGCACCAGGAGATCCGGCGCACCGAAGCCTACCAGCAGGTGACTTCCGAGGGGCTGCCGCACCTGATGGATGCGCCGGAAGGAGCCGAGGCCGCCTGGAACGGCATCGCCTGGGCCCGGGCGCTGCGGCGCTCCAGGCTGGCCGCGTGCTGCGGGGACGGGCTCCCCATCGGCCGCTTCGATCCAGACGGGGGCCTGCGCCTCCTGGTTCTCGGACAGGACGCGCTCTCCAGTCCCGAGGCTTCCGCCTTGGAGTCCTGGACCTCCGATCCGACGGGCCAGGCGTGGGACCTCCATCTCATGGCCTCCTTGAGGACCGAAAGCCATCGCCTCGCCCTGCTGGCCCTGCTGAAGGAGAGTCCTCTTGCCGTCTGTTTCCCGGCGCTCAACATGCGCATCACCCCTGCGGGGGTGTGCATTCACCTGCCCCACCCCTATCCGGGGCTGCCGCGATTCCTGGCCGGGCTGGGGCTGGAGCTCTCGGTGGAGCCCAGCCTCTGGGACCATCCCTTCCGGGAGGCGGAACCGCGGACGTCGGCGGTCCAGAGGCTGATCTGGCTGGGCCCCGGCCACGGAGGAGGCCTGCAGAACCCCTACCTCCGGCTTGCCCATGCCTGGATCCGTGAACGGCACCACCACGAGGCCTGCCTGCCTTGGCTGCCCTATCCGGGGCCTCGCCCGCCCTGTCCCTGGCCGGAAGATGAGGACGTCGCGGCGGCTCAGTCCGAGCCCCTGCCGATTCGATGCCTCGGTCTCGAGGCCGACCCGGCCTTGCTGGTGCCCTTCCAGGAGCGGCTCCTCCAGGCCGGTGCCACCGAAGGTCCAGGGGGCATGGCGCTTTGTGCCGTCCGCATCGGTCACCCCCATCCAGAGGCGCTGCTCCTGGGCCTGTTCCGGCCGGACGCGGACCTTGCCGGCGCCTTTCACCCGGATCTCGTGCCCTACCAGGTCCGCTTGCGCGACGAGGTCCTGGGGGCCTCCACGGGAGATCCTGATCGGGCCGCCTGGTCCATCCTCGAGGACCTGCAGCGGGAAGGCTGGTTGATGCCGCTGCCTGGGGAGTGATCGCCGGGCAGGCGGCGGCGGTGAGGTGATACTGTGGAGTGGTGGATCAGGGCGTCGCTGCTCGCAAGGGCAGAGGAAAGTCCGGGCTCCACAGGGTGCTGGGCCTGGTAACACCAGGGCGGGGCGACCCGACGGAAAGTGCAGCAGAGAACAGACCGCCGATGGCCGCGCAAGCGGATCAGGCAAGGGTGAAACGGTGGGGTAAGAGCCCACCGCCGGGCTGGCAACAGAACGGGCAAGGCAAACCCCCCAGGGAGCAAGACCAAATAGGCCGGCGCACCGCGCAAGCGGCGAGGGTTGACCCGACCGAGCCGGCGGGTAGGTCGCTTGAGGTGGATGGCGACATCCATCCCAGAGGAATGACGCTCCACGACAGAACCCGGCTTACCGATCCACCGGAGCCCCCGCAAGGGGGCTTCGCTTCGTAGGTTCTGCGATAGTCGGGGCATGCGCCGCCCCGCACCCGCCACCGCCGCGTTGCTCGTGACGTCCCTCGCCTTCCACGTGGACACGCTCCTCTACTACCTGCTGGTGCCCCTGCTGCCCCGCTACGCCCGGGAGCTGGAACTGAACCCCCTGAAAGTGGGGATCCTGTTCGGAAGCTACGCCATCGCCCTCCTGCTGGCGACCTTTCCGGTGGCGATGCTGACGGACCGCTACGGCCGGCGGGCACCCATGCTCTGGGGACTGGCCGGGCTCGCGGGGACCACCCTCCTGTTCGCGGTCTCGAGTCGGTACTGGCTGCTGGTGTTGGCGCGGTTCCTCCAGGGCATCGCGGGCGCGGCCACCTGGCTGCCGGGCATGGCCCTGCTGGCGGATCACTTTCCCTCGGAAAGCCGGGGGCGGGCCATGGGCACGGCCTTTGCCGCCGCGAACCTCGGTGTGCTCATCGGCCCGCCCCTGTCAGGATTTCTCGACCAGCACGCCGGCCCTTCCGCGCCATTCCTGTTCGGAGCCGGTCTGGTGGCCCTGGACGCTGCCGGACGGACCTTCCTCCTGCCGGGCGTCGAACCGGAGCGGGGGCCGCGGCTGCCCTTCCGACAGCTGCTGTCGAATCCGACCATCCGGCTCTTCGCCGGAGCCATGGCGCTGGGATCGGGACTCTGGGCCCTGCTCGAGTCCACCCTCCCCCTGGACCTGGACCGCCGGCTGGCCCTCAGCCCCTACCGGATCGGGCTCTGCTTCGCCGCCGCGGCCCTGACCCAAAGCCTCACCTCGCCCCTGATGGGCCGGTTGTCCGATCGCATCGGGCGGGCGAAAGTGCTGCGCGTGGGCCTGATCTCCGCCCTGGTCCTGCTGCCCCTGCCGGCCCTGCTCCCCAGTGCCTGGACCGTGGTGCTGGCCATGATGGGATTGGGGACCACGGCCAGCCTCATCATGAGCCCCTGCAGCCCCGCCGTGGCGGACCAGGTGGAACGGCAGGGCAGCCAGAGCTTCGCCTCGGCCTTTTCCATCCTCAACCTCGCCTACTCGGTGGGCATGATGATCGGTCCGCTGGTGGGCGGGGCCCTGGTCCAGGTCCTGGGGCTCCCCGTGGCCCTGGGGCTCTGTGGTCTCGGATTCGGCGCTTACCTGTTCGCCGCGAGTCGGCTTACCTCCTGATGGCCCGGTAGATCCAGCGCTCAGCCTCCTCAGTCCAGGGACGGCCGTCCAGTTCGCCATAGACCTGGGCCACTTCAAATCCGGCCTGGTCGAGGCAGGCCCGGACTTCGGCATCCGTGGGGATCCAGATGTCGTGGCAGAAGGCCTCGCCCTGGCAGAGACGCTCGGTGCGGATGCGGCGGCGGTCGGGGCTCCATTGAACCCGTTCCTGGTAGCCCTCGTCCGGGAACTCCAGCCAGTCTCCCTCCACCCCGACCATGGCTGCCTGGAGGAAGGCGCGACCCGCCAGGTCCAGCAGCAGGACGCCACCGGGCCGCAGCACCCGCGCGAATTCCGTCAGCTGTCTCAGGTTCTCCTCTTCGCTGGCGAAGTAGCCCCAGCTCGTGAAGGCGCAAAACACGCCATCGGCGCAGGCCGGCCGGAAGGGCAGGGCGCGGAAATCCAGGCACACGAGCGGTACCGGGTGGCAGGCCCGGTGCTTTTTCAGGTTGAGAGGACTCCGATCCCCGCCGATGGTCTCCAGGCCCCGGGCGCGGAGATGGGGATTCAATCGCCCCCATCCGCAGGGGAGGTCCAGCACCCGGCTACCGGCGGGGAGGTCCAGCAGGGCCGCCAGGGCAGGTCCTTCCAATGCCGCGTCCGCAGCCTTGTCCGCATAGATGGTGAAGTAGGCGGGATGGTCGAAATCCCGGAGGAACCAGTCCATGGGTCCGGTGTGGCCTATGCTTCTTCGCTTTCGGCCTTGACGAGCTTGACCGCCGGCGCGGAAGGAGGGGCGCTCGCGATGCCCTTCCAGACGTACCGGGTGCCGCGCTTCTGCCCGTTCTTGACGATGAGCTTGGTCTCTTCCAGTTCGGTGAACAGGCGGCGGAGCGTAGCCGGGGCCCACTCGCAATCCTTGAGGTCGAGCGCGACCTGGGCCTCGAAGCTGCTGAGGGAACCCTTGTCCTGAAGGGCCCGCATGAGCTGGCCCTTCATGTCCTCGAGCTCGGGCTTGGACCGGCGCGCCTTGGTCTTGAAGGCCGGGGCCGCCTCCTGGACGGGGGCGGCCGCTCTCGGGGCGGGGGCAGCCGGAACGGGCGTCGGGGCCTCCGCCTGGACCGGGACGAACAGGCCGTCCAGGTAGATGTCGCTCCGCTCGGGCTGGAAGAGCACCACCACCGAGCCGGGCGCAATGCCCTCCTGCTGCAGGGCGGTGATCACGCGTTCCCCGATCCGGGTTTTTTGATCCGGGGAGAGATGGAAAGACTCGATAATGACCATGGCCATGGATACCCCACTATGTTTACGAACCAACTATAATAACGTTGGAGTTTATGTTTGTAAAAGACGAATTCTGAAACAATTCGTGTAGACTTCCGCCGAGGATCCCATGCGCAAGCCCAAGATCGAACGGCCCGAGGAACAGCAGCGCTTCGAGACTTTCCTGCGATCTCGGCAGCTGAAGCTGACTGGCGAGCGGCTGGAACTGGTCGAGGAGGTCTTCGGTCAGCCCCATCACTTCGACGCCGACCAGCTGCACATGGCCCTGAAGCAGAAGGGCAAGGCCATCAGCCGGGCCACCGTCTACCGGACCCTGGACCTGCTCGTGCAGTGCGGGCTCGTCCGGAAGAGCAGCTTCGGCGACCAGCATGCGCACTACGAGGCGGTGCGGAGCAATGAGCATCACGACCACCTCATCTGCCTGAACTGCGATGCCATCATCGAGTTCTTCCGCCCGAAGCTGGAGGCGCTCCAGGAGCAGATCTGCCGCGAATTCGACTTCAAGCCCATGCATCACAGCCACCAGATCTTCGGCTTGTGCAAGGCCTGCCAGGCCCTGGCCACGGATGATTCCGTCCTCGCGCACCGGCTGAGTCAGTTGAGTACCTGACAAAAATCCGGCGCAGCCGGATTTTTGTCAGGTCAACACCTCTGTTGGCGCTAGCCTTTCCCATGGCCAAACTGACCCTCCAGGATCTCCAACGCCTTCCCAAGACGGACCTGCACGTCCACCTGGATGGCAGCCTCCGCATCCCGACCATCCTCGAGCTGGCGGAACACCAGAAGCTGAAGCTGCCGGCGGATTCGGTCGATGGACTGCGCCCCTTCGTGGAAGTCGGGGACGACTGCAAGTCGCTGGTGGACTACCTGCGGGCCTTTGACGTGACGCTCTCCGTGATGCAGACCTACGAAAGCCTGGTCCGCACCTCCTTTGAGCTGGCGGAAGACGCGGCTCGGGAGAACGTCCGCTACATGGAGGTGCGCTACAGCCCCATCCTCCACCAGCAGCAGGGGCTCACGCTGCACGCCATCGTGCAGGCCGTGCTGGAGGGCCTGGCTCAGGCCGAGCGCCAGTACAACATCAAGACGGGCGTGATCCTCTGCGGCATGCGCCACATCTCGCCGGACATCTCGCTCCGCTTGGCGGACCTCACCGTGGCCTTCAAGAACAAGGGCGTGGTGGGCTTCGATCTGGCGGGGGCCGAGGAGAACTTCCCCGCCAAGCGCCACAAGGACGCCTTCGGCCGGGTGCTCCAGAACAACATCAACTGCACCCTGCACGCCGGGGAAGCCTACGGGCCCGAGAGCATCCACCAGGCCATCCACCTCTGCGGCGCCCATCGCATCGGCCACGGCGTGCGCCTCATCGAGGATGGCGACCTGCTCAACTACGTGAACGACCACCGCATCCCCCTGGAGTGCTGCCCGTCGAGCAATGTGCAGACCAAGGCCGTGAAGAAGATGGCCGACCATCCCATCCGCCTGTTCTACGACCTGGGCCTGCGCGTCACCGTGAACACCGACAACCGCATGGTGACGGGCACCACCGTGAGCCGCGAATTCCAGGTCATCCACGAGGAGCTGGGCTTCAGCCTGGAGGAGATCGAGGAGGTCATCATCATGGGCTTCAAGAGCGCCTTCCTTCCCTACGCCCTCAAGCGCGCCCTGCTGGCGGAGGTGGTACACGAGCTGAAGGCCTTCAAGCCCGGGAGCCTGGAGAGCCGGAAGGAGCAGCTCTGAGCTGATATCCTGACAACGGAGGTCAGGATACGCATGCTGGACCGCTTCGCCGCCTTTCTTGAGGGCCACGCCAGGGTGCTCCTCACCACCCATGAGAATCCCGACGGCGATGGGGTGGGCGCCTCCATCGCCCTGGCCGCCCACCTGAAGGCCGGCGGCCAGGAGGCCCGCATCGTGGTGACGCCGGCCCTGCCCGAGAACCTGCGTTTCCTGGATCCCGAAGGCTGGATCGAGCCCTTTGAGCCGGGCGGCCTCCATCGGGATCTGGCAGGCTGGCCCGATGCCTGGCTGCTCATCGATGCCTCGGAACCCCACCGCATGGGGGCCCTGTTCGCCGCCTTCGAGGCGACCAGGGCGGATCGCGCCTGCCTCGATCATCACCTGAAGGACGCGCCGAAGGGCTTCGATGCCGAATTCACGGACCCGACGGCCAGCGCCAGCACGGAGCTGGTCTACGACCTGGTCCGGCCCCGGATCGGCGGCGACCTTCCGCCCGTGATGGCCCAGGCCCTCTATGCGGGGCTGGTGAGCGACACGGGCAACTTCCGCCATTCCAACACCACGCCGAAGGTCCACCTGGCCGCGGCGGACCTCCTCGCCCAGGGGGTCCATCCGGCCCGCACCTTCAACGCCCTCTATCAAACCGCCACCCCGGCCAAGCTCAAGCTCTTCGGCCGGGCCATGGGGGGGCTCCAGCTGAGGGATGGCGGACGCTTCGCCTATGTCTCCGTGACCCGGGCCGACCTGGCGGCCTGCGGGGCGACTCCCGAGGATCTGGACGAGCTGGTCGAAGAGCCCCGCAAGCTGAAGGGGGTCGAGGTGGCGGCCCTCTTTTCCGAGACCGTGGATGGCCGGGCCAAGGTCAGCCTGCGCTCCCGGGAGCGGGTGGACGTGAACGCGGTCTGCCGTTTGTTCGGGGGCGGGGGGCACCGGCTGGCCTCCGGAGCCAAGGTCCCCCAGCCCCTGGAGGCCTTCATCGCCCAGGTGGAAGCCGCCGTGCTGACCCAGATCGGGTTGGATATTGTCTAGATTTAATATTAGACATTGCGGGCTTGCCGAGAGGGGATCCTGCGATCAGACTTCATATTCCCGTGTGCGGCATCCAATGAGGTGACCGCAACCTCCCTTGGAACCCCATGTCACCCAAAGAATCCAGCAGCGCCCCCAAGCTTGAACTGTTCTGCAAGCTGCAGGCCGAAAAGGTCCCGTTCATCGCCAAGGCCAACGTGCCTTCCATCTTCGGGACGTTCACGGTCTACGGATTCCTGGAGCATGCCACGGGCAAGGAGCACCTGGCCATCGTGGCGGGGGAGATCGACGCGCGCCGGCGCATTCCGGTGCGCATCCACTCGGAATGCCTCACGGGCGACGTGCTGGGCAGCCTGAAATGCGACTGCCGCCAGCAGCTGGAGGAGGCCCTGCGCTACGTCGGCGAGCACGGCGGCATGGTGCTCTACCTTCGCCAGGAGGGCCGCGGCATCGGCCTCCTGAACAAGCTCAAGGCCTACGCCCTGCAGGAGCAGGGGCTCGACACGGTGGAGGCGAATCATTCGCTGGGCTTTCCCGACGACCTGCGGACCTACGATTGCGCCGTCGAGATGCTGAAGTTCTTCGGCATCACCCAGGTGAAGCTGCTCACCAACAATCCCCGGAAGATCGGCGCCCTGGAATCCGCCGGCATCGAGGTGGAGCGGGAGCGCCACCAGCTGGCCTCCAACCCGCACAACCTGCGCTACCTGAAGACCAAGGCCCGCAAGAGCGGCCACCTGCTGGATTTCGAGGAAGAGGCCCTGTAGTCCCCGGCCGGGGCCACTTTTTCCCACCTGAGGCGGTCCACTGCTGGTAGCTATAGGGTATGGCCGTGCCGGTTTCCGATCAGACGATCTATGACATCTCCCATGTCATCCAGCTGTCGGTGGCCCCGGTCTTCCTGCTCACGTCCATCGGCACCATCCTGGGCGTGATGTCCACCCGGCTGGCCCGCATCGTGGATCGGGCCCGGACCCTGAACGATCGGCTGGAAACGGCCACCGAGGACAAGAGGACGCTCATCCATGCGGAAATGCGCACCCTGTCCCAGCGGCGGCATCTGGTGAACCTGGCCATCACCGCCGGGACCACCGCGGCGCTGCTGGTTTGCGTCAGCATCGCCACCGTGTTCCTGGGCGCCCTGCTGAAGGCCAATGTGGCCATGGCCGTGGCCTCGCTGTTCATCCTCGCCATGGCCGCCTTCGTCGCGGCCCTGGTGTCGTTCCTGCGGGAGATCTTCCTCGCGGTGAGGAGCCTCCACCTGGCTTGATCAGAGGCTCTTGATCGCCGCGATCTCCTGGGGGCTCAGGTAGCGCCAGGCGCCGGGCTTCAGGAAGGGATCCGCCAGGGGGCCGAACTGGACCCGGCGCAGCTTGCTGACGGGGTGGCCCACGGCGGCGAACATGCGGCGGATCTGCTGGTTCTTGCCTTCCGTGAGGGTCACCTTCAGCCAGGGGTTGTCGCCCTTCTCGGCGACCTCGATGTGGCACGGCTTGAGGCGGCGGCCGCTGAGGAGAAAGCCCTCCTGGAATTCCTTCAGGAGCTCGGGGCTGGGGTTGCGGTGCACCTTCACGAGGTAGACCTTGGGGATCTCGTGCTCGGGGCCCATGAGCACCTGCGCCAGGGCCCCGTCATTGGTCATGAGGAGCAGGCCTTCGGAATTGAAATCGAGGCGGCCCACGGGGTAGAGCCGGCCCGGAACGCCCTTCAGTAGGGCCATGACCGTGGGGCGGCCCTGGTCGTCCTTCACCGTCGTGACGTAGCCCTTGGGCTTGTTCATGAGGATGTAGACCGGCGCCTCGCGCTCGACCTCGATCAGGTCCACGGTGATGACGTCCCGGCGGGGATCGGCGCAGGTGCCCAGTTCGGTGACGGTCACTCCATTTACCTGCACGCGGCCGTCCAGGATGATCTG
>JARLGO010000170.1 GCA_031292655.1 Geothrix sp.
CGCAAAGCTGGCCGTTCTCAAGCAGGGCGATGCGCGTCTCCAGGGGGGTCGAATTGACCACCAGGGACTTGCGGACTTCCATGGAACCAACCTTTCAGAACTTTGCGGCCGGGCGCCATGCCCCCACCGCGGGCCCCAGGGTCGTACCGGACCGAAGGGTGACTCTCTTCTACCATGACCCTTGGATGCCGCGTCAACGGACTAAGGTTCCACGGTGGAATTTTATTCGCTTCGGGCGCCTTCAGTCCCTGAAGGCGGCCTCGCACAAGGGAGTCCGTTCCTGGGTTCGGAGCTCGGTGATGCGGTTGTGCCCGTCCACGAAGACAACCTTGGGGGTCAGGGCCTCGGCCTCCCCGGTGCTCATCCAGCCGTAGGCGGCGAGGATGACCAAGTCGCCCTCCCGCACCAGGTGGGCGGCGGCGCCGTTGATGCCGACTTCCCCGGAACCCGGCACACCCGGGATCACGTAGGTGGAAAGGCGGGACCCGTTGGTCACGTCGTAGATGTCGATCTTCTCGTTTTCCATGAACCCCGCCGCTTCGATGAGCAGCGGATCCAGGGTGATCGACCCCACGTAGTCCAGATCGGCCCGAGTGACGGTGGCGCGATGGATCTTTCCGAGCAGGAAGTGGCGCAGCATGCATCCTCCGGTCCAGGCTCCGCTCGGGAGTCCCGGCCAACGCATAAGGATGGCCCCAGGTTCCCCGCGGGTCCAGCCTCGATTTTTTCCGTGCTTGGCCGGGCGGGGTTCGGCTCAGACGTTCGGGTGGTTCCCGTTGGAGGCCAGCCCGGAATCCGCGGCCAGGGGGGCCAGGATCACGTTGTCGATGAGCCGGGTCCTGCCCACGTAGGCGGCGGCGCAGAGGGCCGCGGAGCGGTCCACCGGCCCCGTAACGGGCTCCAGGTTCTGGGTGTCCACCAGCTCCAGGTACTGGATCGAATCGACCCCCGCCAGGAGGGCGCGGGCGACCTCGATGAGCTTTGAGGCCGAGCGTTCGCCTTCGTCGAAGGCGGCCTTGGCGGCCAGCAGCCCCTGGCTGATGCTGAGGGCCCGGCGCCGCGCATCCTCATCGAGGTAGGCGTTGCGGCTGCTCAGGGCCAGGCCATCGGCCTCGCGGACCGTGGGCACGACCACGATGTCCACCGGCAGGTTCAGGTCCCGCGCCATGCGGCGGATCACCACCGTCTGCTGGAAGTCCTTCTGGCCGAAGAAGGCCAGGTCGGGCTGCACCATGTTGAAGAGCTTGGCCACCACGGTGGCGACGCCCCGGAAGTGCCCGGGTCGGAAGCGCCCGCAGAGGGGTTCGGCCAGGCGGCCGGGCTCGACATGGGTCTGAAAGCCGGTGGGGTAGATTTCAGAGGCCTCGGGAAGGAAGAGCACCCCGGCCCCGGCTTCCAGACACAGGTTCTGGTCCCTTTCCAGGTCCCGGGGGTAGCTGGCGAGGTCCTCCCCGGGTCCGAACTGGGTCGGATTCACGAAGATCGAGACGATGGTGGCATCGCAGCGGGCGGCGCTCTGGCGGATCAGGGTGCCGTGGCCTTCATGCAGGAACCCCATGGTGGGAACGAAGCCGATCCGTTTGCCTTCTGCCCTCAAGGGTCGGAGGAGGGCGCGCAGATCAGCGATGGTACGTACGATTCGCATGGACAAAAACGTGATCCTTCAAGAGATGCCTGCCGGCTTACCGAGGGGAGCCATCATGGGTGCCACTGGGTCAGAGCCGGACGAACGGCTTCTGGAAGGGTATAGGATTCCCGCTCATCGGGGAACCCTCCCCCCCGGACATCCTCGGCCCAGGCGGCCAGGGCCGTCCGTAGATCTTCGAATCCTTCGGCATAGCGTCGGACGAATTTGGGCGATGTGCCGGGCAGCAGGCCCAGCACATCGTGAAATACCAGCACCTGGCCCGAGCAGTGGGGTCCGGCCCCGATGCCGATGGTGGGGATCTCGACGGTTTCCGAGACCTTGGCGCCAAGGTCGGCGGGGATGCCCTCCAGCAGCAGGCCGAAACACCCGGCCTCCTGGAGTCTCTGGGCGTCTTCCAGCAGGCGCAGGGCGTCGGTCTTCTGCTTGCCCTGGACCTTGAAACCGCCCATGGGGTTCACGCTCTGGGGGGTGAGGCCCAGGTGCCCCATCACGGGGATCTCGGCGTCGATGAGGGCGTGGATCACGGGGAGGCGCTTGGCCCCCCCCTCGAGCTTGACGGCCTGGGCCCCCCGCTGGAGGAAGCCCCCGGCGTTGCGCACGGTGTCCTCCAGGCCGAGGTGGAAGCTCAGGTAGGGCATGTCGGCCATCAGGAAGGCCGTGGGGTGCGTGCGGGCCACGGCCTCCAGGTGATGGTTCATCATGGCCATGCTCACGGGCAGGGTGTTTTCGAAGCCCAGGCAGACGTTCCCCACGCTGTCGCCCACCAGGATCATGTCCACCCCGGCGGCATCGGCGATGCGTGCCGCGACCGCATCGTAGGCCGTGGTCATCACCAGCCGCCGCCCCGCCCGGTACCAGGCGTGCAGTTGGGGCAGGGTGATTCGGGCGTGCGTTTCAACCGGCTGGTGGCTCATGGGGGGTCTCCGCTGGAAGGTCGAAGCCGTGGGGCCCTCCATGAAACCACCGAAAGCCCCACCCGTCATTCGGGATCGGAAAACGCTGGCAGGTCCACCTGGGTGGGGATCCAGTCGAGGAGGGGATCGGCCGGTTCGGGCAGGGGGTACGGGAGGCCGACGGCTTCGGTCGTCCGGCGGAACAGGTCCATGTCCTCGCGGCCCAGGAACCCGTCGCCCCGGGCTTCCGGAAGGCGCGTCCACAGCTGCCGGAAGCTGGGGAAGGCGTCCTGCATGCGGGCCCTGGCTCCGAGCTTCTCCCCCCGCTGCAGCAGGAGCCGGGCGCCCTCGGTACTGGCTTCCAGGATCTGCGCGTGGAATTGCATGTCCCGGGCGGCCGCCTGCACCTTGCTCCAGGCCTCCAGGGACTCCAGGACCACGACCTCCGTGGCGGGCACCGTGGACAGCAGCAGCGCATGGGCGCGGTGCCACTCCAGGTCCAGCCACCGGGAATCGGATCCATCGACGGGGGCCTTGAGGTGCTCCAGGATCGTCCAGCCGGCTTCGGGGGCCTCCAGGCGGGACTGGCGGGCCTCCCGGGCCAGGGCCTGACAGCGGCGGAGCTGGGCCAGGCGCTGGCGCCAGATCAGCCCGGAGGATTCGTAGCATTCGGCGGCGGCCCCGCAAAGGCGGGCGGAATCCCGCCAGGCGCCCCGGAAGCGGGTCACCTCGCCCTGGAGGAGCAGGTGGTCGCCCTGTTCCTCGGGGGACAGGACCGGCGGCTGGGAGGCCAGGGCCTTGAACTGCGCATGGTCCGCAGCCACCGTATCGCCCAGGGCGGCGAGGGTGCGCGCCCGCCAGATCTGGACGAAGGACACCAGGGCCAGGTCCCCCAGCCGCTCGGCCCGGCTGAGGGCCCGGTCCAGGTGGGAGAGGGCCGGGCCGAGGAACTGCTGGAGGCTGCGCACCCGGCCGAACGCGAGATGGGCCTGGGCCTGGAGGCCCGGGTCGCCCTGCATGCGGGCCGTCTGCAGCGCCTCGCGAAGCAGGAGGATGCAGGCCTCGGACTGGCCCTGGGCGAGGCGCACCTGGGCCAGCGCGATCTGCACCGGGACCAGGTGGCGGAAGTCCTGGGCCGGTTCGAGCAGCCGCTGAGCCGATTGGAGCCTCGAGGCGGCCTGGTGGAACTGGGACTGTCCTCCCAGGGCCCTGCCGAGTTCCAGCAGGAGGGCCGCCTGGTCCTGGGGCAGGGGCTTGAAGCCGCCCTGGGGGTGCAGCCCCTCTTCCAGGGCGCGGATGCCCTTGGCCTGGTGCCCCTGGAGCAGGTGGAGCTGGCCAAGGACCAGTCGCAGACGGGGTTGTTCGGGATGAAGGGGGTGGTCCGCCAGCCGTTCCGCGGCGGCCTGAAGCGCCTTCTGGGCCTCGGCCGGCTGTCGAAGCAGCAGGTGCAGCCGGGCGCGCTTGCGGAAGAGGCGGGCCTCCCGGAGGCGGATCTCATCGTCGGGGGGCACCCGGGACAGGGCCTCCTGGGCCCGCTCCAAGGCCAGCAGGGCCTGCTGGCTGGGGGGCGGGTCCCCCTCGGCCTGGGTCTCAGTGCCCGAGGCCCAGGCATCGGCGAGATGCTCGTGCAACCTGGCCTCGTCTCGGGGACCGGGCCTCAGCTGGAGGGCCTGGCTCACGATCCGCCGGGTGTCCCTGGGGGGGGCCGGGGCCTCCTGCTCGAGCGAAGCCAGGGCCGCGGCCAGGGCCGTGGCCTCCCCCAGGGCCAGGGACTGGAGGGGGACGGGACTCTCCCAGCCCTGCTCCCGGAAGGCCGCGGAAAGGGCCAGGGCCAGGCGCTTGAGTTCCGAGCGGGGGGCCTGGGCCAGCACCAGCTCGCGCCATCGGGGATCTGGAATGAGGGCCTGGTCGCGCCGGGTCTCGGCCAGGCAGGATCCCACGGCCTCTTGAAGGGCGTCTTCGAGCGCATCCTCCTCGAGGACGAGCAGCCGTCCCAGCAGGCTGGAGGGCAGGGGGCGCTCGGCCAGGGCCAAGAGGCGCACCAGGGTGGCGGAAGGGGCGCCGAGCCGCTGGAGCCGGCCGAGGAAGACCTGGCGCACCAGATCCTGCTCGGCCTTCGGCACGGTGGGCTGGGCCGAGGCGAGGACCCACTGGGCCCCCTCCCAGAGGAGGGTGCCGGACTGGTGGGCCAGTTCCAGCAGATTTCGCAGGAGCCCCGGGTTGCCGAGACTCTGAGCGATCAACTCCGCACAGAAGGTTTCGGGCAGGGCATGGGGGCCCAGCAGGTCCCCCAGGACCCGGCGAAGGTCTTCGTCCTCCAGGCGGTTCAGGCCCACGACGGCCGCGGCGGGTTCCTCGCGGAGCTGGCTGATGAGGGCGTTGAGATCGGCCCCCTGGGCGCCCGTGGTGAGAGAGAGGAGCCAGGGCAGGGAGGAGGCATGGACCAGCTCGCGGATCAGGGACAGCACGCCCGGGGTGGCGCGGTCCAGGCCGGACAGGTGAAGGAGGCGCGGGTGGAGCGAACGGGCGAAATCCAGTGCTTCCAGGCTGGCCTTGACCTCCTCGGGTTCCGGTCCGGTCTCCTGGCCGTTCACCTGGCGCCCTCCCGTGAGGAAGGCGAAGGCCTGAATGCGAAGGGACAGGCTCTTGGCGGCCCAGGGACGCTCGGCGTAAAAGTCCACCTCGCTCCCCAGGAGCAGCATTTCCAGCAGCCGTCCGAGGAACCGTCCCGGGGATTCGCCCGCGGAGGCCCCCAGGTGGTGGACCCAGATGCCCTCGCCCTCGGCCACGGCACTGGCCCAGGCCGCCAGGTGCTCCTTGCCGACCCCTTCCTCCCCCTGGAGCAGCACGATCCGCTCCATGGGGACCGGGGCGCTGAATCCCAACATCAGGGATTTCAGGTAGGGGATCTCCTGGCTTCGACCGCGCAGGGGCCGGGAGACGGGCTCGGACAGACCCCGGGGGTGGTTCCAGGGCAGGTCCTCGTTCAAGGCCGGAACCGGGGCCGTCTCCGGGAGGAACCCGGGCAGGGCTTCCAGGGTCCAGGGGGGCCTGCCGATGACGCGGGGAAGCTGGGTGAGGCCCGGCCTGAAGGTAATGACCTCCGGGTGCAGGAATCGGGGGTGGGGGTCCCGCTCCAGGTGATGGGAGAGGTGCCCGTGCAGGGCCTTCCGCTGGTCCTCGCCCCAGCCGGCCCAGATGCGGGACAGGGGAACGCCTTGGATGGCCTGCAGGTACCAGGCCTGGTCCTGATCGAACCCGAGGTGGCTGAGGACAGGATCCAGGGGCGAGGCGTCCAGGAATCGGGAGAGGAAGGTGTCCCGGATGTGGTCGAGGTCCCGATCCGTGGGCCGCGGCGCCCAGATCTGGGCCAGGAAGCGGGCGCCGTCCACCTCCCGGCGCAGGATCTGCCACTCGCACTCCCCGCTCCGCCCCAGCTCCAGGAGGCAGGCATAGCGGTGGGTCCCGAGCAGGCGGGTCACGCCCATGGGCGGATCCTCGGGAAGCACGGGGTAGGCATGGCCGAAAGTCTACCGCCCCTGGCGGGGATTTTGCTCTTTACCCGGTTCCCAGCAAGGGTTGCCCAGGAGTCTCCATGAGTGTTTCATCGGTCCC
The DNA here is from genome assembly GCA_031292655.1 of Geothrix sp. Classification (GTDB taxonomy): domain Bacteria; phylum Acidobacteriota; class Holophagae; order Holophagales; family Holophagaceae; genus Geothrix. Next base: position 6,157 of record JARLGO010000170.1, read on the forward strand.
TTCGAACCAGGCTCAGGCCATCGGCAGCGCCCTCCTGCAGCAGCTGGCGGCCGACTCGTCCGGCTCCCAGGGCAGCAGCAGTCCCTCGGGTCTCCTCGGGGATCTGTTGACCCTCTCCCCGGCCGCCCAGCAGCTCACGAAGGCACCGGCGGCCGTGACCCAGGCCATGAGCGACCTCTTTTCGGCTCAGAAGGATGTCCCGGGCGATCTCGCCCAATTGCAGAGCTACTTCCAGCAGCATCCGCAGAATCTGGCCAGCCTCTTGAACAACCTCCAGGGCGGTACCGCCACCTACAGTGCCTCGAGCTCGACGGGTTCCACCAGCGCCCTGCTCACGGCGCTCATGAATGGGCAGAGTAACGCCTCGGACCCCAGCGCCCTCCTGGGCCTCCTTTCCGGGAGCCAGGGCCAGACCACCCTCTTCGACTACCTGGGCAACTCGAACGGCGGATCGGGTGGCAGCGCCCTCTCGGCCATCGGCTGATCGATTTGCCGCAGGCAGAAATTGACCCTCTCGACTTCCGCCGTCCCATCGGCCAGTCCGACGGCGCTGGGGACCGACCTCACCGCCTGAGGGGGCTCCCATGGGTGAGGTTGAAGGGGGGAACTTCATCCACCCCCTCATGAAATCAGCCCTTCCGACCGATGCAGTGGGTCAGAGGTGGTTTTCGTGGACATCGGGTCGGCCAGCGCCTTGGCTCTCTACAACTACCAGACCACGCTGAACGGCTATGGCCAGGGAACGACCGGCTCTGCCAACTCCGGCAGTACGGCCTCCAGCTCCATCAACTCGACCTCCAGCCCGAACGATGCCCAGAATGCCGCCGTGCTCCAGGCCCTGGCCAGCACCTACACCAGCCTGACCACCAGCTCGAATGGGATCCTGCCTGCGCCGGATGCTCTTTCTGCTTTGGCCGGCAGCAGCGGTGCCCTCGGCCCGCTGGTGAGCGGGATGTATTCGGCCGCCATGGCCAGCGGCAAGACCTCCTTGAACCTGTCCAGCCTCTCTTCCTCGGCGGCCTCGGTGGGGGGACTCGATGCCACCTCGGCCGCCATCCTGTTTTCCGGGAGCGCCAGCAACGGGTCGGACAACATCTCCAATTCGGCCATCAACCTGAATGCGACCCTGGCCCTCACCTCCTATTCCAACCACCTGAATGACCTCTCTAGCAGCAGCGCCACCATGGCCGCCACTGCGGCGGCGGCCGGGACGACCTCGACGCAGCCTTCGGATGTCCAGACCGCCATCCTGTCCGCTCAGTCGGCCTCGGTCGGCAGCACGTTGAACCTTCTGGGATAGCGGGCGACTTGAATCGAATGTTCGGCCCCGGGGCCCGTGGATGATCCGGTTGACTCCGGCCCCCGGAGGATCAATGTTAGGGGAGTTCCCAGAAGCGGTGTCCCATGGCCCTCGGCTCGATGCCCATCATTCCCATGAGTCGGATTCAATCGGATCCGGAGGCCCGGTTCCAGCGTTTCGGCGCGGATAATTCCCGGCTGTACGGGAAACCGATGGTTGATCTGGCGGCCCCCAAGGCCCCGGCATCCCAATCCCAACCGGCGGTGATGTCCCGCACGGCCCCCGGGCAGACCACCGTGCAGGGCGCGCCTGAGGATCGGCGAGGGGCCGGCCAAGCCGCCTTGTCGCCGGAGGGGTCTTCCGGCTACTCGGGACAGGGCGGGAACGCCGTCAGGGCAGGGATCCTCCCCGAGCCGGGTTCCTACCTGAATACGAAAGCCTAGAATCCGGATCCACGAACCCGTGGCCAGGCTTCAGCCCGTGGCCAGGGCCACCAGGTAGGTCCGGCCTTCCACCCAGCGTTCCTGAAGGTCGATGCACCAGCCTTGGGCGAGGGCGGCCCTCCCGTAAAGGCTTCGCACCACGAGGCCATCCTGGCCATCGGGTCCCAACTCGAGCTGCTCCACGCCAAGGCTGAAGCCCTGTCCGAGGGCCTTGAGCATCGCCTCCTTGGCGACCCAGAGAGCGAGGAACCTTCGCCAGCGGTCCCCAGGGGGCAGGCTTTCAGCCCAGGCCCGCTCCCCGGGGAGGAACAGCTCCGCGGCCGATTCCAGGGCCCGGGAGGGCTGCAGCGGCTCCAGGTCCACGCCGACCCGCCCACCCTGGGCCATGGCCAGGATCCGGGCCCCGGGGGCCCGGGCCCGGCTGATGGCCAGGCTGCACCCCCGTTCATCCCGGGCCCTGGGGCGGCCATGGGCATCGGGCTCCATAAGCAGCAGACCCCCTTCTGAAAGAGGGCATGTCGGCGCCGAGGTCGGGTCGGGCTCCAGGATGAGTCGGACTTCGTTCCGGCGCAGGGGCCGAGGTAGCTCGGGCTCCGCCAGGGGGGCCGGCAGCGGCTGGGAGGGGCGGGCCGGGGAGCCCTCCCACCGAGTTCCCTCGGGGAGCCGCTCCCCTTTCATGAGCAGCGAGAGGTCTCCGAGCACCGATTGCGGTTCCATGCGCGATCCGTAGAGGACCACCGAATCCGTGCCCACCGAGCATTCGGGGCCGATGTCGATCCCATCCATTTTCATGACCCGGTCCTCGAAGAGGTGGGTCTGGAGGGTGCAGTCGGCGTTCAGGCTGACGGCGTCTCCGAGCTCAACCAGGTCGAATTCCGTGAGCCAGGTGCTCTCCATGCAGACCCGCCGGCCGATCCGCGCGCCCAGCAGCCGGAAGTAGATGGGGACGAAGGGCGTGCCCAGCAGCAGCCGCAGCAGCCAGGAATCTGCGAGGTTCTCGTGGAGTCCGCTGACCAGTTCGGTCCGCCACACGAAGCTGCACCAGAGCGGCCTTTCGCCAGGGCGGTAGATGCCCATCACCAGCCACTTCACGGCGATCACGAAGAGGCAGGCCAGGATCCCGCCCAGAAGGTAGAGGACCGGCAGGGAGAGCGCAGCTGCCGTGAGGGAGTAGGCGTCCTCGATCTCGGTCAGGCCCGTGAGCAGGAGGCTGGTGAGCACCACGAACCCGGTGACGGGGGCGAGGACCCGGAACTGCTCGATGAAGGCCCGAAGCAGGATCATCCGCCTGGGGGGCCGGAAGGTGGCCTCCTCGCCGAAGGCGGGGCTCGCCTGGCGCCGGGGGAGGTCGATGGCCGGGGAGCCCAGC
>JARLGO010000171.1 GCA_031292655.1 Geothrix sp.
GACCGAAGTTCAAACGACTGAAACGAGAAATCCCCGGTCCCATATGGGTTTCCGGGGATTTTCGTTTTCCATCTCTGCCAACAACTATGCGATAGCCACGTCGATCAGGGCGAAGGCCTTGGCCTGGAGTGGGGTGGGCCGCGTGGCGCGGGTGTAGAGGGGGCCCTTCTCGCCCAGACGGATGCGGTTCTGGCAAAGGGTGGCCAGGCTCTTCATGAGGCCACCGAAGGATTGCAGAGGAAGCCCGTCCACGCCATGGGCGCGCTTCTTCTTGAGCTGGCCGGACTCGCTGGCCTGGACCGGCGCGACCGGGGTGTCCCGCTGGGAGCCTTCCTCGTCGGTGTAGAGCAAGGGGGCCCAGGCTTCGCGGAGATGCCACTCGACGTAATAGGCCAGCATGCAGATGAACAGATGGGCCTTCACCCGTTCCTCGGTCCGGTGGTAGATCGGCCTCACTTGGAGGTCTACGGATTTCATGGTCCGGAACGCCCGCTCTACCTTGGCCAGCCGCTTGTAGGTCAGCACGGCCTGTTCGGCCCCCATGGCCTCCTTCGGCAGGGAGGTCCGGATCACGTAGATGCCGTCCATGGCGGCATCCTTGGCCAGGAGTTCGGGCTTCCGGTGCCAGCTCATCCCGCAGTCGTGAATCCGGATGCTGAAAAACTTGGCCATCCTGAACTTGGCCAGGGCGGCCCCGGTCTTCAGGCCGATCTCGGTGACCCCTTGGAGGGGCTTCTTCTCCCGCCGGCAGGCGTCGGCCACCTTCTGCAGCCCCTTCTCGGTAAGGGCCAGGAGTTCCTCCCGCTTCCGGACCTGGTCTTCTGCCCGGATAGGATTGAAGCAGGCGATGAGCCGCTCGCCGGGATAGTCGGGATGGCTGATCTCCCCCAAACCGCGCTCGTCGAATAGACTCGGCGTGATCACCTTGGCTTGTACCAGGGGCTGGATGCTTTTGTGCACCAGGGCCGAAATCCAGTCGTAGCCCACCGTGGCGATATCCTCGCGGATCCGCGCCTCGGTGACCATGCCCCGGTCCCCGACCACTACCACCCGCTCCAGGCCGAACCGCTCCTTGAGCCGTGCCACCTGGGCCGGGATGGTCTTGGGATCGCCCGTGTTGCCTTCCACCACCTCAATGGCCACCGGGATCCCGTCCTCGTTACAGAGCAGCCCGTACTGGACCTGGGGCCGGTCCTTCCGGTGATCCCGGCTGTAGCCGTACTTGGCCAGGGGGCAGGTGCTCCCTTCAAAATAGGACGAGGAGAGGTCGTAAAGCACCGTGCAGCCGCTGCTGAGATGGCGCTTGGCCAGGGCGTCCTCCACCTTGGCCTGGCGCTCCAGGAGCCAGTCCATGGCGGCATAGAACTCGCCCGCAGCCCGCTTCTCCTGGGAGCTTTCCGGGTTCTCGGGATCGATGGCCTTGCCCAGTTCCCCCAGACCCAGCACCTCGCCCAAGCTGTGGTGCTCGGCGCCTTTGGCCAGGGCCTGGGCCAGGGAAAGCTTGCTGCCGGGCTCGATGACCCGCCCAGCCACCAGGGCCAGGGACAGTTCCCGTAGGTGGTGACGTTTTCCGAACAGCAGCTTGGGGAGCCCGAGCTTTTCGAGCATCCCCGTGACGGCGAGAACGTGCCCGTGGGGAAGCGAGGACTCGGGGATGGGCACGGCGTTAGTCACGCTGCCGCCCTTGAGCGCCGCCTTGAGGGCCTCGATCTTCTCGGGGGCCAGATGGCTCAGATTGGCCAGGGTGCGGGTGTGCACCTTGCTGCCTTCGCGCCAGCCCTCGCGCAGCAGGATCGCGGGCGGGGAGTTCCGGTTGGGGATCTCGACTATGAACATGCCACCAACATAAATCGGTCAAAGCTGGCGTCAATACGCAAAAATCATGCTAATTACATGCCAACAATTTGCAAATTTAATCACCCGCAAACCCGCATCACCATTGGATCATGCCTCAA
>JARLGO010000172.1 GCA_031292655.1 Geothrix sp.
GCGCCGCGGCCCATCGCCCTGGCCAGCACCGTCAGTCCGGGGGGCGTGCGGAACCTGGCGCCCTTCAGCTTCTTCAACGCCTTCGGCTCGAACCCGCCCACCGTGGCCTTCGCGCCCAACCGGCGGGGCCGGGACGGCACCCTCAAGCACACCTACCTGAATGCCGTGGCCACGGGCGAGTTCGTCATCGCCGCCGTGAGCCACGCCATGCTGCACCAGATGAACCTGGCCAGCGCCGAGTGGCCCGAGGGGGTGGACGAGTTCCCCAAGTGCGGCCTGACGCCCGGTCCGGCGCTGCTCGTCAAGCCCGCCCTGGTGGAGGAAAGTCCCTTCCAGATGGAATGCCGCCTGAAGCAGGTGGCGGAACTGGGCACGGGCCCCGGGTCCGGCCTCCTGCTCCTGGGTGAAGTCCTGGCCTTCCACGTGCGCGAGGCATGTCTTGTGGACGGCAGCCTCCACCCGGACGCCCTCGACCTGGTGGGCCGCAACGGGGGCGCCTTCTACACCCGGGCCAGCGGGGGGGCCGTCTTCCAGGTTCCCAAGCCCAGCGGGAGGCCCCTGGGCTACGACGCCCTGCCCGAGCTCCTGAAGCGGAGCCCCGTCCTCACCGGCAACGACCTCGGCCTGCTGGCGAACAGCCCCGCCCTGCCGGACCTTGCCGCCATGGTCCGGCGTCCCGGCGATCCCCTCGCGCCCGGGGACCTCGAGGAGGCCATCCACAGGGCCCTGGGCCTTGGGGACGTGGACGAGGCCTGGCGGCTGGCGGGGCTGCGCCTGAGGGCCTGAGGGATCCCCCTTGCGGGATCCCGGCGCGCGGCAGTAGCGTGGCACTCACCGACCCGGGAGCACCCATGTCCGCCTGCAGGAGCCGCCTCGCCCCCCTGGCCTTCGCCCTGGGGGCCGTCCTGGCCGCCCAGCCCCCGCCGGCCCCCTCCGCCGGGATCCGTCCCTTCCTCAGCGTCGACGCCCCGGTGGTGGCCCTGGTGCATGCCCGCGTGGTGGACGGCACCGGCGCCCCCGCCCGGGAGGACCAGACGCTGATCCTGCGGGACGGCCGCATCGAGGCCCTGGGCGCCGCCTCCACCCTGGCGCCGCCCCCGGGGGCCCGGGTCCTGGAGCTCAGCGGTCACACAGTCCTGCCGGGCCTGGTGGGCATGCACAACCACCTGTTCTACACCGCCTCCATTCACAGCGACGAGCAGGGCGCGCCGGTGCCCCCCGGGCGCCTCTTCGCGGAAATCGCGTTTTCGGCCCCCCGCCTCTACCTGGCCTGCGGCGTCACCACCATCCGCACCACCGGCAGCCTGGAGCCCTACGCGGACCTCAACCTCAAGCGCCAGATCGATGCCGGCCTCCTGCCGGGCCCGAAGATGGACGTGACGGGCCCCTACCTCGAAGGCCTCGAGCCCGCCGTGCCGCAGATGCACGCCTTGCGCGGGCCCGAGGAGGCCCGCCGCTTCGTGGACTTCTGGGCGGACGCGGGCGTCACCTCCTTCAAGGCCTACATGAACATCACCCGGGCCGATCTCGGCGCAGCCATCCAGGCTGCCCATGCCCGGGGTCTCAAGGTGACCGGCCATCTGGGATCCGTGACCTGGCCCGAGGCCATGGCCCTCGGCATCGACGACTTCGAGCACGGCCCCGTGTACACCGACACCGAATTCACGCCCGGCAAGAAGCCGGACGTGGGCCCACCCGTGTCCGCCTCCTGGGGTTCCTGGCTGAAGGTCGACGTGGCGGGGCCCGAGGTGCAGGGCCTCATCCGGGATCTGGTGGCGAAGAAGGTGGCCGTCACCTCCACCCTGCCCGTCTTCGAACTGAGCGTGCCCGGGCGGCCGCCCCTCCAGGCGCGGATGCTCGCGGCCATGTCCCCGGAATCCAAGGCCAGCTACCTGACGGCCCGAGGGCGCGTGAAGGTGGCGCCCAACGGCATGGCAGAACAGCTCCTCCAGAAGGAGATGGCCTTCGAACGGGCCTTCGCCAAGGCGGGCGGCCTGCTGCTGGCCGGGCCCGACCCCACGGGCATGGGCGGCGTGCTGCCGGGCTTCGGCGACCAGCGGGAACTGGAGCTGCTCGTCGAGGCGGGTTTCACGCCCGTGGAGGCCATCCACATCTACACCGCCAATGGCGCCGCCTTCCTGGGCCGGCTCGACCGCATCGGCACCCTGGCGCCGGGCAAGCAGGCGGATCTGGTGGTGGTGCGAGGCGACCCCAGCACGCGCATCGGGGACATCGAGAACGTGGTGACCGTCTTCAAGGATGGCCTCGGCTAC
>JARLGO010000173.1 GCA_031292655.1 Geothrix sp.
CCTGTTCGTGGCCGTGAGCGCCTGGGCCGTGGCCATGATCAGCGTGACCCCCATCAGCGGCATGACGCTCACCACCCTCATCGTCACGGCCGTGGCCCTGGCCTCCCTGGGCCTGGCGGGCAAGAGCGGCATGCTGCAGGTACTCCTCGTGGGGGGCGTGGTCTGCACGGCCCTCTCCATGGCCGGTTCCCTGGTCACCCAGTACAAGATCGGCTACTGGCTGGGCGCCACGCCCCGCACCATCGAGGTCAGCAACATCGTGGGCAGCATCGCGGCCTCCCTGGCCACCACCGCCGTCATCCTCCTCATGGCCAAGGTCTACGGCTTCTCCCCCAGCGCCGCCCACCTGCACCCCCTGCCGGCGCCGCAGCCCAACGCCATGGCCGCCGTGCTGCGGGGCGTCTTCGGGGGCGGGGGCGCGCCCTGGTTCATGTATGTCATCGGCGCGGTCATCGCGGCCGCGGTGGAGATGTGCGGCGTCTCCGGCCTAGCCTTCGCCATGGGCATGTACCTCCCCATGGAGCTGAACTCCCCGCTGGTGCTGGGGGCCGTCGTGGCCTGGTTCGTGAACCGCTCCAGCTCGGATCCGAAACTGGCGAAGGCGCGCCACGAGAAGGGCACCCTCATCGCCTCGGGCTTCATCGCCGGGGGCGCCCTGGTGGGTGTGCTCGCGGCCTTCCTCAAGTTCATCGAGGACTCCGCCCACGTCCACCTCATCCCCGACATCACCGCCTGGGGGGCCATGGGCGCCTTCGTGGGCGCCTGGGGCAACTGGATCGGCCTAGGGGTCTTCCTCCTGCTGGCCTGGGGCCTCTACTGGGACAGCTGCCGGGAAGAGGTGGAAGCATGAGCCAGGGATCCGAACCTCAGGAGATCAAGGGGCTGCCCGAGAATGCGCGGCGGCCGCTGGCGCCAGGCGAAAGCTACATCCCCCTGGTGCCCCAGGACGGCGTGCCCGAGACCACGCCCCGGGCCATCACCATGGGCCTCATCTTTTGCGCCATCTTCAGCATGGCCGCCGCCTACCTGGCCCTGAAGCTGGGCCAGGGCATCGAGGCCGCCATCCCCATCGCCATCCTGGCCGTGGGCCTCAGCCGCTTCTTCCCGCGCAAGAACACGATCCTGGAGAACGTCATCGTCCAGAGCATCGGCGCCAACAGCAGCCACGTGGTGAGCGGCGCGGCCTTCACCATCCCCGCCCTCTATGTCCTGGCCAACACGCCCGGCAGCGGGGTGCCCAACCCGACGCTCTGGCAGGTCTGCCTCGTGAGCTTCCTGGGCGGCTGCATCGGCATCCTCTTCCTGCTGCCCCTGCGGCACCACTTCATGGTGGAGAACCATGGCATCTTCCCCTGGCCCGAGGCCACGGCCACGGCGGAGATCCTGGTGACCGGCGAGAAGGCGGGCAACCAGGCCAAGGAACTGGCCGTGGCGGCGGGCATCGGCGCCCTCTA
>JARLGO010000174.1 GCA_031292655.1 Geothrix sp.
CAGACCCTGGGGAAATACCAGATCCTGGACCGCCTGGGCTCAGGCGGGTTCGGGGCCGTGTACCTGGCCATGGACACCTGGGTGAACCGCAAGGTCGCGCTGAAGGTGCCCCACCAGCAGGAGGACGAGATCGTGGACCTGCTGAAGGAGCCGCGCATCATGGCGGGCCTGAAGCATCCGAACATCGTGGAGCTCATCACCGTGGAGCGGAAGAACGGCATCTTCTTCATGGTGCTGGAGTACGTGGAGGGCGAAGGCCTCGACCGCCTCATCCGCCGCGAGCGGTTCCTCCAGCCCGCGCGCGCCCTCGAGGTCGGCCTGGACGTCTGCAGCGCCATCGCCTTCGCCCACGGCCACCAGATCCTCCACCGGGACCTGCGTCCGGCCAACATCCTGGTGAACCGGGACGGGGTGGCCAAGGTCACGGACTTCGGCACCTCCCGGGTGCTGGAGATGCAGCACGTGCCCTACGCCCCCACGCGCATCGGATCGCCGCCCTACATGGCCCCCGAGCACTTCCGGGGCCGGGCCGTGTTCCAGTCCGACCTCTGGTCGCTGGGCATCACCTTCTATGAGATGCTCACGGGCACGGTGCCCTTCTACGATGCGGACCCGCTGAAGATCGCCCAGGCCCTCACCAGCCAGCAGATCGTGGCGCCGCACCTGCGGAACCCCATCGTGCCGAAGGCCTTTTCGGAAGTGGTGATGAAGGCCCTGGCCGTGAACCTCGGGGAGCGCTACCTCTCCGCCCAGGCCTTTCTGGAGGCCCTGCGCCGCCTGAAGGAGAACGTGGCCCGGGAGACCCGTCCCCTCGGGACCGCCGTCCTGTCCTCCTCGGCCTCCGGACCCCACCCCACCCTGCGGGCCACCACCCAGTCCCGGCTCTGCCGCTTCTGCTACCGGCAGCTGCCCCGAATGGCCGTGGTCTGTCCGAACTGCGGCGAAAAGAACTGATGTCCTGGCATCCTGCCAAGGAGGCGGTACAGCGGCTCTGGGGCCGAAGGTGGGTCCGCCGCGTGGCCTACCTCCTGGTGGCGGGGGCCTCGACCGTCACCGTCGCTCCCTGGGTGGCCACGCGGCCTGCGGTGGTCCACTGGGCCCTGGGGCGCCTCAACCGAGTGGTCCAGGAGGAGACCGGCCTGTCCCTGTCCATCGGCCAGGTCGAACTCCAGCCCACCTTCGGCTTGCTGGTGCTCCGCGATGTCCGCCTGGGGGGGGACCTCCTCACGGTGAAGCGCATTGAGGTCCGGACGGACCTCTGGTCGCTCCTGGGAACGACCCACCGCATCCACTCCCTGCGGATCGAACATCCCCTCCTGTGCCTCACGGAGGCGGGCCTGGCCTCCATCAGGCTCAAGGAACGCCCGCCCCGGCAGGGCCCCCTGCCCCAGTTCCGACTGGACCTGCTCAGCATCACGGGCGGCGAAGTCCTGGTGCCCGTGCCCCTGCGGGGCATCCCGGAATTGCGCTACCAGTTCGAGGCGAAGGCCACGGGCCGGGGCCCCAACCAGCTGCGGATCGATCTCGCCGGAGCCCAGTTGGCGGTGAATGGCCCCGGGGGCCGGGAAAAGGGCCGCCTGGATTTGAACGGCGAGGCCTCGGAGCAGGGGGTGTCGATCCAGGAAGGCTACCTTCGGCTGGGGGAAAGCCAGCTCCGGCTCAAAGGCCGGTATGAGGCGGGCCAGCTTCGGGCCGCCGACCGGATCGAGGCCCATTTGACCGGAGTCCTGGACCTGGCCCAGGCCTTCCGATGGCAGGGATCCTCGCGGCCCTCCCTGGTGGGCCCCATGGATGTGGCGGGCACGCTTCGGGGGTCCCCGGCCCAGCCGGCCTGGACCTTCACCGCCGATGGACGGGACCTGCGCCCGGGGGCCGCCGCCTTCCGGCCGGGCAACCTGGAGCTCAAGGCCAACGGGAACCTGGACCATGCCCGGCTGGACCGCCTGCATTGGGTCTCCCCGCAGGGGGACCTGGAGGTCCAGGGCAGCTGGTCCCGCCCGGCCCAGGTCCACGCCACCCTCCAGGGAAAGAACCTCGATCTGGACACGCTGGGGCGCGCCCTGCGGCTGGAGGCCTTCCAGGGCGTCCGCGGCACCCTGCAGGCCCAGGTGCAGGGCCCGGGAACCGCGACGGCCGCGAGGCATCCCGAGCGCTGGCGGGCCTCCCTCAAGGTGGGGCTTTCCCAGCACGGGACGGAGGCCGGCGAACTGGACGCCACCCTGGACCGGGGCCGGGCCAGCCTCGATCGCCTGAAGCTGGACCTCGAGGCCCTGAAGCTGGAAGGCACGGGCTGGGCCACCCTGGACCCCCGGGGGCTGGTCCAGCTGGAGGGGGAAGGCCGGACGGAAGTCGGAGCCGACCAGGTGGCCCGGGCCCTCTCCGCCTGGAAGGTGGTGGACCTGGACATGGAAGGCCAGACCACGGCCCGGGCCAAGGTCCGCTGGAATCGGGAGGGCGGCTTCGAGCTGGACGGGTCGGGCGAAGTCCTTCATCCGCGGTGGCAGGGGGCCCGGGCCGACAGCATCCTGGCCAAGGCAGTCGAAATCCGGGGCTCCGACCTCTGGATCAAGGACATTGACCTCCGCAAGGACGAGGGGAGGGGCGGCGGCGACCTCTGGCTCACCTGGGCGGATACGGCCCCCGGACAACCCCAGATCGACATGTGCTACACCGCCACCCGGCTCCCCGTGGCCGAGGGCTTGAGGGCGGCGGATTTGAAGGACGGGAAAGGCCAGGACCTGCCCATCACCGGCACGGGGAGCGGCTGGGTTCGAATCTGGGGGCCCTACGATCACCTGATGATGATCGGTGCAGCCCAAGCTGAGTCATCGGAGGTTTACGGAATCAAAATTCCAGCGGCCTCCTCCGATTTCTGGATGGACCTCGATTCTCTGCGATTGAAATTATCCGACCTGCGGATTGCCGAGCGGCCGGATCTCCTCGGTCGAACGGAGCTCCCGCCGGAGGGGGCCCTGGCCCTGGCGGGGCAAGCCGACATGGACTTCGGGCAGTGGACCTGGTGGGTCGGGCTCCGTGGCCGCCTGGACTCGCAGCTGCTGGCCCTGCCGGGGCCGCACATCCAGTCCCAGGTGGAGGCCCGGCTCCTCGGTCCCCTCACCAGTCCCTTTGGAAGCCTGGATCTGCCGGAGGGGCGAATTTCCCTGAGCCGGGGCCGCATCTTCTTCGGAGGCACCAGCGTGGAAGGACTGGAGGGCCGGGTCGACCTGGAACGGGGCCGGCTGGAGGGGCATCTTGGCATCGAAGGCATGAAGCTACCCCTGGTCGATCTCCAGGTCCGCCAGGAGGGCGCCGACCTTGCGGGCCGGCTCAGCTTGGACATCTCCCCGGACAGCGCCCACACGGAGCTGCTGGCTCGCAGCCTGACCGGGGACCTGCTCGAGGACCTGGACCTATCG
>JARLGO010000175.1 GCA_031292655.1 Geothrix sp.
GGGCTGGCCGATCTTCAGCGAAGGCAGTTCGGTGGCGAGATCGCTGGGGGTCAGCAGGCAGACCCAGCCCCGATCGTAGGGGCTGTGCATGAGTTCGCCCGGATCGCTCCTGAGACCCGTGTTGTCGTGCTCGATGCGGCCCGAAAGGGGCGCCGCCACATGGACTGTGCCCGTCGCGCCCTTGAGGGTGAAGAGCGGTTCGCCGGCCTTCACGGTCTTGCCACGCTCGGGAAGCACCACTTCCTTCACTGTGCCTAATGCCTTCCGCACGAAATCATCGATGCCGATCCGGACCTGTCCTTCGGGCTCGATGCGCACCCAGGCGTGGCCCGCAGACAGGAAGGCCCCGCCCGGCACACAGAACTCGGAGGCGGGCACCACTTCGGCCAGCTCCGGGGACACGACCCGGACATTGGGCCGTCGCGCCGCCTCCAGACGGGCCTCCCGCTTGATGAGCAGCTTCTTGGCGAATTCGCCGAGCTCGTCGGCCGTGAAGGGCTTCTGCACGTACTCACAGGCACCCTGCTGAAGGGTCTGGACAGCCGTCTCGATGCTGCCGTAACCCGTGATGACGACCACGTCCACGTCAGGACGCAGGTGTTTCACGGCCTTCACCACCTCCACGCCATCCATGTCCGGCATCTTGAGGTCCGTGAAAACGAAGTCGTAGTCGCGGCGCTGGACCAGCCCCAGGGCCTCGGGGCCGTGTTCCACCGTATCCACACTGAATCCCTCCAGCACCAGGATGCGCCGGAAGGAGTCGAGGACCACGGCCTCGTCGTCCACGGCGAGGATCCGGGCCTTGGGGTTGGGCACTTCCACGCGCTTCAGGCTCTTCGCCTCGTGCGTGAAATCCAATTTGATCGACGTGTTGAGGACCGCTTCCCGGGCCTGGCGCTCCCGGTGTTCCCGCCTCCGGCGCAGGGTTGTGCGCACCAGGAAGTCCATGCCCACGAAGGCCACGAACATGAAGAGGATCAGAATGGCGGTCATAAGGACCTCCTAGGTGAGGGTTGGAATGGATGGGGGCGTGCCGCCTTCAGGTGCCGCGGCCGTCGACAGGCGGAGGGTGAACTGGGAGCCATGGCCCGGCTCGCTCTGGACCTCAAGCGATCCGCCGTGGGCCTCGACGATGCCCCAGCTGACCGCCAGGCCGAGGCCAGTGCCGTGGTTGCCCTTGGTGGTGAAGAAGGGTTCGAAAATCCGCGGCAGGTCCTCCGGCGGGATGCCGCATCCGCTGTCCTCGATGAGGAGCTCGATCGAGGAGGGTGGGCCCCGCCTCGTCGTGGCCCGGATGCGGCCGCCCTCGTCTCCGATCGCATCCGCCGCGTTCAGGAGGAGGTTCACCACCACCTGCTGGATCTGGTTCGCATCGGCATAGACGGTCGGCAGGTCCGAAGCCAGGTCGAGGGACAGGTCCACGTGATGCAGGGACAGCTGCGTCATCACGACCGACACGGCCTTGCGCACCACTTCATCAAGATCCATGGGCTTCCGGGCGGGTGTCGTGGGCCGGGCGAAATCGAGGAGCCCGCGAATGATGCCCCGGCAGCGCACCGTCTCCCGCACGATGACGTCCAGGTCCTCGCAGGTATCGGTGTCCCCCGCCAGGCGCTTGCGGAGCAGGGACGCGTAGCTGAGCACACCGGTGAGAGGATTGTTGATCTCGTGGGCGATGCCGGCGGCCAGGCGGCCCACGGAGGCCAGCTTGTCCGCCTGGGCCAACTGGTGTTGCGTGTCCGAGAGGTTGCGGATCATCTCGTTGAACGCCTTGGCCAGCTCCCCCAATTCATGGCGCCCCCGCACCTGGATGGTGCCGCCCAGGTCCCCCCCGCTGACGCGGCGGGTCCCCGCCACCAGGGCGGCCACAGGCAGCTCCACCAGCCGGTGGTTGAGCCACCACATCATGAGGCTGACCGCCAGGATGGCCAGGATGGCCGAAGCCACGATCACCCTCCGGCTGTGGGCGATCTCCGCATCCACCTCCGCCAGGGACACGTTCACGTCCAGCACCCCCAGCAGACTCTGGCTCTCGCTATGGGCGTGGCAGTCGGCCGTCGAGCAGGAGGTCTCGTTCGGAATGGGGTTGATGACGCCCAGCACGCGTGTGCCATCCGGAGCCTGGAAGACGCGGGCCCGGGCCTGGATCTCCAGCCGTTCGAGCGGGTGCCCCTCGGCGTGGCAGGCATAGCACGCCTCGCCTCGGGGATCCAGGGTGGTGCCGATCTCCTCGCTGGCCGAGGAGTACATGATCTTCCCCTCCTTGTTGAACACCCGAACCTTGCGGATGCCCTCTTTCTGCAGGCCGCCCACGTCCCGGATCTGGCGGTGCAGATTGTCCCGCCGGTTCTCCAGCATGTCGAAGTGGGCGGCGCCCTTGATCGTCTCGCTCAGCTGATCCGCGCATCGCGTGCGTTCGGTCAGCAGCTGCCCCGTCTGCAGGCGGAGAATCGCAAAGGCCATCCCGCCGATCACCGTCGCCGTGGCAAAGGCGGCGCCGAGGATCAGCCGGATGCCGATGCGGGTTCGCATGCCTCAGGCTCCTTCTTCCTCTTCCCGTTCCCGGGATTGGGACACGGGACCATCCGGGAAGATGGAGAAGTTCCGCACGGCGAAAGCGAACACCGCCATGCCCGTGGCCACCAGGCCCACGGACACGATGATCTCCATGGCCGAGGGGATGTAGCGAGTGCCCGACGCCGCTTCCATGCCCGTGATGCTCACATTCAGGCGGTTCATCACGAAGCCCAGCACCGCGAGGAAGGCACCGGCCACCAGCCAGCTGGGATTGGTCCGCAGGCGGCGGAAGGACATGAGGGCCACGGGCAGGATCACGCCCAGGGCGAATTCCAGCAGGAACATGTTCCCTTCGTAGCTGAAGTTGAAGATGCTGCCGAAGGCGTGGTTGCGGTGGATGGCCTGGATGCGCAGGAGCCCGTAGATGCCCAGGGCCACCACCATGCCCCGGGCGAGGGGCTCCAGCAGGTCCATCTCCAGGTGGCGATGGAAGGCCCGCTTGCTGAGGTAGGATTCGAGGACCACCATGCCGATGCCCGCCCCGATGGCCGAGATGAAGAAATGGAGGGGAAGCATGGGTGAGTACCAAAGGGGGTGGAGCTTGCTCGGCACGATCAGGTAGAGAGAGCCCAGGGAAGACTGGTGCAAGGTGGAAAGCAGCACGCCGATGATGACCAGGGGCGTGATGAGGCGGTGGATGAGCCGGGCGGGCGCGTGGAACCCGAACCGCTCGAAGACCACGGGCGAGAACTCCACGGCCAGGACGGTGGTGTAGAGCATCACGCACCAAGCCACCTCGAACATGACGGAATGCGGGTTCCAGTAGACGATGGCATGCCAGATCCGCCAGGGCTGGCCCAGATCCAGCAGCAGGGCCACGATCACGAAGCAATAGCCCAGGAACCCCGTGAGGATCGTCGGCCGCACGATGGGCTCGAACTTCTTGAGGTTGAAGAGGTGGACCACGGCCGTGAGGGTGAAGGCGCCCGCGGCGAGCCCCACGCCACAGAGCAGGTCGAAGCCGATCCAGAGGCCCCAGGGGAAGCGGTCGCTCAAATTCGTGACGGCGCCCAGGCCCTTGGTGTAACGGACCACAGTAACGGCACAGAAGGCCAGGAACAGCACGACGAAGACCGCAGTCCAGAACCCGGGGCGGAAGCGGCGGGGATTGAGGGTGGCAGTGGCGTTCATGACCGGTCTCCTCGTCCGTGGTTATGCTTCTCGACCTTCGCCACCTCCTCGCGGCGCGCCGTGATCCAATGCACTCCATAGAGGAATACGGCCCAGACCCCGACGAAATCGGGAAGGTTCGAGAGCACCTGCCAGGTGCGCATGGCCGGCGGATCCGCCGGCAGGTTGGTCTTCAGGCCGAGCTTGTCGAAGGGCACGTTGGAGATCATCATCACCGAGGTCCCGCCGGCCTCCGTCAATCCGTAGATGTGGTCCAGGTAGGCGCCGGGCTTCGAACGGATGCGCGTGCGGGCCTCCCAGATCAGGTCCTCCTTCTTGCCGAAGGTGGTGGCATCCACCGGACAGGCCTCCGCACAGGCGGTGGGCTTGCCCTCCTTCACCCGGTCGGCGCACATGATGCACTTCCCCATGACCGGCACCGGGCGGTCCCACTGGTACTTCGGAACCTGGAAGGGGCAGGCCATCATGCAGTAGCGGCATCCCATGCAGCGCTCGGCATCGTAGACTACCGGGCCTTCGGGCGTCTTCGTCAGGGCCGCCACGGGGCAGACCGAAGCGCAGGTCGGCACCTCGCAATGCATGCAGAAGCTGCGGACGTTGAGGCCTTCCCGCGGCTGGACCACGGTCCAGGTATAGGCGGTCAACACCTCCTCTACCTTTTCAGGCAGCTTGTTCTGCTCCTTGCATGCGGAGCTACAGGCGCCGCAACCAATGCAGCGCGTGGCATCGATGAGAAGGCCCATACCCATGGGTTCTCCTGCTTTGTCAATCATCCCCAGGAGGAATTCCGGGAGGATTCGACTGGAAGCATGGGGTCATCAATTCTTATAGTCAACCCATTGGTGGTAAATAAAAACGACATTGTTGTCATTATTAAGATATCCCCCCCGCAGGTGCGAAGCCTCTTGGGAGGCCCAGGGGGTCTTAAGTCATTCGCCGCCATGATCTTCTTTGCAGATCAGGCCACGACCGGGAAATTCCAGGCGAATCACCCTTGGATCATCAATTCTGCGAGATCCATCATAAAAAGCGCCCCGCGGACGCGGGGCGCTTGGCATTCGACAGGTGCCGGCTGGAGGCCAGCGACCCTCTGGATGGCCTTAGTACATGTCTTCCATGCCGCCCATGCCGGGGCCACCCGCGGGGGCAGCGGACTTGGGCTCGGGGATCTCGGTGATGATGGCCTCGGTGGTCAGCATCATGGAGGCCACGGAAGCGGCATTGCGAAGGGCCGACTTGGTGACCTTGGCGGGATCGACCACGCCGAA
>JARLGO010000018.1 GCA_031292655.1 Geothrix sp.
GCGAGGGAGGTGGGCAGGTCGTCGACGAGGCGGCAGACGAGGATGAGGCTGCCGCGATTATCAAGGGTCAGCTCGATTTCGGTCTCGGAGTCGAGGGCTGGAGCGTTGGACCAGGTGCGGGTGGCGCTAAGGCTTTGCGGGGCAGGGAGGCGGAGGAAGTCGAGCAGGGCGAAGAGCAGGACGAGACCGTCCCAGGCGGGCATGGAGTAAGCCAGGCGCGGGTCGAAGAAGCCGGGAATCAGGCCGAGGAAGCCGACCAGCAGGAGGGCGATGGTGCGCGGGGTGAGTCCGAACGCAAAGCGACTGCGCCGCTCGAAGGGAGCGGTGATGGGGGCGGGATGGAGGCTGGGGGCGATCATCTTCTGGGAACAGGGACAGCCGCGATTACGTCAGTGAGGACGCGGTCGGCGTCGAAGCCTTCCAGTTCGGCTTCGGGTTTTAGCATGACGCGGTGGCGGAGGACGGGCTGGACGGCGCGCTTCACATCGTCCGGAACCAGGTAGTCTCGGCCGTCAAAAGCGGCAGAGGCCTGTGCTACGCGCATCAGGCTGAGGGCGGCTCTCGGGCTGGCTCCGAGGAGCAGAGCGGGCCACTCGCGGGTGCGGCGGGTGAGGGCGAGGATGTAGGTGTAGAGCTCGGGCTCGATCCGGATGGAGCGGACTTCAGCGCGGGCGGCGGCGAGCAGGTCGGCGGGGATGGGGGCGAGCTGGAAGTCCTCGAGGAGGCCAGCGCCAGAGCCGGCGTGGTGGCGCTCGAGTATCTGGAGTTCTTCGGCTTCAGACGGGTAGGCGACGCGGATTTTGAGCAGAAAGCGGTCCAACTGCGCTTCGGGGAGGGGGTAGGTGCCTTCGAAGTCGACGGGGTTCTGGGTGGCGAAGACGGTGAACCAGCCGGGGAGCGGGCGGCGGACACCGTCGCTGGTGACCTGGCGCTCTTCCATGCACTCGAGAAGGGCGGCCTGGGTACGCGGGGGCATGCGGTTGATCTCGTCCACCAGGAGGAGGTCGGTGAAGACAGGGCCAGCGTGGAATGTGAAGGTTCCAGATCCTGAATCGCCGCCCTGGCGCAGGATGGTGGTGCCGAGGATGTCGGCGGGCATCAGGTCGGGTGTGGCCTGGACGCGCTGGAAGCCGAGGCCGAGCAGCTTGCCGAGGGACTTGACGATGAGCGTCTTGGCGATGCCGGGCACGCCTTCCAGTAGGGCATGGCCCTGGCAGAGGACGGCGATGAGGACTTCTTCAATGACCTCGGACTGGCCGGCGATGACGCGGCCCAGCTCCTGGCGGGCGTGGGCGATCAACTGGCTGGTGGCGCGCAAGCGTTCTGGAGTTTCTGTGTTCTGGATTTGGTCTTGCGGGATTTCGTCGCTCATGAAGCCCTTTCTTGCTGTTTGGGATGAATGTCTTCGGGTGTTTCGGGATAAAC
>JARLGO010000019.1 GCA_031292655.1 Geothrix sp.
ACGAACGTCCTCCTGCATGACCCGAATTCCATCCTCCACTTCCAGGAACACGACGTGGTGCTCCCCATCGTGGTGATCGAGGAGGTGGACCACTTCAAGAAGGACCAGACCGAGGTCGGACGCAACGCCCGCACCGTCTCCCGCCTGCTGGACAAGCTGCGGGCCACGGGCAGCCTCAGCCGGGGCGTGCCCCTGGACGGCGGCGGCACCCTCAAGGTGGACGTGGCGGCCCACAACCTGGACATCGGCATCCTGTCGGCGGACAAGCACAAGGCGGACAACCAGATCCTGGCCTGCGCCCGGGAGCTGCTCCACACCTGCAAGGACCGGGTGGTCCTGGTCACCAAGGACACCAACCTGCGCATCAAGGCGGACGCCATCGGCGTGCAGGCCGAGGACTACACCACGGACCGGGTGGAGGTGGACGAGCTCTACACCGGCCACAAGACCTGGGAGGTGGATCCCGCCAAGGTGGACCTGCTCTACGACGGGGGCCTCCAGCCCGACCCCGAGCTGAACCTCTACCCCAACCAGTTCCTCACCCTGGTGGACCAGACCAACCC
This sequence comes from Geothrix sp., assembly GCA_031292655.1. Classification (GTDB taxonomy): domain Bacteria; phylum Acidobacteriota; class Holophagae; order Holophagales; family Holophagaceae; genus Geothrix. The sequence continues at coordinate 564 of JARLGO010000019.1, forward strand.
CAGCCACACGGCCCTGGCCCGGTTCATGGCCGGCGAGGGCCTCCTGCGGCCCCTGCGCCGCATGGAGTCCTACCCCTGGGGCATCAAGCCCAGGAATCGCGAGCAGCAGTTCGCCATGGAACTGCTGCTGGATCCCGCCGTCCAGGTGGTCACGCTGCTGGGCAAGGCCGGCACCGGCAAGACCCTGCTGGCCATGGCCGCGGGGCTGCAGCAGGTGGTGGACGACGAGGCCTACGACAAGATCCTCGTGAGCCGGCCCGTGATGCCCATGGGCCGCGACCTGGGCTACCTGCCCGGAGACATCGGCGAGAAGCTGCGGCCCTACATGCAGCCCATCTACGACAACCTCGAATTCATCGTGGGGGCGAACACCGAGGCCCGCCGCCGCACCACCATGACCGCCAGCCAGCTGGAGGAGGCGGGCTACCTCAGCGTCGAGCCCCTCACCTACATCCGGGGCCGCAGCATCCCCAAGCAGTACCTGGTGGTCGACGAGGCCCAGAACCTCACGCCCCACGAGGTGAAGACCATCCTCACCCGGGCCGGGGAAGGCACCAAGGTGATCATCACGGGCGATCCCCACCAGATCGACAACCCCTACGTGGACGCCAGCACCAACGGCCTCAGCTTCCTGGCGGAGCACTTCAAGCACCTCGACATCTCCGGCCACGTGACCCTCCAGAAGGGCGAGCGCAGCAAGCTCGCGGAGCTGGCGAGCAACCTCCTGTAGGAGCTTCCATGGCCGATTCATCCTGGGACAACGGGGGTCGCGGCGTTCCCGTCCAGACGGGCCTGCCGCTCTGGGGCAAGATCGCCCTGGGCTGCGGCATCGCCTTCCTGGTGGTCATGGTGACCTGCGTGGGGGCGGGCGCCTTCTTCATCAACAAATTCAAGAAGGACCCGCAGGGGTTCAAGCAGAAGGCCATGGGCCTCGTGGCCGACAAGGTGCGCCCGGACTGGGAGGACTTCCGCCTCGTGGTGGAGCAGCTGCGCTCCCCCGAAGGCTGCCGGGACCTCTATGCCGCCAACCCGGCCCTCGCGAAGACCTGGCCCACGGAAGCCGCCTTCCTGGAGGCCTCCTCCCGGTGGCACAAGGAGGTGGTCTCGGCCCCGGACCTCACCTTGGATGTGCTGGAGCACGGCGGCCTCCAGATCAACCGGGATTTCAACGGACAGGTGCGCGTGGGCTGGAGTCCGCGCTCGGGCCGGGCCGTCTACGTGACCTTCGAAAGTGTCCGGAAACCCGGTGACCAGGGGCCTCGGCGGGTGGTGGAACTGGACGTCCGCTGACCCTTCCGGATTGAGCCTGCAGGCTTTTTCCGCCAAGATGCAGGCATGACTGCTGCCTCTGGATCCGTATCTGACGCCCTGGCCCTGCTCACCAAGGGGGCCGTGACCTGCCACAAGGTGGAGCAGCTGGAGGCGAAGCTGAAGGAGGGCCGGCCCCTCCGGATCAAGACGGGCTTCGACCCCACGGCGCCGGACCTGCATCTCGGACACGGCGTGCTCATCCGCAAGATGGCCCAGTTCCAGGAGCTGGGCCATGAGGTCACCTTCCTCATCGGGGACTTCACGGGCCTCATCGGCGACCCCACGGGCAAGAAGGCCACGCGCCCGCCCCTCACCCGGGCGGAGATCCTGGCCAATGCCGAGACCTACAAGGCCCAGGTCTTCAAGATCCTGGACCCCGAGAAGACCCGGATCCGCTTCAACAGCGAGTGGTTCGGCCACCTCGCCGGGGAGGGCTGGATCCGCCTGGCCTCCCGGTTCACCGTGGCCCAGATGCTCGAGCGCAACGATTTCGCCAAGCGCATGGAGGCCCGCGAGCCCATCGCCCTGCATGAGCTCCTCTACCCCCTGGTGCAGGCCTACGATTCCGTGGCCCTCGAGGCGGACGTGGAGCTGGGCGGCAACGACCAGCTCTTCAACCTGATGCAGGGCCGCACCCTGCAGGAGGCCTCGGGCCAGCCCCCCCAGGTGGTGCTCACGGTGCCGCTCCTGCTGGGTCTTGACGGGGCCGAGAAGATGTCCAAGTCCCTGGGCAACTACATCGGGTTCATGGAGGATCCGGACACCCAGTACGGCAAGGCCATGAGCATCAGCGACACCCTCATGTGGGACTGGTACCTGCTGCTCACGGACCAGCTCCCCGCCGCGATCGAGGTCCTCAAGCAGGGGCACCCCATGGACGCCAAGAAGGCCCTGGCCCGCCAGATCGTGTCGGATTTCCACGGCCCCGCCGCAGGGCGGGAGGCGGAGGAGCGGTGGATCCGCCGCTTCTCGGAACGCAGCCAGGAGCAGGCCCCGGAAGTGGCGGTGCCCGCCACGGGAGGAGAGGTGCCCCTGGCCCGCCTGCTGGTGGAGCGGGGCCTGGCCGGGAGCCGCAAAGAGGCGGAGCGCCTCATCGGCCAGGGCGCGGTGAGCCTGGACGGGCAGAAGGCCGGGGATCCGGCCCTGAAGCTGGCCCTCCACTCCGGACAGTCCCTCCTGGTGAAAGTCGGCAAACTCAAGCTCGAGCGATGGATGGTCACATGAGTCTTTCGGCCCTCACGGATCTGTTCGCCCGGCACCGGGCCCGCGCCACTGGCCTGTGGCGCCTGGGGCAGGATCCCCATCGGACGATCTTCATGGAGGCCGGCGACATCGTCTTCGCCACCAGCACCCATCCGCTGGACCGCCTGACCCACCTGCTGGTGGAACGGGGCCGCATCACCCAGGCCCAGCTCGACTACGCCATGGCGAACCTCAATCCGGCCATGTCCATCGGCAAGAACCTCATCGAGATGGGCTTCATCACCCAGCGGGACCTCCTGGATGTGGCCCGGGCCCAGGTGGAGCGGGTGGTCTGGGCCAGCCTCGCCACCCAAGGGGAGGTCCCGGCTTTCGAGGCCAAGGACCTCGACGCCACTACGGTCCGGCTCCCCTTCGACACCCCGGCCATGCTGCTGACGGGGGTCCTCAACCTGATGGACCGGGAGTGGGTCCTGGAGGAGCTCGGGCCCCTGAACCAGGTGGTCGTCCTGGAGGGCCGCCGCCACCAGGAACTCGCCCTGCCCCCGGACCTGGCCAAGCTGCCCGGCCTCCTCGACGGCAGCCGCACCCTCATGGAATTGAGCCGGGAATCCGGGGTGGAGCCCTTCCGGCTGGGGGCCTTCATCCTCTTCCTCCGCGAGATGGGCTGGGCGCGTCTCCACGAACTGCCCCCCCTGGACCGGAGGGCCCTGGAGATGGCCATGGATCCCACGGACCACGCCATCACGCCCGCCCTGCCCGAGCCCGCCACGGCCCCCCAGCCCTCCCTGTTCTCGGAAATCCACGCCAGCCAGCACCCCACCATCAACCTGGAGCACCTGTCCAAGGCCCTGGACGAGCTGGGCCCCGAAGACGAGGTCGAGGAGCTGCCCTGGACCGTTCCCCTGCCGCCGGATCCCGAGCCCGCCCTCCCCATCCAGCACGAGGCCACGGGCCGCACCGAGCGCCTGGAGCCCTCCGCCCCCCCGAGGCCCGCCCCGACACCCTCCCGGCGTCCCCTGGTGCTGCTCGGCGTCCTGGTGGTCATCGGGGCCCTCTGGGCCGGGATCAGCCGCTTCAAGCGCCCCCACCCGGCCCCCCCGGCGGCGGCAGTGGCGGCCCACCCCCCCGCCGCCGGCCCCGCCGTGGCCTCCCCGGAGGGGGCGAAGCCCGTTCCGGTACCCAGCCCAGGGCCAAAACCCGAGCCCGCTTCCCCCCCGCCCGCGCCCCCGAGCCCTCCCGCCCCGAAGCCGGAGCCCCCCTCGGTTCCTTCCAAGGCCGAGCGCCTGCAGACGATCATCCAGGGGGACTGGAAGAAGGCCGTATCCCAGGGTTCCCTCCAGACCAAGGCCCTCCAGGGCCGCTGGACGCTCCGCCTGGAGATCGCCTGCCAGGGCCAGACGATCCAGCATGCCGCCGAGCTGTTGAAGGGCCAGGATCCAGACCTCTTCCTCGTGCCCATGACCCTGCGGGACGGACGGACCTGCTATCAGGTCTTCTTCGGCTCCTTCGGATCCGAGGCCGCCGCCCGGGAGGCGGCCCGGAAACTGCCCTCCCCGTTCCTGGCCGAGGGGAATCGGCCCAAGCCCTACCGGGTGTCCCAGATCCCCGACCGGCAGTAGGCGGCTCTAAACACAACAAACGCAAGATATGCTTATTCGAATGACTGATCCTTTACAAACGATCTAAATTCGACCATACTCTATATGTATACGAATTGATTCATTCATACGACCTATTGATCTTTATGGAGCCCAATGACGTCCCCCTTCCATCCCACCAACTGGAGTCAGGCCTGCGTGTCGTGGATCCATGAGATCCAGATCGCCTTCGACCCTCCAGTCCCGGTGGAACCAGGTAGGGGCGGGTTCCTCCGGCTCATGCGGTGGAGCACCTCCCGGGTGGCCACCCTGGTCGTCCTCAGCTTCACCATCCATTGCACCCGGCCTCCGGCCCCCCTTCCCCTGTCCCAGGCCGGCCACCGGAACGGGGCCGCCCCCTCGGAGGGGCAGGTCTACGTGGAGGAGGGTGTGGCCAGCTGGTACGGAGGCCATGACGATGGATTCGCCGGCCGGCCCACGGCCAGCGGGGAAATTTTCGATCCCGAGCAGTACACCTGCGCCCACCGCACCCTCCCCCTGGGCAGCTTCGTGGAAGTCGAGAACCTGGACAATCACCGGCGGGCGGTCCTGCGGGTGAATGACCGGGGCCCCTTCATCAAGGGGAGGATCCTGGACCTGTCCAAGCGGGGCGCCCAGGAACTGGGGTTCCTCGGCCAGGGGACGTCCAGGGTCCGTCTGCGGTCCGTGGATGCCATGGGCCTTCCCACCACCCTGGATCCGGCCGCCAACCAGGCGGACCCCTTCGTGGTGCAGGTGGCTTCGCTTTCGGATCCCAATAATATCGAGTCACTTACAAGAGAACTCGAAAACACCTTCGGAATCGTCACCCTGCAAAATGCCGTCACCCGCAGTGGCCTGTCCGTGAAGCGGGTCCGGGTCGGCAGCTACACCACCCGCCAGGATGCCGAACAGGCCGCCGAACAGATCGCCAAGCTCCTGAAGGACCGCGGTGTCGAACCCTTCATCACCCGCCAGCGCTGATATGGTCCGGGGGGGACCGCCTGCTCACTCCGATCGCGATGTCCCCCCCGGAACCCCCCACGTGGTGCCCGGGCAAAGCCCAGGCACCACCTCTGATCCCCTGCGCCCCTTCCTTGTGATTCCGGCCGGGGGAAGGGGCCTGCGCATGGGGGGTGGATTGCCGAAGCAGTTCCGGGACTGGGACGGACGGCCCCTGCTCCAGGTGACCGTGGAGGCCTTCCTGGCCCCGGGCATGCCGCCCCTGGCCGGAATCGCGCTGGCGGTGCCCGAGTCCCACCTGGAGGAGGCCTGTGGCTGGTCCTTCGGGGTGCCCTGCACCGTGGTCCCCGGCGGCGCCACCCGGCAGGAGTCCGTGTGGCTGGCCCTCCGGACGCTGCCCCATGAACCCCTCGCGCCGGTGATGATCCACGACGCCGTGCGACCCTTCCCTCCCGCCGCCCCCCTCTGGGAGGCCCTGGAGACCCTCAACTTGTTTGACGGCGTCCTGCTGGGAGAAGCCTCGACGGACACCCTCAAACGGGTCGATGGCCAGGGCCGAGTGCTGCGGACCGAACCGAGGGAGGAATTCTACCGGGCCCAGACACCCCAGATCGCCCGGCTCGGCACCTGGCTCCATGCCTTCCAGGCCGCCCAGGAGGACGGATTCGTGGGCACCGATGACGTGGCCCTGCTGGAGCGCCTGGGCCTGGCCGTGAAGCTCATCTCCAGCCCCAGTTCCAACCTGAAGCTGACCACCCCCGAAGACTGGCAGCGGGCGCGCCCCCAATAGACCACGCTGTGTGGTGGTGAGGCCCACACCTGTTCCTTTTTCATGCCTAGTTAAATCGTGAAATGATTCGGCTAGCATAAAGGCACAAATCTGGCTTGTGGTAACGCGAGGATCACCATGCCCCGCAACACCACACCCCAGACCCTGAGCCGCGAGATCGAGATCTCGGGACGGGGTCTGCACGGCAACCGCCCCTGCACGGTGCGCCTGGTGCCCGTGGCCACCCCCTCGGGCCTGATCTTCGTCCACACGCCCACGGGCACCGAGATCCCGGCCCGGGCCGATCTGGCGGGTGATCTCGTCCTGGCCACCACGCTGCTGAAGGACGGTGTCCGGCTCCAGACCGTCGAACACCTGCTGTCCGCCCTTGCCGGCCTGGAGGTGGAGCATCTCCGCATCGAAGTGGATGCGGAGGAACTGCCCATCCTCGACGGCAGTGCCGCCCCCTGGGTGGAGGCCATCCTGCAGGCGGGCCTTCAGGCCCTGGAGGGCCGCCGGCGCTTCATGAGGATCACCCGGCCCGTGGAGGTACGGGAGGACAGCCGCTGGATCCGCGCCCTCCCCTTCGACGGCCTGCGCCTGCGCTACGTCATCGATTTCCCCATCCCCGCCCTGGGCCGCCAGAGCCGCGAGCTGAGCCTCACGCCGGACAAGTACCGCCGCGAGCTGGGCTCTGCCCGGACCTTCTGCCTGGCCCAGGAGGTCGACCAGCTGCGGGCCCGCGGCCTGGCCCTGGGCGGCAGTCTCGAGAACGCCGTGGTCTTTGCCGCCGACGGCCCCCTGAACGATTCCCTCCGCTACGAAGACGAGGCCGTGCGCCACAAGATGCTCGATCTGGTGGGCGACCTGGCCCTGCTGGGCGCGCCCCTGCTGGGCCTCGTGGAGGCTCATGCGGCCGGCCACGCCATGCACGTGGCCCTGGTCAAGGCCATCCTCGCGGATCCCAGCTGCTGGGAGTGGACGGAAGAGGGCGAGCCGGCCGAAGTGCGGTTCTTCTTCCAGCCCCTGGTGGCGCAGCCCGCCTGAGCCCCGTGGGCAGGGCCCAGTCCCTGGCTATTGCAGAAAGATCTGAATTTCAACTTGCGGCCCTCCGCCGGAAGCTGGCAGGATGGTGGTTCCACCCGAGAGGTGCATAGGTGTTACTTCATCTCCATCACTGACCTGACCGATCGGGCCGACGTGCCCGGGTGGGTGGCCGCACTGGCCAGGAATGGGGAGACGGAAGAAGCAACCCGGAAGGCCGTGGCGGCCATCCTGGGAGACCTGCGCCGGGACGGGCTGCAGGCCGCCCTGAACTGGACCCAGCGGCTGGATGGCGTCGCATTGGACGCAGCAGCCCTTCGCGTCCCCGCCTCCGCCCTGGCGGCGGCGCGCACCGATCTGGACCGGGAGCAACCGGACCTCATGGCGGCCCTCCGGGAGATGATCGCCAGCGTGCGCCGCTTCGCCGAAGGCCAGCGGGGCTGCCTGCGGGACCTGGAGCTGGCCCTGCCGGCGGGCGGCACCGTGGGCGAACGCTGGTGCCCGCTCCAGACCGCGGGCGTCTACATCCCCGGTGGCCGCGCCTTCTATCCCTCCACCCTGGCCATGACCGTCATTCCCGCCCAGGTCGCGGGTGTGGCGCGCATCGTGGGCGTCACGCCCCCCAAGGCCCAGCCCACCCTGCCGGGTGCCTGGGGCATCGACCCCCTGGTGCTGGCCTGCGCCGCGGAGCTGGGGCTCACCGAGCTCTATCCCTTCGGAGGCGCCCAGGCCCTGGGCTGGCTGGCCTACGGCGAGCCCGCCGTGGACCTCATCGCCGGGCCGGGCAACCGGTTCGTGGCGGAAGCCAAGCGGCAACTCATCGGGATCTGCGGCATCGATGCCCTGGCGGGTCCCACGGAGCTGCTGGTGATCGCCGATGGAAGCGCCGATCCCGCCCGGGTCGCCGAGGACCTGCTGGCCCAGGCCGAGCACGATCCCGATGCCGCCGCCGTGCTGGTGAGCGCCGATCGCGCCCTGCTGGAGGCGGTGGCGCGGGAGTTGAAGACCCGCACGGAGGCCTCGCCCCGCCGGACCATCCTCGAGCAGAGCCTGGCCACCCATGGGCGGCTGGTCCGGGCCGACCGCGACCTGGCCCTGGCCCTGGCCCAGGCCTGGGCCCCGGAGCACCTCGAGCTTTGCGTGGAGGATCCCGAGAGCTGGCTGCCCGGCCTCACCCACGCCGGCGCCGTGTTCATCGGCACGGCCAGCGCCGAGGCCTTCGGCGACTACGGGGCGGGGCCGAACCACGTGCTGCCCACCAATCGCACGGCGCGCTACACCAGCCCCCTGGGCGTGGCCACCTTCCTCAAGCGCCAGAGCCTCATCCGGCTGTCTCCCGGCGATGCGGCGGCCATGGCCCCCTGGGTGGAGCGGCTGGCGGAGGCGGAAGGGCTTCCGCACCACGCCCGCAGCGCCGCCCTGCGCGCCCACCGGCCCTAGCCAGCGCCCTGCCCCGCACCGCTTCTTCCCCCTGGAAGGCCGCTTCTCTCCGACCCTCAACCCGAGTCCTCCCCCATGTCGCTCCTCCGCCCCGACCTTGCCGATCTGCCCGCCTACCAGCGGCCCGCCGAAGCCCGGACCGGCCTGCGCCTGCACATGAACGAGGCCGCCGCCGACTGGTCCGAGGCCTCCCGCGAGGCCCTGCTGGCGCGGCTGCGCGACCTGCCCTTCCACCGGTACCCGGAGCGCCAGGCCGAACTCAGCGAGCGCCTGCAGAAACGGCTGGGCGCCCCCGAGGGCGGCCTGCTGCTGGGGCCGTCTTCGGGCGCCCTGCTGGACCTGGTGGCCATGGCGGGCCTCTGCGCCAACGAGACCGTCGCCATCCCCGATCCGGGTTTCAGCCTCTATCCGCTCCTGGTGCGGAGGCACGGCGGGCGCGTCCGACGGGTGCCCCAGGGCACGGGCTTCCCCCTGGAGCCCTGGTTCCAGGCCCTGGATTGCCGCCAGCTCTGGCTCACGCTCCCCAACAATCCCACGGGCGCCTGGCTTGCGCCCGAGGCCCTGGAGCCCCTGCTGGCCGCCGCCGCCGCCCGGGCCGAACCGCCCCTGGTGGTGCTCGACGAGGCCTACGCCGAATTCGGCCCGGCCACCCACCGCCTGGCCGTGGACCGCTACCCGAACGTGGTGCTGCTGCGCACCTTCAGCAAGGCCCTGGCCTCCGCCGCCTGGCGCATCGGCTACCTGCTGGGCGATCCGGCCCTGGTCTCGAAGCTCGCCACCCTCCAGCTGCCCTACTCCCTGCCGGCCGCCAGCCTGGAGGCGCTGGACGTGGCCCTGGACCATGCCGCCGAGTTCGAGGCCGCCGTGCGCGCCGTGCCCGAGCGCCGCGACCGCCTGGCCGCCGCGCTGCCGGCCCACCAGGCCGCGCCCAGCGCCGCCAACTTCCTTCACCTCTCGCCGGATCCCGCGCCGGTCCTGGAGGCCGCGGGCATGAAGGTCCGCCGCCTCCCCGGCACCGATGCGGCCCGGGTGACCCTGCCCTCCGAGGAAGACACCGCCCGACTCGCCGGGACCCTCGGCGCGGCGCTGCCCCCGCCCGCGCCCCGGCCCCGGCGGCGGCTGCTGGTGCTGGACATCGATGGCGTGCTCATCGACGCGGACCGCAGTTTCATGGAGGCCGTGGCCCGCGCCCTGGCCGAGCTGCGCCCCGCCCTGCCCTGGTCCGACGAGGTCTTCCGGGCCTTCAAGCGCCTGGGCGGCTTCAACAACGACTTCCGGCTCACGGCCGGGGCCCTGGCCCTGGCGGAAGCCTACGGCGACGTGGATCTCCGGCCGCGGATCGAAAGCACGAACGGCCAGGGATTCCCGGAGCTTGAGGCCCGCATCCAGGCGCTGGAACCCGCCGCGCAGGCGGTGGTCAAGAAGCACTACGCCGAGACCATCCAGCTGGAGCGGCCCCTGGTGACCCTGGCGGAGCTCCGCTCGACGGGGCGGGACCTGGCGATCCTCACGGGACGGCCCCCGGAGGAGCTCGTCTTGGCCTGGCGCGTGCTGGGCTTCGAGCTCCCCGCGGTCTGCGACGCCGCGCCCCACCTCCGCAAGCCCGAGCCCGCCGGGCTTCTGCAGCTGGCGGATGCCTTCCGCGCCGAGGAGATCCTGTTCGCGGGGGACACCATCGACGATGCCCGGTGCCTGCGCGTCGCCGCGGACCTGCGCCCCGAGCTGCAGTGGCGCTTCGCGGCCCTGGGCCCGGACCGGGCCCGCTTCACCACCACCGGGGATCTTTGCTTCCCCAGCCTGCGCGACCTGCTGCCGATGCTGAACCAGGAGCTGCCATGAGGACTGCCACCCTCCACCGCGCCACCGCCGAAACGGACGTGAGGCTCACCCTGCACCTTGACGGGGGCGAGGCGCGCATCCACACCGGCCTGGGCTACTTCGACCACATGCTGATGCAGCTGGCCCGGCACGGCGGCTTCGGCCTCATCGTCGAGGCCAAGGGGGATCTGCCCGTGGACAGCCACCACCTCGTGGAGGACGTGGGCCTCTGCCTGGGCGACGCCCTCAAGGAGGCCCTGGGCGACCGCGCCGGCCTGGCCCGCTTCGCGCACGCCTACGTGCCGCTGGACGAGGCCCTGGCCCGGGTGGTCGTGGACCTCTCCGGCCGCCCCTGGTGCGAGTTCCACGCGGACCTGCCCCCCATCATCCTGGGCGACGGCTTCCAGGTGGAGATGGTGCGGGAATTTTTCGTGGCCCTGGCCATGCGCGGAGGCCTGGCCATCCACGCCGACCTGCTGCGCGGCGTGAACAACCACCACAAGGTCGAGGCGCTGTTCAAGGCCCTGGCCCGGGCGCTCCGCCAGGCCACGCGCATCGAGGGCGGCGGCATCCCCTCCACCAAGGGGACCCTGTCCGCATGAGCTCCGAACCCATCACCCTCATCGACTACGACGCCGGCAACCTGGCCTCGCTGGAAGGCGCCCTGGACCGTCTGGGTCTGGTCCACCGGCGGGCCGCCACCCCCGATCAGGCGGCCCTGACGGGGCCCGTGGTGCTGCCGGGCGTGGGGCACTTCGAGGCCGCGCGGAACTCCCTGCGGGAGCGGGGCTGGTGGCTCGCCCTGTCGAGCCTGGCGGCGGAAGGCCGCCCCATCCTGGGCATCTGCCTCGGGCTCCAGCTCCTGGCCGAGGGCAGCGAGGAGGCCCCCCGGGCTTCGGGCCTGGGGCTCATCCCGGGCATCTCGCGGCGCCTGGGGCCGGGCGTGAAGGTCCCCCACATGGGCTGGAGCCGGGTCCGCCAGCTTCGCGCCCACCCGGCCCTTCCGGATCCCGACGGCGGCTGGCTCTACTTCGTCCACAGCTACGCCCTCGAGCCCACGGTGGAGACCATCTACCTGGCCGATCACGGCCGTCCCTTCGCCGCCATCGAGGCCCGCGGCACCGTCCTGGGCTTCCAGCCCCACCCCGAGAAATCCGGACCCGCGGGTCTGGCCCTGCTCAAGTCCGCCCTGGCCTGGATGGGCGCGTCGACCCCCGAACCGGAGGCGCCATGCAACTAATTCCCAGCCTGGACCTGATGCAGGGCCGCCTGGTGCGGCTGCGCCACGGCGACCCCCAGCAGGCCACCTTCTACGACCTGGAACCGGAGGACTGGATCGGGAGCCTGGCGGAAGCCGGGGCCCGGCGCATCCACCTCGTGGACCTGGACGGCGCCTTCGGCCGCCCCCGCCAGGGGCGCTTCACGGCCTTCCCCTCGCAGTTCCCGGAGATCCGCTTCCAGGTGGGGGGCGGCCTGCGCGACCGCGCGGCCATCGAGGAGGTCCTGGACCTCGGCTTCGATGCCGTGGTGGGCACCCTCGCCGTGGAGCGGCCCTCCGCCCTCAAGGGCCTCTCCGGCCACCACGTCATCGCCGCCCTCGACCTGAAGGGGGACCGCATCGTCACCCACGGCTGGCAGGCCCCCAGCGCCCTGGCCTCCGCGGAGGTCTTCGCGGCCCTGAAGGGTCTCGGCTTCGACCGCGCCCTCGTGACCGACGTGAGCCGGGACGGGACCCTGGCGGGGCCCGGCGTCGAGGCCGCCACCTGGGTGGCCGGCCAGGGCTTCCTGGTGCAGGCCTCGGGCGGCGTCAAGGAGCTGGCCGACCTGCGACCGCTCACGGCGGTCCCGGGCATCGTGGGCGCCATCAGCGGCAAGGCCCTCATGGAGGGCTTCATCCCCCTGGACGATCCCCTCACGCGCGCCGCGCTGGCGGGGGTCGCCTGATGCCCGCCAAGCGCATCATCCCCTGCCTGGACGTGAAACAGGGCCGCGTCGTGAAGGGCATCCAGTTCAAGGAACTCCGGGACCTGGGGCATCCGGCGGAGCTGGCCCGCCGCTACGACGCCGAAGGCGCGGACGAGCTGGTCTTCCTGGACATCGCCGCCTCGCTGGAACAGCGGGGCACGCGGGAGGCCTGGGTGCGGGACGTGGCCCGCGAGCTGAGCATCCCCTTCACCGTGGGCGGCGGCGTCGCCAGCGTGGCCGATGCCCGCAGCCTGCTCCGGGCCGGGGCCGACAAGGTGGGCGTGAACACCGCCGCCTCCCTGCGGCCCGCCCTGGTCACGGAACTGGCTGAGGCCTTCGGGCGCCAGTGCGTGGTGGCGGCGGTGGACGTGAAGCGCGACGCCGACCTGGGCTGGCGCGTCTACCTCAAGGGCGGCACGGAGCCCACGGACCGCTCGGCCCTGGACTGGCTCTGGGAGCTGAACGAACTGGGCGCCGGCGAGATCCTGCTCACCTCCATGGACCGCGACGGCACCGGCGACGGCTTCGACGTGCAGCTGCTGGAAAAGGCCTCCCAGCTCCCCATCCCGCTCATCGCCTCCGGCGGCGCGGGGCTGGAGATCCACTTCCTGGAGGCCCTGGAGCACGGCGCCGACGCCGTGCTGGCCGCCACGCTCTTCCACGAGGGCATCCTCCCCATCCCCCGTCTCAAGGCCTACCTGGCCCAGAACGACGTTTCCGTGCGGATCTGACATGGACATCGACAGCCTCAGCTTCGGCCCCGACGGCCTCATCCCCGGCATCGTGCAGGACCGCGCCGGCGCGGTGCGCATGGTGGCCTGGCTCAACCGCGACGCCCTCCAGCGGACCCTCGACACCGGGTTCGTCACCTTCTGGAGCCGCTCCCGCCGGGCCCTCTGGACCAAGGGCGAGACCAGCGGCAACCGCCTGAGGCTCGTCCAGCTCCGCCCGGACTGCGATGCGGATGCCCTGCTCATCCTGGCCGATCCCGAGGGCCCCAGCTGCCACCGGGGCACGGAAACCTGCTTCGACCCCAGCCCGGAGGGCCAGTCCGGCGCGGGCCCCTGGCCCGCCACCCTGCCCTGGCTGGGGCGCCTGGAGGCCCTGCTGAAGGCGCGAAAGGCCGGTGCGGACCTGAAGGGCAGCTACACCCAGAAGCTCTTCGCGCAAGGTGTGGACCGCATCGCCAAGAAGGTGGTGGAGGAGGCCGGCGAGGTGATCCTGGCCGCGAAGAACGAGGACCGCGAGGAGTTCCTGGGCGAGGCCGCGGACCTGCTCTTCCACCTGGAGATGCTCCTGCTGGAGCGCGGGGCGAGCCTGCTCGACGTGGTGGACGTGCTGCACCGCCGCCACGCGGACCGCACCGGAGGGCCCGCCTGATGCCCGTCCGCACACCCCACTTCCCGGACCTGCTCTTCAGCCCCGCCGCCCGCCTCCGCCGCTGGGAGGGCGCCCTCATCGACCTGTTCGAAGCCCACGGCTACCGCGAGCTGCACCCCTCGCTGGTGCTTCGGGAGTCCCTGCCCGACGGCGCCCTGCGCTTCTTCGACGGCGACGAGCTGGTGGCCCTGCGCTGGGACTTCACCGTGGCCCTGGCGGGCCTGCTGGCCCGGAGCTTCCCCCTGCCGCCTGCCCGCGTGGCCTACGCGGGCGCCGTGTTCCGCCGGCCCGTGCAGCCCTGGGAGGCGGTGGAGCGCTTCGAGGTGGGCTGCGAACGCATCCAGCCCGAGGGCGAGCCTTCCTCCGAGGCCGATCTGGAGCTGGCCCGGCTGCTCATGGCCATCCCCGGCGTCCTCGGCCTCAGGAGCGCCATCCTCCACCTGGGCCATGCCGCCCTCGTGCGCCGCCCCCTGGAGGCGGAGGGCCTCTTCGGGGACCTGGCGGACGCCGTGGTGGCCGCCCTCTCCCGCCGCGCGCCCCATCGCGTGAAGGAGGCCCTGGACGGCCATCCCGCCGCGGCGCGCTTAACCGCCCACGCCGAGGCGCTGCTGTCCGAGCTCAACGGCCCCACCACCCTGGACGCCCTCCAGGCCAGTCCCTACGCGGACCTGCTGAAGGACGAACGGGATCACATGGAGCGCACCTTGAAGGCCCTGCTGCCCATCCTCCCGCCCAACCTGGAGCTGCGGGTGGACCTCGCGGACGTGGCGGGCCTGGGCTTCTACACGGGTCCGACGCTGCGCCTCTGGGCCCCGGGCGCCCAGCAGGAACTGGCCGCCGGCGGCCGCTACGACCGCCTCTTCCCCGGCCTGGGCCGCCCCTGGCAGGCCGCGGGCTTTTGCGTGCGCCTGTCCCGCCTCCTCGACCTGGCCGAAACCCGGCCTGACCTTTTCGAGTCGCCCCAATGACGCATCGCACCCTTCTCATCGCCTTCCCCAAGGGCCGCCTCGGGGATGAACTGGTGCCGAAACTCGCCGGGACCCCCCTGGCCCTGGATGCCCAGGCCCTGAAGTCCCGGGTGCTGCGCATCCCCACGGCCACGCCCGGCGTCGCCGCCCTGCTGCTCAAGGGCGCGGACCTGCCGCGCTACGTAGCCGCGGGCGTGGCCCAGCTGGGCATCGTGGGCTCGGACACCCTGGACGAAATGGACATGGACCTGCTGGAACTGGCCGACCTCGGTTTCGGCGCCTGCCGCCTGTCGCTTTGCGCCCAGGAAGGCGTCACCCTGGAGGCGCTGCGGGCCAAGCCGCACCTGCGCCTGGCCACCAAGTTCCCCAAGGCCACCGAGGCCTGGCTCAGCCGGGAGGGACTCACCGCCGAGCTGGTGCCCCTCAGCAGCAGTGCGGAACTGGCGCCCCTGCTGGGCCTGGCGGACGCCATCGTGGACCTGGTGCAGACCGGCGGCACGCTGAAGGCGCACGGCCTGGTGGAGACCGCCATCCTGGGCCGTTCTTCCGCGCGCCTCGTGGCCGCCCGCGGGGCCTACCTCAGCGAACCCGGCCGCATCCGGCCCCTGGCCGA
>JARLGO010000176.1 GCA_031292655.1 Geothrix sp.
GCCCAGTCCGGCCGGGAGGAGGCTGAATCGTCCCTGCCCTTTTCCGAGGACGATCTGCGCCTGATGAAGTCCTTCAAGATCCGGGTGGACTGAGCCGTGCCCTCCCCTTGGGATCTCCCGGCTCCCGAAGCCGGCCAGGCTCCGCATCCCAATGCCGCGGGCCTGGGCCGCTCCGAACTCGGGCTGCTCATGGCCGACCTCGGCGAACCCCCCTGGCGCGCCGGCCAGCTCCTCTCGGGCCTGCTCCGGCAGCGCTGGACCCGGTGGGAGCAGTTCTCGAACCTCTCCAAGGCCCTCAGGGCCCGGCTGGAATCCGACGTGGACCTGGCCTGGCCGGCCATCGTCCAAAGCCAGCCCTCCGCGGACGGCTCCACCAAGCATGTCTTCGAGCTCCGGGACGGGCGCCAGGTCGAGGGTGTGCACATGCCCTATGCCATCCGGGGGTCCGGTCTGCGACCTACACCCCTGGAGCCCCCGCACCAGAGGCCGGCCCAGCCTGCCTCTGGCTTCGAGGATCTCGACGAGACGCTCGATCGCGTCACCCTCTGCCTGTCGAGCCAGGTGGGCTGCGCCATGGGCTGCACCTTCTGCGCCACCGGGCAGATGGGCATCATCCGCAACCTGACCGCCCCGGAGATCGTGGGCCAGGTGGTGGCCATGTTGAACCGGCACGCCCATCCCCAGGACCGGCCCGTAAGCCCGAAGCAGGATGCGGAGGACCACCGTGCGAAGCATGGCCCCGGAGGGGCGGGGACCAGGAAGGTCCCCGTGAACCTTGTCTTCATGGGCATGGGCGAGCCCCTGCACAACTTCGACCACCTCATGGCGGCCTTCGAGACCCTGACGGATGAGGCGGGCCTCGCCATCCCGCCCCGGCGCATCACGGTGTCCACCTCGGGCCTGGTGAGCGGCATCGACCGGCTCGGCACCTATCCCCGCCGCCCCCGCCTGGCCCTCAGCTTGAACGGCACCACGGACGAGGCCCGCTCCCGCATCATGCCCGTGAATCGCGTCTGGAACCTGGAGGCCCTGGCCCAGGCCCTGGGACGCTTCCCCCTCCAGTCCGGCGAACGGATCACCCTCGAGTACGTGCTGCTGAAGGGGGTCACGGACACCCCGGCGGATGGGCGCCGCCTCGCCGCCTTCGCTCGCCGCTTCCCCGCCAAGGTGAACCTGATCCCCTTCAATCCCCATGAGGGAGCCGGCTTCGAACCTCCGGACGAGGCCCGCGTCGGCGCCCTCTGCCGCCAGCTGTCCGATGCGGACCTGCCGGTCAGCGTCCGGCGCAGCCGGGGCCAGGACGTGGCCGGCGCCTGCGGCCAGCTGGTACGGGAGGGGCAGCAGGCCCGTCCCCAAAGACTGAAGACTGAGGACTGAGGACAATTTCCGTCATGCTGGACGGGTGCAGCCCAGGTCCCAGCCCTTCTTCGCCACCCTCCACGCCCTGCTGGACGCGGAGGGCGAGATCACGCTGGGCGAACTGCTGGACGCGGCCGGAGAGCAGACCTACGGCCTGCTGGTGCTGCTGCTCTCGCTGCCGAACCTCATTCCGGGCCTGAATGTCGGGCTGGCCCCCGTGGGGGGCATCGGCCTCATGGCCCTGGGCGCCCAACTGGCCTGGGGCAGGGCCCATCCCTGGGTTCCCCGGCGCGTCCATGCCCAGCCCATCCACAAGGGGCGGATCAAGGATGCCCTGGCCAAGTTCGAGACCCAGCTCAGCCGCTTCCGCTGGCAGGGAAGCAGACAAAGCCCATTGAATCACCTCTGGATGGGGGCCGTGATCCTCTGGACGGGTTTCCTGCTGGCCATCCCCGTGCCCCTGCCCTTCGGCAACCAGCTCCCCGCCGCCATCCTCTGCCTGCTGGGCGCCGCCCTCCTGGAGGAGCGCCCCGCCTGGGCCTGGATCGGGGTGGTGGCCTCCTTCGGCAACACGCTCTACTTCGCCTTCAGCTTCAACCTCATCGTTCGCGCCTGCCTGGCGGCCTTTCGTGTGTTCGTGAAGTGATGCGCTTCGACGCCCTCACGCTCTTCCCCGAATTCTTCGAAGCCGCCAGGCTCGGCATCACGGGCCGCGCCTTCCGCGACCTGGGCCACGGGCTGCACACCCACGGCTACCGCCCCTTCGCCGGCAACGCCTTCGGCCATGTGGACGACTCGCCCTTCGGGGGCGGGCCGGGCATGGTCCTGCGGCCGGAGGTCCTGCGAGACACCCTGGCCTCCCTGCCGCGGAGCGGCTCGGGCCGCGTCATCCACTTCAGCCCCGCCGCCCCCCCCCTCACCCACGCCAAGGTGCTGGAACTGGCCCGGCTCGATCAGGTGATCCTGGTCTGCACCCGCTACGAGGGCCTGGACCAGCGGGCCGTGGAGCGGTACGTGGACGAGGAGCTGAGCGTCGGGGAAGTGGTGCTCAGCGGAGGCGAGCTGCCCGCCCTCGTCCTCATCGACGCCGTCTGCCGCTGGCTGCCCGGCGTGCTGGGCAATGAGCAGTCCGCCCCGCAGGACAGCTTCGCCACGGGCCTGCTGGACCACCCGCACTTCACGCGGCCAGCCACCTTCGAAGGTTTGGAGGTTCCGGCCGTCCTGCAGGGGGGCGACCATGGCGCCATCCGCCTCTGGCGCCTGCGGGAAGCCATGGCCCGGACCAAGCGCTTCCGGCCGGACCTGTGGGCGGCCTTCCTGCGGGACCGCTTCGCCACCCTGGACCGCCCCGCCCAGTGGTGCGCCTGGCAGGTGGAGCATCCGGAGGACTGGGAGCGGCCCAAGCCGAAGGGCTGGAAGGGCTGGCGGCCCGAATGACCCCTTCCCTTTTCCTGCCTATCGGATACACTGACTGACTCCCCGTCTGGGGACTTTCGAGCCATGTCCACCCGAGTTCGGGTTGGGACCGCTGGCCCAGGAGCCCACATGAGCCACATCATCGATCAGCTCGAAGCCGGCCTGCTTCGCTCGGACCTCCCCCGCATCCAGCCCGGCGACACCGTCAAGGTGCACGTCAAGGTGAAGGAAGGCGAGAAGGAGCGCATTCAGCTCTTCCAGGGCCTCGTCATCGGCATCAAGGGCGGCGGCATGCGCACCTCCTTCACCGTCCGCAAGGTGGCGAGCGGCGTGGGCGTGGAGCGCATCTTCCCCCTCAACAGCCCCACCATCGACAAGCTGGAAGTCATCCGCCATGGCAAGGTCCGCCGCGCCAAGCTCTACTTCCTCCGCGAGAAGCTCGGCAAGGCCGGTCGCCTCAAGGAGCGCCGCACCGAGGCTGGCGAATAAGCGAATAAGACGAATCATCTCCCCCTCTGTGGGAAGATGATCCCGGGTGCTCCGGCTGGTCCTCCCAGGACCGCCTTCCCGGGAGGATTTATGCGGATCTCGTCCCTTTCCACCCTCGCCCTCCTGTCCGCCACGGTTCTTCTCCAGGCTGAGCCTCCCCGGTACGGGGTGCAGGCTCTGGTGAACGTGCCCTTGGGCGACCTCAAGACCTACGTCGACAGCAATCCCGGGATCGGGGTTGGCGCTCAGGTCACCTTCGATCTGGGCAGCGGGCACATGCTCCGGCCCCGCCTGGACTACAGCTTCTACCAGCAGGCCACCTTTGCCTCCATCAAGCAGAACGTCTCCTACCTGAGCCTCGGCGGGGACTACCTCTACTTCCTGGCCG
Source organism: Geothrix sp. (assembly GCA_031292655.1). Lineage (GTDB taxonomy): Bacteria > Acidobacteriota > Holophagae > Holophagales > Holophagaceae > Geothrix. The sequence goes on from JARLGO010000176.1 coordinate 3,653, forward strand.
GCAAGCCCGAGGGGCTCTACCTGACGGCCGGCCTGGCGGCCATGCGCTGGTCCTTCCAGCACCAGGAACCCGGCATCGACCTGACCAGTAACACCACCAAGGTCGGGTTGGCCGCGGGCGTCGGCTACCAGTGGGATTACAACATCGGAACCGAGGTCCGGTGGCTGCGCGCCAGCGCGGCCAACCATTTCCAGGCAGATTCCCTGCAGGCGGCGGTCACCTTCCGGTTCTGATCCCCCTCGCGGGCCCCGATCGGGACCGCGTCAGCCCAGGCCGTACTCCTTCCAGCGCCGGTGGACTCGATCCAGGATCTCCTCTGGGAAGACCAGGTCCCGGGGCCACTCGCGGGCATAGCCATCCCAGGGCCGGTTCTTGCGGGTGGCATCGATGCCCACCTTGCTGCCGAAGGCGAAGCGGTCCGCGGCGTGATCGAGCACGTCCAGCGGCCCCTCGGTGAACAGCATGTCGCGCCTGGGATCCACGTTGCTCGTGAGGCGGAAGAGCACCTCGTTCAGGTCGTGGGGATCGATGTCCTCGTCCACCACCACGATGCCCTTGGTGAACATGATCTGCCCCGTGCCCCAGATGGCGTTCATCACCTTCTGGGCATGGCCCGGGTATTCCTTTCTCATGGAGAGGATCACCAGGTTGTGGAAGGCCCCGGCAGCGGGCAGGTGCATGTCCCGGATCTCGGGGAGGACCATGCGCAGCAGGGGCAGGAAGATGCGCTCCGTGGCCAGGCCCAGGTAGGCGTCCTCCTGAGGCGGGCGGCCCACGATGGTGGCGGGGAACACGGGGTTCTTCCGCATGGTGACGGCCTCCACGTGCAGCACGGGGTAGTCGTCCGCCAGGGAGTAGTAGCCCGTGTGGTCGCCGAAGGGGCCCTCCCGGCGCAGCTCGCCGGGATTCACATAGCCCTCGATGACGAGTTCGCTGTCGGCCGGGACCTCCAGGTCATTGGTGACGCAAGACACCATCTCGATACCCTCGCCCCTGAGGAAGCCCGCGAACATCACCTCGCCGAGGAAGGGCGGCAGGGGGGCGGTGGCGGCATAGGTGAGGGCCGGATCGCCGCCGAAGCTCACGGCCACGGGCATGCGCTCGTCCCGGCCGTAGCCGTGGCGGTTGCGCGCCCCGTCGTGGTGCAGCTGGGTGTGGAAGCCCAAGGTGCGATCGTCGAACACCTGGAGCCGGTAGAGGCCCAGGTTGCGGTGCCCGGACTGCTTGTTCCGGGTGTGGCTCAGGCCCAGGGTGATGAAGGGGCCGCCATCCTCGGGCCAAGTGGTGAGCACGGGCAGGTCGGAGAGCCTCACCTGGTCGCCCTTCAACACGACCTCCTGGCAGATCCCCTTGCGCACGGTCTTGGGCATCCAGTTGCCCACCTCGGCCAGCACCGGCAGCTTGGCCAGCTTTTCGAAGAACCCGGTCCCGGGCTTGGGCATGGCCTCCTGCACCAGCTTCTCGATGCGATCCGCGATGGCGTCCAGGCCCCGGGGTTCCTGGTCCACGCCCAGGGCCATTTCCATGCGCTTCAGGCTGCCAAAGGCATTCATGGCCACGGGCATGGCCTTGCCCTTGGGTCTCTCGAAGAGCAGGGCCTTCCCGCCACCCGGCCGTTTGGATACGCGGTCGGCGACGGCACCCATCTCAAGAAATGGATCGACTTCAGCGACCACACGGCTCAGTTCGCCCGCAGCCTCAAGCTGCTTCAGAAAGGTCTGGAAGTCACGGCCCATGGGAATCTCCGGATCTCGATCATCCCATCCTGGAGGTGGTCCGAGGAGCCCCATGCCCCAGGTTCGTGAATTCTCCTTGAGCCGACAGGGTTTCCCCTTCATACTGATGGGCCTTGCCCTGGCCATGGGCTCCCAAGCGCGTCCGATGGACTGCCGCCCATGCGCCCCAACCAAAGAGGTTTTCATGTTTGCAATCATCAAGACCGGCGGGAAGCAGTACCGCGTCGCCGAGGGCGATGTCCTCCGCGTGGAAACGCTGGAAAAGGACCCCAAGCAGGCCTTCACCTTCGACCAGGTGCTGCTCATCGACAAGGACGGCGACCTGAAGATCGGCAAGCCCACCGTGAGCGGCGCCACCGTCGAGGCCGAGGTCATCACCCACGATCGCGCCAAGAAGGTGATCATCTTCAAGAAGAAGAAGACCACCACCTACCAGCGCACCCAGGGCCATCGCCAGGGCTACACCGAAGTTCGCATCAAGGCGATCAAGGCCTAGCTATTTCGCTGCGCGAACTAGCTAGCGATAAAAAAGCCTTCTACCGATCATTCGACATCCAGCTGAAGAGGTACTTCCATGGCACATAAAAAAGGCGTCGGTTCCAGCCGCAACGGTCGCGATTCCCATTCCCAGCGCCTCGGCGTGAAGGAGTTCGGGGGCGAGCTCGTCCCGGGCGGTTCCATCCTCGTCCGCCAGCGCGGCACCAAGTTCAAGGCCGGCATCAACGTCGGCATGGGCAAAGACCACACCCTCTTTGCCAAGATCGAGGGCAAGGTGCGTTTCCAGGACAAGGGCCAGAGCGGCCGCTTCATCCATATCGATCCCATCGAAGAGTAGGCCACCTCCAGCCTTCCGCCACGGAGGCACGGAGTGCACGGAGAAACGAGCACGGAGAAAGCACAGAGGAGAGACCCTCCGTGTTTTTCTCCGTGTTTTCCTCAGTGACCTCCGTGCCTCCGTGGTGAATCCTTTCCCTGATCGGCCTCCCCATGTTTCTTGACCAGGTCCAGCTCCATGTCGCCGCCGGCCACGGTGGTTCCGGCGCCATGAGCTTCCGCCGCGAGAAGTTCGCCCCGGAGGGCGGCCCCGACGGCGGTGACGGGGGCCGGGGCGGGTCCATCTTCCTGCGCGCCAACCGGGCCCTGAACACGCTCAACCCCTACCGCAGCAAGCGGGATTTCGCCGCCGAGCGCGGCCGCCAGGGCGAGGGCTGCATGCGCCACGGCAAGGACGGGCTGGATCTGTGGCTGGAGGTGCCCCTGGGCACCCTGGTGAAGGATGGCGACACCGGCGAGGTGCTGGCGGAACTCCTTTCACCCGGCGAGGAAGTCTGCGTGGCCCGGGGCGGCCGCGGCGGCCTGGGCAACACGAACTTCAAGAGCTCCACCAACCGCACGCCCCGGCACCACCAGCCCGGCGAGGAGGGCGAGGAGCGCAGCCTCGACCTGGAGCTGAAGCTCATCGCCGACGTGGGCCTGGTGGGCTTCCCCAACGCCGGCAAGAGCACCCTGGTGAGCCGCCTCAGCGCCGCCCGGCCCAAGATCGCCGACTACCCCTTCACCACCCTGGAGCCCCAGCTGGGCGTGGTGAGCCTCGACCGCTTCGGCGGCGACATCATGGACTCCTGGGTCATCGCGGACATCCCGGGCCTCATCGAGGGCGCCGCTACCGGGGCAGGCCTCGGCATCCAGTTCCTGCGCCACGTGGAGCGCACCCGCATGCTGCTCCACCTGGTGGACCTCTCGGACCCCGTGGAAGAGCCCGCCGAGGCCGTCCGCGTGATCGAAGGAGAGGTGCAGGCCTTCAGCCCCGTCCTGGCCGCCAAGCCCCGCTGGCTGGTGGGCACCAAGCTGGATGCCCTCCAGGACGAGACCCGGAGGGAGGCCTTCGAGGCCCTCTGCGCGAAGCGGGGCCAGAAGCCCATCTTCATCTCCGGCGTCACCGGCGAAGGGCTGCGCGAGCTGGCCTTTGCCGTGGACGCGGCCCTCAAGGAAGACGTCCGATGAGGCGCGTGGGCCTGCTCGGTGGGGCGTTCAACCCCCCCCATGAGGGCCACCTCAAGCTCGCCCGCCTCGCCCTGGACCACCTGGCCCTGGACGAACTCCGCTTCGTTCCCACGGCCCTCAGCCCCCACAAGCCCGATCCCGGCGGGCCCGATGTCTCCTCCCGCCTCCGTCTCCTCACCGAGGCCCTGGAGGGCTTCGATGGCCGCTGCCGCGTGGAGACCCTCGAGGTCGAGCGGGGGGGCGCCAGCTACACCGTGGACACCCTGGAGAGCCTCTCCGAGCGCGAACCGGGCACGGCATGGATCCTCATCATGGGCAGCGATCAGCTCCCGGGCCTGCCCAGCTGGCGCCGGGTGGAACGCATCTTCGAGCTGGCCTCCGCCGCCGTGGCCCTGCGCCCGGGAGCCCCCTTCCAGGTGCCGCAGGTCGCGGGGGTCCACGCCACCCCCGCCTGGAGCGGAAAACCCGGGGAACTCGTGGCCCTGCCCGCCACGGAGCTGGACCTGGCATCCACGGACCTGCGGGAGCGCCTCCGGGCAACGCCGCACGAGGATCCGGGGGGGGTGCCGCCTCAAGTTCTAGGTACCATCCGGTCTGAAAACCTGTATCGTTAGCCTGCTCTGGAGCCCGCATGACCCTTGATTCCCGGCTCGCGACCGTCGTCGACGCCGCCCGGTCCAAGAAAGCCTTCCGCATCCGCCTCGTGGACGTGAAAGACATCGCCAGCTTCACCGACACCTTCGCCTTCATGAGCGGCGGCAGCGATCGCCAGAATCGCGCCATCGCAGAAGCCGTCGAGGACGCCTTGAAGCTGACCGGCGAACGGCCCATCTCCCGCGAGGGGGAGGCCAACGGCAACTGGGTCTTGCTTGATTTCGGCAGCCTCGTGGTCCATGTCATGGACGAGGAGACCCGCCGGCACTACAACCTCGAAGGCCTGTGGAACGCCGGCCGCGAACTGGAACTGCCCGCTGAGATCCGCCCCGAATCCTAGGAGAAGACCTCCATGTCCGACACCCTGATCAATCCCTACGAAGCGATGCAGGCCCGGCTGCGCGTGGCAGCCCAGCTCTATGGCCTGGACGACGCCCTGTTCAAGGTCTTCATGGCCACCAACCGTTCCATGATCGTGAGCCTGCCCGTGCTCATGGACGACGGCCGCTGGGAGGTCTTCACCGGCTACCGCGTCCAGCACAGCACGGCTCGGGGACCGGCCAAGGGCGGGATCCGCTACGACCTGAATGTCACCCTCGACGAGGTGCGGGCCCTGGCCGCCTGGATGACCTGGAAGTGCGCCGTGGTGGACGTGCCCTTCGGCGGCGGCAAGGGGGGTGTCGTGTGCGACCCCACCCGGCTGAGCGCCGGGGAGAAGGAGCGCCTCACCCGCCGCTACATCGCCGAGATCATGGACATCCTGGGCCCCGACCGGGACGTGCCGGCCAACGACATGGGCACCGACGCCCAGACCATGGCCTGGGTCATGGACACCTA
>JARLGO010000177.1 GCA_031292655.1 Geothrix sp.
GAGCACGACGCCATCATCATGGGCGAGCTGGCGAACATCCTCTGCGGCGGGGACGTGAGCCTCGTGCAGGAGGTCAGCGAGGAGCGGATCCTCGAACTGGAGCGCCAGGCCTTCGCCCGCCTCTGCAGCTTCGAGAAGACCCAGGCCCGCATGGAGTCGATCCTCAAAACGGGCAAGCCACTACGAAACTGATACCAGGGCGGTCTCGGGATCGCAGATCCCGAGAGATCGGGCAAGCCCCTGCGAAACTGATCTCGCGACCGCCGGGAAGCCGCTTCGAAACTAGAACTCCCGCCATTTTGTGACTTAAGCCGCCTTTTCCCGGGCGGCTTTTTTTTCGTGTTGCCAGGGTGTAACAGGCTCGGAACACTTGGGTCGGTCGACATCCGAACCAAACAATCAGGAGGTACTGTGAGCGGAAATTCCCAGTCAACTCCACGCGTAGCGGCCATCGTCGGTCCCTACCTCTCCGGAAAGACCTCCTTGATGGAGAGCCTTCTCTTCGTGGCAGGCGCCCTGCCGCGCAAGGGCTCCGTCAAGGAGGGGAACACCGTCGGCGACGCTTCCATGGAGGCCAAGGCCCGGCAGATGAGCGTGGAGGCCAGCCTGGCGGCCTGCACCTACCAGGGCGAGGCCTGGACCCTCATCGACTGCCCCGGTTCCGTGGAGTTCCGCCAGGAGGCGGTCCACGCGGTCATGGCCGCCGACATCGCCGTGGTGGTCTGCGATCCGGATCCGGCCCGCGCCCTGATGGCCGCCCCCGCCCTCAAGTTCCTCGACGACCACAAGATTCCCCATGTCCTGTTCATCAACAAGATGGAGGCCCCCGGCAGCGCCGGGAAGCTGAAGGACGTGCTGAACGCCCTTCAGCTCATCTCCGAACGGCCCCTGGTGCTCGCGGAAGTCCCCCTTCGCGAGGGGGACCAGATCACCGGCTACGTGGACCTCATCAGTGAGCACGCCTTCAAGTACGAGGCCGACAAGGACGCGGACCTGATGCAGCTGCCCGAAGCCGTGGTGCCCGAGGAGCGGGAGGCCCGCCAGCTCCTGCTGGAGAAGCTCGCGGACTTCGACGACCACCTCATGGAAGAGCTGCTGGGCGACCTGGTGCCCCCCCTCGAAGAGGTCTCCGAGGACCTGGCCAAGGACGTGCGCGATGACCTGCTGGTGCCGGTCTTCTTCGGCTCCGCCGACCGGGACTCCGGCGTGCGCCGCCTCTTCCAGGCCCTCTGCGACGAGGCCCCCCGCGTGGAGACCACCGCCGCCCGCCTGGGCATTCCCGAGGGCAAGGATCCCCTGGTGCAGGTGTTCAAGACCGTCCACGCCCAGCATGTGGGCAAGCTGAGCATCTCCCGCGTGTGGCGCGGCGAGGTGGCGGACGGCGCCTCCCTGGCGGGCAACCGCATCAGCGGCATCAACCGGCTCTTCGGCGCCCAGCAGACCAAGCTGCAGAAGGCCTCGGCCGGCGAGGTCGTGGCCCTGGGCCGCATGGACGAGGTGCGCACCAGCGAGGGCCTCACCCCCACCGCCAGGCTGGAGCTGGCCTGGCCCGAGCCCCTCCAGCCCATGCTGGCCCTCAGCCTGCACACCACCAAGAGCGGCGACGACGTGAAGCTGTCCCTGGCGCTGCAGCGGCTTTGCGAGGAGGACGCCTCCCTGCAGGTGGAGCAGAACGCCGAGACGCAAGAGCGCATCCTCTGGGGCCAGGGCGAGGTGCACCTCAAGTGCGCCCTGGACCGCCTCAAGAGCCGGTTCGGCCTGGACGTGCTGCACCACCCGCCCATGGTCCCCTATCGCGAGACCTTCACCAAGCCCGCCAAGGTCCACGGCCGGCACAAGCACCAGACCGGCGGCCACGGCCAGTTCGGCGATGTGTGGCTGGAGGTCAAGCCGAGGCAGCGGGGCGAGGGCTTCGAGTTCGAGGAGAAGATCGTGGGGGGCGTGGTGCCGAAGAACTTCTTCGGCGCCGTCGAGCACGGCATCGTGGACTGGATGAAGCGGGGCCCCCTGGGCTTCCCCGTGGTGGACATCTACGTGGCCCTGGTGGACGGCAGCTACCACACCGTGGACAGCTCCGACATGGCCTTCAAGACCGCCGCCCGCATCGGCATGACCGAGGCCGGGGCCGTCTGCCATCCGGTCCTCCTGGAACCCATCTGCGAGGTGCACATCGCCGTGCCCAGCGAGTTCACGCCCAAGGCCCAGCGTCTCGTGACGGGCCGCCGCGGCGGCCAGGTGCTCGGCTTTGATGCCCGGCCGGGCTGGAACGGCTGGGACATCGTGTCGGCCTACATCCCCCAGGCCGAGATGGGCGACGTGGTGGTGGAGCTCCGCAGCCTCACCATGGGCGTCGGCTCCTTCACCTGGGCCTTCCACCACCTCCAGGAACTCGTCGGCCGCGACGCCGACAAGGTGGTCGAGGCGCGCAAGCAGACGAAGGC
>JARLGO010000178.1 GCA_031292655.1 Geothrix sp.
CCAGAGGAAGCCGCCGTCCTTGAGGAAGAGGGGCTGGCCGTGGTGCTCGGCGTCCTGCCAGGTCCGGTCCTGCTCCTTCAGGAGCAGCCTGGGCCCGCCGTCCTCGAAGCGGCTCAGCTCCAGCCAGGTCTGGGTGCGGTCGGAGATCTGCGCGACCAACCGGCCGAGGGGATCCCAGGTCACCCGGGTGATGAGGGTCTCCTGGCCGGGGTGGGTAACCGGGGCCCAGGTGGTGCGGCCCTGCAGGTCCACCACGCCCAGCCGGGCGATGGGATTGGGATCCCCCGCCTTGGGATAGCGGGCCTGGAGCAGCCGCTGGGGCTGCGTGCGATCGTCCACCAGCGTGAAGGGGGGCACCTTCGCGTCATCGAGGCTGAGGTAGGCGAGGCGCCGGGAATCCGGGGCCCACCAGAAGGCCCGGGATCCCCGGCTCCGGCCATAGACCTCCTCCTGGTACACCCAGTCCAGGCGCCCATTGAAGAGGGTTTCGCTCCCGCCGGTGGTGAGCCGGGTCTCCTGCCCCGTGGCCACCTCCACCCGGTAGAGATCGTTGCCGCGCAGGAAGGCCACCTGGGTGCCGTCCGGGCTGAAACTGGGTTCCTCCGGTTGGCCCCCGGCGAGGCGCCGGGCCGTGGCCCCTCTCACCTCCACCACCAGGAGCTGCCCCGCCGCCGCCACCAGGAAGGCGCTGTGATCGTCGTTCCAGGTGAAGGCCCCCCGCCCCAGGGCGGCCTTGGCGTCGGCCTCGGGAAGGCCCGCGGCCACCAGGGCCGCCTGGATCCGGCCTTCCTCGAACAGGGGCTTGGAGGTCCCGGTGACCGGGTCCACCCGAAGCCAGGTCATCCGGTCCCCCTCCCGCCGGGACTGCAGGAGGGCCCCGTCGGGCAGCCACTCCAGCTGCGATGGGGGCATCGTCACATAGGCCTGCTTCAGGAGGGGGTGCGCCAGGGCTTCGAGGGTGAGGCGCTCCGCGCCCTGGCCCAGGAGGCAGGCGGCGACGGAGAGGCAGATCAGCGGGGTGCGGAAGGACACGGGGATTCCTGATTGGCTGGAGGATCAAATGGGCAGATGGGGCCGCGTGAGGTTCCGGTGCCCATGGGCCGTCACCAGCAGGTTGTCCTCGATTCGGATGCCCCCGCAGGGCGTCAGCTCGTCAATGAGGGGCCAGTTGAAGGACGCACTTTGTCCGTCTTCGCGGAAGGGACGCAGCAGCATGGGGATGAAGTAGAGGCCCGGCTCCACCGTGAAGACCTGGTCGACATCGATGGTGCGGGTGGTGCGCAGCGTGGGGTGCTGGGGGGGGGGCGGCGCGGGGGTGCCGTCCGGCGAGCCCTGCTGCCCGGCCACGTCGTGGACCTGGATGCCGAGATGATGGCCCAGCCCGTGGGGGAAGAAGGGGCGGCTCAGCCCCTTCTCGACCGCCTCTTCGGGCGAGGCCTTCAGGATGCCGCTTTCCTTCAGCAGCTCCGCGATGCGCAGATGGCCCTGGTGGTGAAGGTCGCCGTAGGCCAGGTTCGGCTTCACGAGGTCGCAAAGCTGCAACTCGAGCCTCTCCATGCCGGCGATGAGGGCCGCGAAGCGGCTGTCGCAGTGGGGCGCGGCCATGGTGCGGGTGATGTCGGCGGCGTAGCCCCGCACCTGGACCCCGGCATCGATGAGCAGGACGGCGCCGTTCTTCACCTTGCGCTTGCCCTCGTAGTGGAGGATGGCGCCCTTCTCGTTCAGCGCCACGATGCTCCCGTAGGGCATTTCGTGATCCACGATGCCGGCGGCCTGGATGAAGGCATAGTGGATTTCCAGCTCGCTGGCCCCGGCCATGAAGGCGGCCCTGGCGGCCAGGTGTGCCCGGGCGGCGAGGACCGTGGCCTCTTCGATGCACTGCACCTCGTAGGCGGACTTCGTGGTGCGATGCCAATCCAGGTGGGCCGTGAGCAGGGCGGGGTTCGGCTCGAGCCCCGCCGCTTCGGCCCGGTCCGTCTCGTTGCCGATGTAGGCGGCCCGGCGCAGGGTGCCCAGGCGCTTCCAGGCATCCTCCACGGTCCCGGCCTCCTCGATCTCGAATTCCGAGGCCCAGAAGGGGTTCCCGAGGGGCGACTGCTCGTACCAGAAGTCCTCCGGGGCGTAGCGGATCAGGCGGGGGCGCTGGCCCGGCCGGATCACGAGCAGGTGATGGGGGCCCGCCATGGGGCACCAGTGGGCGAAGTGGGGCGTGGGGTGGAAGGGCGCGTCCTGGTCATCGGCAAAGTGGGTGTAGACCTTCCCGCTGGAGATGACCAGGGCCTCGAAGCCCGTCTGGGCCAGGGCCCCGGCCGTGGTGCGCTGGCGGTCGGCGATGTGCTGGTGGAAGAGGCTGGAAAGTTCGATCATGGGGGCGTCCAAAGAGAGGTCCAGGGTGTCAGGAGATGGGGACCGGCGATAGTCAGAGGAATCGCAGGGGCTTCTCCTTCGGGGCGAAGCCATGCCGCACGGCCTTCTCGAAGAAGAGGGCCAGGCTTTCGCGCTCGGCCTCGCCCAGGGTGTAGCTGATGTTTTCCGTGAGGTACTCCTGCAGTTCGATCTTGGTCCAGCCGATGGTGCGGCGGGCCTCCTCCACGATGGCGGGGAGCTGGGCCACCCCGATTTCCAGGCTCTTGTGGAAGAAGGGTGCGACGCCGCCGGGCACGGGCAGTTCGGGGGCGTCCTCCCGCACCAGCCAGAGGGCGAACACGAAGGGCAGGCCGGTCCAGCTGTGCCATTCCTCGGCCAGGTCGAGGACGAAGAGCCCCTGGCGGGGGGCGCGCATGGCCGCGTCGCCGATCATCAGGGCCGCGTCGTTCGCCTCCAGCATGCTGGGCAGGTCGGGCCCCATGTCCGTGACCGCCGGGCTCACGCCGTAGCGCTCGCGAAGCAGCAGCTGGGCCAGCACCACGCTGGTGCGGCTGGAGGTGTCGAGGGCCAGGCTCCGGATCTGTTCCGGCGGCACCTTGGACAGGATCACCACGCTCCGCACGCGCTTGGGCGAGGCGATGCACAGCCCGGGGACGATGCGCAGATCGGGGATCCGCAGGTACTCGATGGAGCTGACGATGCCCGCATCCACCTCGCCGTTCCGCAGGCGGTCGGCACAGGCGGAGGGATAGTGGAATTTCAGGTGGAAGTATTCCCAGCCGAGCCCATGCTTGAACCCATGGTTCAGGGGCGCGGCGTTGAGGTAATCGATGATGGACAGGCGGAATGGGGCGGCTACCATGGCAACAGTCTAGCGACCCTTTGATGATGACTTGATGATCCTCTGGCACTACGAGCTCAACACGCCCATGGGCCCCATGCGGGCCGCCTTTGACGGGCGGGGAAGGCTGTTGGAGCTGGTCCTCGAAGGGTTTGACCCCCGGCAGACCAGTCCCCTCCCGCCCAAGGAACAGCGCGAAGCCAAGCGGTTCCTGGATCGCCAGATCAACGCCTATCTGGCCGGCACCCTGCGCACCTTCACGGTGCCCCTGGATCCCCAGGGGAAATACACGGACCTCCGGATCTGGGACCAGGTCTGCGGCATTCCCTATGGCCACGTCCGTCGGCCCGCGGATCTGGCCGCGGGGCTCGGGCTGGAGGAGGACGTGGTCGTGATGGGCTGTGCGGCCAATCCCATCGCCCTGCTCATCCCCGCCCACCGGGTCATCCTGCCGGGGGAGGGTCCCCTGCCCAAGGCGCTGCGGGACCTCGAATCGGGCCTGGGGTGGCGCAAGCCTTAGGGCCCCGCCGGGTTCCAAATGAGAGCCTCGGACAGGCTCATGACCCCAAAAAAGCGCGATTCTGACATGCTTGGTTCCATGCCTGGTGCCTTCCATCCGATAGCCACACCCTTCGGGGATCTGGGTGCGGCCTTTGACGCCGATGGGAAGCTGATCCAGCTCATCCGGCTCCACGGGGCCCCGCTGCCGCCCCCGGACCCCCGGATCCCGAAGAGCCTCCCCTATCTGAAACGCCAGCTGGAGGCCTACTTCTCCGGCAACCTCCGGGACTTCAACATCCCCCTGCAGGCCGAAGGCACCGACTTCCAGCGCCGGGTCTGGAAGGAACTCCAGAAGATCCCCTACGGACAGGCCATCTCCTATCTGGAGCTGGCGCGCCGCCTGGGCGACGAGAAGTGCATCCGCGCCGCGGCCCGCGCCAACGGCGCCAACCCCATCGCCATCCTCATCCCCTGCCACCGTGTGATGGGGTCGGACGGCTCCCTCGTGGGCTATGGGGGCGGGCTGGACATGAAGGAGTTCCTCCTCCGCCTGGAAGGCGTGCTGCCGAAGGCCCCACCGCAGCCGCGACTGCCCCTGACCTGGGACTAATAGAATTCCGGCGGCGGCGATCGGAGGACAGCGGGGGGCCACGCCCCCTAGCATGGAGGCATGCAGTGGACGAAGGAACACCTCTACGAGCGCATCCTGGCCAAGGACACCGCCTACGATGGCCGGGTCCTGACGGGTGTCCTCACCACGGGGATCTACTGCCTTCCCTCCTGTCCCGCCCGGAAGCCACTGGCCGCCAATGTCCGGTTCTTCCTGGACGAGGCAGCGGCGCAGGCGGCGGGGCTCCGGCCCTGCAAGCGGTGCCGTCCCGACGCGTTCTACCGGGGGGATGACGCGGACCTGGCCCGGCTGGAGTCGGCCATGGTCCGGGCCATGGCGGAGCCTGGCGCCTTCCCGGACGTGGAGGCCCTGGCCAGGGCGGCTGGCGTCGGCGTCACCAAGCTGAAGACCCTCTTCCACATCCACGCCCACCAGCAGCCTGCTGCCTTCCTCCAGCGGATCCGCATCCAGGCGGCCTGCGACCGGCTTGCGGCGGGCCAGGACGATCTGTCGGACCTGGCCTTCGACTCGGGCTACGAAAGCGCCTCCGGGTTCCACGGGGCCTTTCGACGGCAAACGGGCCTCAGCCCCGGCGGCTACCGGACCATGCTGGCCTCGAACCGGTTCACCCTGCCGCTGCCCGCCCGTTTCCGCGTGAAGGACGTCCTGACCTTCCACGGCCGCGACGGCCAGAGCGTGTCCGAGCGGGTGGAGGGGGCGCGTTTGCAGAAGGCCTTCCTGTGCGAAGGCCGGGCCTCCGTCCTCACGCTGACCTTCGGCGCGTCGTCCGTGGCGGTGGGCCTCAGCGGGGCGGGCGGGGCCGCGGCCATGGCCGTGGCCCACGGGGCGGCGCTGCGGCTGTTGGGCTGGAACGGGGATCCCGCCCGCTTCGAGGCGGCCCATCCGGACCTGGCCCGGGGACGGGAGGGGCTCCGGGTCCTGCTCACCCTGGATCCCTTCGAGGCCCTGGTCTGGGCCATCCTGGGCCAGCAGGTGAACCTGGCCTTCGCCTACGCCCTGCGCCGGGACCTGATCCGCCGGGTGGGCCTCCCCACCTCGGAAGGGCTCATCGCCCACCCCGATGCGTCTTCGATCGCCGCCCTGGAGGTCGGGGACCTGCAGGCGCTGCGGTTCTCCCGGCGCAAGGCCGAGTACCTGCTGCACGCGGCCGGGGAGGTGGCCGCCGGACGCCTGCGGCTGGAGTGCCGGACCACGGCCACGGGGGCCGCCCGGGACCTGCTGGGGCTGCGGGGCTGCGGTCCCTGGACCGCCCAGTACGTCCTGATGCGGGGCTTCGGCTTCCGCGACTGCGTGCCCGTGGGCGATGCGGGTCTCACCCTCGCCCTGCAGCGTTGGTTCGGCCTCGACACGCGCCCGG
>JARLGO010000179.1 GCA_031292655.1 Geothrix sp.
CCTGCTGCGCCAGATCCATGACCAGGGGGGCGATGGCCTCGCCCTGGAACTGGAGGCCTTCGGGTTCGATCACACCATGGTGGGCGAGGCCCTGCTCCGCTCCTGGAACCTGGCGGAAGGTGTGGAGGCGACGGTGCGCTGGCACCATCATCCCCTCCAGGCTCCCCCGGCCCACCGCCGGGTAGTGGCCCTCGTGGCCCTGGGCAATCAGGTGGCCATCGACCTGCAGATCGGCCTCGGCAGCCCGGACTCCCTCGCCGGGGCCACCTGGGAGGCCATGGAGATCCTGCAGCTGGAGGACGGGGCCTATCAGGAACACCGGATCGGCGCCCTGGAAGCCCTCGAACGGGATCGGGCCCTCATCACCGATTTCTGAAACGGACGGCCCTCAGGCCCCCTTCGGGGGGATGCTCGCGTACAAATCGAGATAGGCCCGGGCGGGCCCCTCCCAGCCGAATTCCGCCATCATGGCCCGCCGCTGGACCCGGCGCCAGGCGGCGGGGTCCCGAAAGAGGTCGAGGGCCCTGTTGATGGCCTCGCCCAGGGCCCAGCCGCTGTCCGGACCGAACATGAAGCCCGTGGCGGTGCCATCGGCGAGGGTCTCGGGGGAGTCCCCCACCACCGTGTCGGCCAACCCCCCCGTGCGCCGTACCAGGGGAAGGGCCCCGTAGACCTGGGCATAGAGCTGGGTCAGCCCGCAGGGTTCCTGGCGCGAGGGCACCAGGACCACGTCCGCGGCCGAGAAGGCCCGGTGCGCCAGGGCCTCGTCATAGCCGATGAACACGGCCACCCGCCCCGGGTGGCGCTGGGCCGCCTGGCGGAAGGCGCCCTCCGCATGGGGATCGCCGGTGCCCAGCACCGCCAGCTGGGCGCCCCGGGAAACCAGGTGGTCCACGTTGTCCAGGACCATGTCCAGGCCCTTGAGGGGATCCAGCCGGCTCACCGCCGTGAAGAGGGGCGCGTCGGGGTCCTTTTGAAGCCCCATCCTGCCCTGGAAATCGGGGCGGTTCGGCCACCGGCGGGCCGGATGCTTCAGATCGTAGCGGCTCACGAGGTGCGGGTCCTTCGCCGGATTCCACACGCCCCGATCCACGCCGTTGATGATCCCGCGCAGGCTGTCGCTCCGGTGTGCCAGCAGCCCTTCGAGGCCATGCCCCCCGGCCTGCTGGATCTCGCGGGCATAGGTGGGACTCACGGTGCTGAGGCGGTCGGCGAGCTTCAAGCCGGCCTTGAGGAAGCCGATGTCGCCGTGGAATTCGACCCCCTCGGGCGTGAAGGCATGCCGCGGGAGCCAGAGGTCGTTCAGCAGGGAGGGCGGGAACCGCCCCTGGAAGGCGATGTTGTGGATGGTCATCACGGTGGCGGGCCGGGGGCCTTCCCCGTAGGCGACATAGGCCGGCATGAGGCCGGTGGGCCAGTCGTGGCCGTGAAGCACGTCGGGCCGCCAGCCGCTGGCGTCCCCCGCGCGGCCCAGGTGCGCCGCGGCCCAGGCCAGGGCGGCAAAGCGCCGGGCCAGATCCTCCGGATGGTCGTAAGGACCTCCGGGGCGGTCGAAGAAGGCCGGCTGGTCCAGCAGGTAGAGGGGCAGCCCCGGGGCTTCCGCCCGGAGGATCCGGGCCGGTCCCCCCCCCATGAGTTCCGGCAGCGCGGCGGCCTCGCCCAGGATCTTGAACTCCGCACGGATGGACGCATAGGCCGGCAGCAGGAACCGCACATCGGCACCCAGGGCACGCATGGCCCTGGGCAGGGCCGCCATCACATCACCCAGGCCACCAGTCTTGACATAGGGGAACAGTTCGGACGCCACGAACAGAATGCGCAAAATCTAGGACTCCAGCTGGTTCAGCATGCGCTGGGAGATGAGGGTGACGCCTCCTGCGGTTCGGTAGAAACGGCGGGCGTCTTCCTCGGGATCCTCCCCCACGATGAGCCCCTCCGGGATGCGGCAGTCCCGGGCCAGGATGCAGCGCCGGAGCCGGGCGTGGCGGCCGATGTCGCAGTCGGGGAGCACCATGACCCCGTCCAGGCGGGCGTGGGAGTGCACGAAGACGCGGCTGGAGAGCAGGGAATGGTGCACATGGGCCCCCGAGATGACGCAGGCGCCGGAGACCAGGCTGGAGAGGGCGACCCCGTTGCGCATCTCGCCCGCATGGACGAATTTCGCCGGCGGGAGCTGCTCTTGGTGGGTGGTGATGGGCCAGGCCTCGTCATAGAGGTTCAGGGCGGGCAGCACGCTGGTGAGGTCCATGTTGGCCTCCCAGTAGGAATCCACGTTGCCCACGTCCCGCCAGTAGGGCTCCGGATGTCCCGGATTCGGGATGCAGCTGCTCTCGAAGCGGTGGGCGAAGACCCGGGCTTCATGCACCAGCTTGGGGATGATGTCCTTGCCGAAATCGTGCCCGGAGTTCGGGTCCTCGGCGTCGCGGATGAGCGCCTTGTACAGGAATTCCGCGTTGAACATGTAGATGCCCATGGAGGCGAAGGCCCGGTCGGGCTTCCCGGGGATGGCCGGAGGATCCTCCGGTTTCTCCACGAAGGCCACGATGCGATCCTCGTCATCCACGTGGGCGATCCCGAACTCCCGGGCGGCCTCTCGCGGCACCTCGAGGCACGCGATGGACATGTCCGCCTGATGATCGAGATGGTCCTGGAGGAACAGCTTGTAGTCCATCCGGTAGATGTGGTCGCCCGCGAGGATCAGGACATTCCTGGGATGGGCTGACTGGATGCTGCTGAGGTTCTGGTAGACCGCGTCCGCCGTGCCGCTGTACCAGGCGTTCTTGTCGAAACTCTGCTGGGCCGGGAGCACGTGGACATACTCGTTCAGCTTGCCCGGCAGGAAGGTCCAGCCGAACTGGAGGTGCTCCAGGAGCTTGTGGGAATTGTACTGGGTCAGGACCATGATCCGGCGGAACCCGGAGTTCACGCAGTTCGACAGGGTGAAATCGATGATGCGGTACTTGCCCCCGAAGTCGAGGCCGGGCTTGGAGTAGTGATCCGTGAGCGCCATCAGGCGCCGGCCGCGCCCCCCGGCCATCACGAGCGCGATGGTGTGCCGGGGGGTAAGTCTCGATTCCGAGATCGTCAGCATGGGAACCCTCGGGTAGTACCTAAGTGCATGATAGCCAGGCCCGGGTCCGACCTTCCTATCGTTCTGCCCAGTTCCCCGGCCGCCCCTCGAGGCGGAGGGCCTCGGCCAGCTCCGCCAGGAAGAGAGGCCGCGGCAGCGCCTGGAAGCCATAGGCCATCAATCCCTCGTGGGGAAGCTGGCCATCAAGCATCGTGAACCCCCAGGCCCGGAGCCGGGCGTCCAGGGCCGCCAGGGCCGCGCGGCTGGCCTCCGCCTCCAGGCTGAACATGCTTTCCCCGAAAAAGGCCCCGCCCAGGGCGACGCCGTAGAGGCCGCCCCGCAGTTCCCCGTCCCGCCAGGCCTCCACGCTGTGGGCGTGCCCCGCCCGGTGGAGGGCGACATAGGCCTCGCGCATCGCCGCCGTGATCCAGGTGCCGTCCTGGCCGGGGCGGGGCACCCGGGAACAGTGGTCGATGACGGCTTCAAAGGCCGAGTCGCAGCGGATCTCGAAGGGGCGCTGCCGCAGCCTCCGGCGGGTCCGGTCCGACAGGTGCAGGCCCCTCGGCCGCAACAGGGCCCGCTCCGGCGGGGACCACCAGAGCAGGGGATCCCCCTCCCCATACCAGGGAAAGATGCCGCTGCGGTAGGCCAGCAGGAGCCGGGGGAGGCTGAGGTCGCCGCCGATGGCCAGCAGCCCGTCCTCCGCCAGCTCCGGATCCGGAAAGATCAGCTTGTCTGTCAGCCGAAAGACAGGCACAGCCGGCCGTCCTCGAGGTCCACCTTGGCTTGGCCCCCCTTGGCCAGGGGCCCGAAGAGCAGGGCCTCCGCCAGCGGGCGGCGGAGTTCACGCTCGATGAGCCGCGCCATGGGCCGGGCGCCGAAGGCCGGGTCGTAGCCCTTCTCCGCGAGCCAGGCGCGGGCCCTGGGCGTGCACTGGAGGGTGACGGCCTTCTCGGCCAGCTGGGTCTCCAGTTCCCGCAGGTGCTTGTCCGCCACGCGCTCCATCTCGGGGCGGCCCAGGGGGGCGAACTGGAGGATGGCGTCGAGCCGGTTCCGGAACTCGGGGCTGAAGGCCTTCTCGAGGGTCCCGGTGGCCGAGCGCCGGGCCCCGGCGTCGGCGAAGCCCACCTGGCGCGCGGACAGCTCCCGGGCCCCCACGTTGGTGGTCATCACGATCACCGTGTGGCGGAAGTCCGCGCTGCGGCCGTGGCTGTCCGTGAGCGAGGCGTGATCCATGACCTGCAGGAGGACGCCGAAGAGGTCCGGGTGGGCCTTCTCCAGCTCGTCCAGGAGCAGGACCGCGTGGGGCTGCTTGCGCACGGCGTCCGTGAGCAGGCCGCCCTCCTCGTAGCCCACGTAGCCGGGGGGCGCGCCGATGAGCCGGGCGACCGCGTGCTTCTCCTGGTACTCGCTCATGTCGAAGCGCAGGAAGGCGATGCCCAGGGCCTTGGCCAGCTGCTTCGAAAGCTCGGTCTTGCCCACCCCCGTGGGGCCCGCGAAGAGGAAGCAGCCCATGGGCTTGAGGGGATCCCGCAGCCCGGACCGGGCCAGCTTGATGGCGCTGGCGATGGTTTCGCACGCCTGATCCTGGCCGTAGATCTGCGCTCGAAGCTTCGCTTCAAGCGTATGCAAAGCTTCACGGTCGTCGGCGCTCACCGAGGCGACAGGCACCCGCGCCATGCGGGCCACCACGGCCTCGATCTCGGCCGGGCCGATCCGCTTGGCGCGGGCCTTCTTCGGCAGGAGCTTCTGGCCGGCCCCGGCCTCGTCCACCACGTCCAGGGCGCTGTCCGGGAGCCGCCGGTCGGGGAGGTGCTTGGAAGCCAGGCGCACGGCGGCCTCCAGGGCCGCGTCGGTGTAGGTCACCCCGTGGTGCGCCTCGTAGGCCCCCTTCAGGCCCTGCAGCACGCCGAGGGCATCTTCGACGGAGGGCTCGCTCACCTCCACCACCTGGAAGCGGCGGGAGAGGGCCCGGTCCCGGTCCAGGGAGCCCTTCAGGTCCTGGAAGGTGGTGGCCCCGATGCAGCGGAGGTCGCCGGAAGCCAGGGCCGGCTTCAGCAGGTTGGCCGCGTCCATGGCCCCGCCGCCGGTGGCGCCCGCGCCCACCAGGGTGTGCAGCTCGTCCATGAAGAGGATGGCCCCTGGCCGCTCAGCCAGCGCCTTGAGCACGGCCTTGAGCCGCTCCTCGAAGTCGCCGCGGTAGCGGCTTCCCGCCAGCAGCGCCCCCAGGTCCAGGGCGAAGATCTGCGCGGCCCTGAGGGGCTCCGGGACCTTCCCTTCGTGGATGCGCCGGGCCAGGCCCTCCACGATGGCGGTCTTGCCCACGCCGGGTTCGCCCACCAGCAGGGGGTTGTTCTTGCGGCGGCGGCAGAGCACCTGGGCCATGCGGGTGATCTCGGCCTCGCGGCCCACCAGGGGATCCAGGCGGCCAGCCGCGGCCCGGGCCACCAGGTCCGTGGCATAGGCTTCCAGGGGGTTCTCGGCCACCGTGCCGGCCTCCTCCTCTTCGGCCTCGACGGGTTTCTTGGCCGCGGCCCGGGGTGCCCCGGGGCCGTGGCTCAGCACCTTCAACAGGGTCAGCCGCCGCACGCCATGCTGCTCGAGGAGCATGCGGGCATGGCTGGACTCCTCTTCCAGGAAGGCCGGCAGCAGCTCGCCCCCCTGCACGCTCGGCTTGCCGGAGCTGAAGGCGTGGACCAGGGTCCGTTCCACCACCCGCACGAACCCCAGCGTGCTGTGGGGCTGGAAGGCCTCGCCCTCGGGCACCACCTCGAAGGCCTCGCCCAGCACAGCCTCCAGATCGGCGCGCAGGGCGTCCAGCTGCACGCTGCAGCCCTTCAGGACCTTGGCGGCGTGGGCATCGTCCACCAGGGCCAGGAGCAGGTGCTCCAGGGCCACATCCTCGTGGCGGCGGGTCTTGGCCAGCTCGAAGGCCCGCTGGAAACCCTGGTTCAGCTCGGGACTGATCTCAGGCATCGTCGGCCTCCACGGAAAGGAGCAGGGGGAAGCCCTCGCGTTCCGCCAGCTGGCGGCCCCGTTCGGCCCGGGTCTCCGCCACATCCCGCGTATAGATGCCCGCCACGCCCACGCCCGCCTGGTGGACCGCCAGCATGATGGCCGTGGCCTCAGGCTCAGCCTTGCGGAAGACGGTCTTCAGGAGGAACACCACGAACTCCTGGGTGGTGTAGTCGTCGTTGTGCAGCAGCACCTTCCACATGCCGGGTGCACCCACCTTGGTGCGCTTCCGGGTGAGGACCTGGCCTTCCTTCTTCACCTGCCTGGCCATGTGAGACGATGCCTCCGGGGCCCTAGGATAGCGGGTCGGGCCCATGGAAGAGGTCGATGAACTTTCCCCTCGCCAGCTCCCGGAGGAACAGGGCCGTGCGGAAGGTCGCATCGGGCTCTCCCGGGAAGGCCTGTCCCACCAGGTCCGCCACCCGGCCGATGCTGCGGGTGCCGTCGCAGGCCAACCACACGGCCGTGCCCCGGGCGTCCAGCTTCACGCGGTAGACGGGCTTCTTCATCAAGCGGAGCAACCAGGCCCACCGCGGCGACAGGATCTTGGGGCGGAGCAGCACGAGGTTGCCGTCCTCACCGGGCTCGGAGGCAAGGACCCGGACGGGGATCGCGGCAAGGAAGGCTTCATCGGGAAAGACGGTCATGGGTCACCTGACATGAACGGGGCGCGGTTGCCCGCGCCCCGTTTCCATCGGGTCCGTCTAGAAATTCGCGCTGGGGGGCGCCGGTTCGTCGGCTTCGCCGGCGTTGGCGAGGGGCACCCGGACCAGGTAGATGGCGATGCCGGCCAGGATCAGCAGGCTGATCCAGAACATGCCCGGATTGGCGAAGACCTTGTACTTCACCTCGAAGAAGGCGAAGGAGGCGAACAGCAGGCCCACCAGGGCCTCGCCGGCGATGAGGCCCGCCGCCAGGAGCACGCCGTTGTTCTCCACGCGGACCTTCTGGGCCTCGTTCAAGCCGCGCTTCTCCGCGAACATCTCCACGGTGCCCTTGATGAGGCCCCCCAGGAAGATGGCGAAGGTGGTCTCCAGGGGCAGGTACATGCCCACCGACACCAGCATGGGACTCTTCACCTGCATGAGGATGAAGGCCAGACCCATCATCATGCCCACGATGATGAGCGGCCAGGCCATCTTGCCTTCCACGATGCCGCGGCTGAGTAGGGCCATGAGGCCCGCCTGGGGCGCGGCCAGCTGCTTGGAGCCGAACCCGGCGTCCAGGGACAGCACGGCCTTCTTCTGGTCGGCGGGCAGCTGCTTCACCTGGTCCAGGGTGTAGGTCTGGCCGTCGGGGGCCGTGACGACCTGCACCTGCTGGGCCGTCAGCTCGGCGATGCGCTTGGTGCCCTGGGCGGAGATGTCGCCCTCGTGCAGCACCATGAGGGGGATGAAGAGCACGATCGAGGCCAGGGCCACGCCCAGGAGGTCGCCCATTTCCATGCGCCAGGGGGTGCCGCCCAGGATGTGGCCGGCCTTGAGGTCCTGGAGCATCTCGCCGGCCACGGCCGCGCTCACGCAAACCACGGCGGCCACGCCCAGCACGGCGGCCACGCCCTCCCGGCCCTTCACGCCAAGGAGCACCATCACCAGGGCGGTGATCACCAGGGCCGTCAGGGTCAGGCCCGAGATGGGGTTGTTGCTGGATCCCATGATGCCCACCAGGTAGCCGCTGATGGCCGAGAAGAAGAAGCCCAGGATCACCACCACCAGGGCCGCCACGAAGGAGACCAGGGGGCTCACCTGGAAGATGCGCCAGGTGAGGAGGAAGGTCACCAGGGCGGCGAAGCCGAGGCCGAACAGGACATAGGTGAAGGGCAGGTCCTTGTTGACGCGGTCCACCACGTGCTCGCCGGCGGCGGCCTTCTTCATGTCGGAGACGGAGCGGGTGAGGCCCGTGGCCAGGCTCTTCCGCATCTTGAAGAGGGTGAAGCAGGCGCCCATGAGCATGCCGCCGATGGCGATGGGCCGGACGATGAACTTCCACACGGAGTAGGACAGGGCGATCCAGTCGCCCTGCGGGGCGCCCTCGGGCAGCACGCCCGGGGCCAGGAAGTAGGTGATGATGGGCACCAGCAGGCCCCAGGCCAGGATGCCGCCGGAGAAGTTGAGGGCCCCGAGCTTGGGCCCGATGATGTAGCCCACCCCCATGTAGGCGGGGCTGATGCCCGGCGAGCTGAGCAGCATGCCCCCCATGACCTTGGCCTTCCAGGTGCCGACCAGGTTGATGGTGGTGGTCTTGAAGGCCACGAAGGTCTCCCAGGTGCTGGCGAAGATCGAGATCTGCACCAGGGCCTGGATGGCCGCGCCGAGGCCCATGGCGCCGAAGAGGAACTTGGTGCCGCTGCCGCCCCGGGCGCCGGCCTTGTGGATCTCGGCGGCGGCCACGCTCTCGGGGTAGGGCAGCTCCGCGTCCTCCACCATCACGCGGCGGAGCAGGGCCACGAACATGATGCCGAGCACGCCGCCGGCGAACATGATCAGGGAGCTGGTGACGTAGTTCCCGGCCGTGAAGAACTTCGGCCAGATGCCGCTGATGACGAAGGCGGGGATGGTGAAGATGGCCCCCGCCGCCACCGACTCGCCGATGCTGCCCACGGTCCGGGCCATGTTTTCTTCCAGGATGGTGCCCTTCATCAGCTTGATGAGGGCCATGCCGATGACCGCCGCCGGATAGGTGGCGGCGATGGTCATGCCCGCCTTGAGCCCCAGGTAGGCGTTGGCGGAACCGAGCACCACGGCCATGACGAGGCCGATGAGCACCGCCCGCAGGGAGAACTCCCGCAGGTTCTGGTCGGACGGAACAAAGGGTTGCATTGGTGCTCCTGAAAGGGCGCGAAGGGGGAAGAAGTCCGGATGTAGCGGATAGTCTAATACCGAACCCGGTCCGGTTGCTGCCGCCCAGGCCGCACCGGTGGCAGGGTTCCGGCCACAATGGCCTGTTCCTGTCCGGGGAGGATCCGACATGCGTCTGGTGAACACCCTTGCGATCGCGGCTCTGGCCCTCCTCCTCGGATGCCAGACGGGGCCCCCCGTGGCCGTTCCCCAGCCACCTGTCGTCCAGGTGCCCCAGGGACCCCCGCCGAAGCCGAAGATCGCCCTCGTGCTGGGGGGAGGCGCGGCCCGGGGCTTCGCGCACGTGGGGGTCATCCGCGTGCTGGAGCAGGAGAAGATCCCCATCGACATGGTGGTGGGGACCAGCGTCGGCAGCCTCATCGGGGCGATCTACGCCGCCGACCTCAGCAGCTTCGACCTCGAATGGACCGCCTTCCAGCTGGAGAAGGACGATCTCTTCGATTTCGGGATTCTCAATGCCGTCGTGGGCATGGGCTTCGCCAGGGGGGACAAGCTGGAGGCCTGGGTGAAGGGGCACGTCAAGACCACCAACATCGAGAACCTGAAGCTCCCCTTCGCCGCCGTGGCCACCGATCTCAACTGGGGCTATCAGGTGGTGCTCGACAGCGGCCCGGTGGCTCGGGCCATCCGGGCGAGTGCCGCCATCCCGGGCGTGTTCCCGCCCGTCAAGCACCAGGGCAAGATCCTGGTGGACGGCGGCGTGGTGAACAACATCCCCATCTCGGTGGCCAGGGCCAAGGGGGCCGACATCGTGATCGCCGTGGACATCAGCGGGAACGTGGGGAACACGAACATCACCAACCTGCTGGACGTCTCCCTCCAGGCCACGAACATCATGTTCGCCCTCAATGTGGAGCATTCCAAGAAGGAGGCCGACCTCCTCATCACGCCCGCCGGCATCGGGGACGTCGGGATGCTCGACTTCACGCAGAAGAAGCGCTGCATGCAGGCCGGCATCGAAAGCACGAAGGCCGCCCTGCCGGCCATCCGCAAAGCCATCGACGACTGGAGCGCGGCCCATGCGCGGCCCGCGCTTCCCACCCCCTGAGCCATCCCATGCCCCTTCTCACCAGCAAGGCCAACCCGCGTTTCAAGGACCTCCAGGCCCGCCTCCGGCAGGGGGGTCCCCGGCGGGGCGCCACGCTGCTCCTCGGGGCCAAGCTCATCGAAGCCTGGGCGGAAGCGCGGCGGACCCCCGCGGGGAGCCGCCTGCGTCCCGCGCTCTGGCTGCGGCTGGAGCAGACGGATCCCCACCCGCTGGAAGCCGGGCTCGGTGTGGAGACCCTGGTGCTGGGGGAGGCCCTCATGCGGGACCTCGCCGAGGCCGGCAGCCCCCCCGAGCATGAGCTATTCATGGAACTCGGCCCCGAACCGGCCGGACCGCTGGCCCCGCGCGTGATCGGAGCCTGGGGCATCCAGGACCCCGGGAACCTGGGGGCCATCCTCCGGAGCGCCGCGGCCTTCGGCTTCCAGGAGGCCCTCCTGGGGCCCGGTTGCGCCGATCCCTTCCACCCCAGGACCCTGCGGGGCGGCATGGGCGCGGCCTTCCTCCTGCCCCTGCGCCGGGTGGGGACCCTGGAGCCCGATGCGGGCCACTGGTACGCCCTGGATGGCGCCCCCGGGGCCGTGGCCCTGGGGGAGGCCGACCTGTCCGAGCCCCTCCGTCTCTGGGTGGGCAACGAAGGCCACGGCTGGCAGGGCGCGGACCTGCCCGAGGGCGTCCGGCGCCTGGCCATCCCCATCCAGGGCCTCGAAAGCCTGAACGCCGCCGTGGCCGCCGGGATCGCGTGCTACGAAACAGCCCGGAGGTACCCCCGTTGAAAACCGGCTGGCTCCTCGGCGTCCTCAGTTCCCTGGTCCTGGCCGGGTTTTTCGTCCTGGCCTTCCGCTTCCCCGGCGCCCTGGGGGGCTGGCTGGAACCGGCCATGGCCATGCTGTTCCCCCTCCTGCTGCTGGACGGGCTGTTCAAGGGGCGGCACGCGTTTTGGACCTGGGTCAGCCTCTTGGCGGGGCTCGTCCTCCTCTACCTGTGGGTGCCCCAGACCCTCGCCAGCAAGGGCGGACTGCCCTTCGGCCTGGCCCTGCTGGGCATGCTCCTGCTGAGCTTCTGGGAGGCCACGGGGCTCTGGCTGGTGGCCGTGGGATCCCGCTGGGCCTTCCGGCGCTCCGGGGCCCTGGCCGCCGCCCTGGTCGCGGCGCTCCTCCTCCTGGCCTGGGAGAGCTGGGGCTTCCACGTCTATCCCTGGACCTGGGGCGCGGCCTTCGGCTCGCTCCCCTGGACCGCGCGGGGAGCCGCTTTCCTGGGCACCTCGGGCCTGTCCGCCCTGGCCTGGGGAACGGGGGCCTGGGCGGCGGCCACCCTCGCCGGGGGCGGATCCCCCCGCCGGGCCCTGGCGGGCCCCGGTCTGGCCCTCGGCTTCTTCCTCCTGGCCGGGGGCGCCTGGTACCTGCTCCCCCGGGATCCGATGCGCGTCCTGGACGTGGCCATGATCCAGCCCAATTTCCCGGCGGGCCAGCGGTGGCCGGGGATGGAAGCCGAGATGTGGCGGCGCAGCGACGCGCTCCTGAAGGCCCAAGGCTGGCCCCGCCCCGGACGCGCCACCCTGCTGCTGTGGCCCGAGAGCTCGGTGCTGGGCCGGGACGACCGCCGACCCGACGCCCGCCTCCCGGCCGAGGCGGCCTCCCGCGGCGTGGCCTGGCTCTTCGGCACGGAAGGGGGGCTCTACAACCTGGTGCGGGGCGAGGTGGCGGGCCGGCCGCCCTTCCTGTTCGCCAAGGTGGACCCCATGCCCTTCGGCGAGCGCATCCCGGGGCCGGAGGCCTTCCGGAAGTGGATGGACCGGCAGCTGGACTTCGTCTCCCAGGAGCCCGGCGAACTCAAGGAAGGCTGCGCCTTCCCGGTGCCCACACCGGCGGGCGAGGTGCGGGTCCATCCCCTCATCTGCAGCGAGGCCCTGATGCCGGAGCGGACCCGCCGCGGCCTGGCCCTGAGCCGGGCCGACCTGCTCACCAACCACACCAATGACGGCTGGTTCGACCGCAGCATCGCCACGGACCTGCACGCGGCGCAAATCCGCCTGCGGGCCACGGAACTGGGGGTGCCGCTCCTGCGCGCGACCCTCACGGGGAAATCCGGCGTCTTCCGCGAGAACGGGAGCTTCCAGCTCTGGGGCGAGCCGCTCAGCGAGGGGGCCTTCGCCCTCGAGCTCCAGTGGCGCCCGGTCCACACACCGGCCCGCTCCGCCTGGCTCCTGCCCCTCCTGATGTCGGCGCTGCTGGCCGGATCCGCCCTGCTAGGATGGAGGGCCCTTCCCGGGAAACCTTGATGAACTGTGATCTGCTCGCCCCCACGCCCCTTGCGACCTCCAATGGCACCGTGGCCTTTTTCGATGAGACCTGGACCGTGGACCCCCGCGAGCTGCAGATCTTCTTCCAGGCCGAGCGGGTGCACTGGACCGCCGACCGGACCATCGAGCAGTGGCGGATGCTGCTGGCCTGCTCCCGCATGCTCACGGCCCGGCTGGTCCCCGAGGGGCACATGGGGGGCCGGCTGGTGGGGGCCACCCGGGTCTGGTCCGACCATGCCCACGAGGCCAAGCTCTACGACGTGGTGGTGGCCCAGGATCTCATGAGCTTCGGCATCGCCTCGGAGCTGGTGAAATGGGCGCTGCGCCATCCCTGGGTGGGGGAGGTCAACCGCTTCGTGCTGGAAACCCGCGACGCCGCCGACTTCTATCCCCGCTTCGGCTTCCGGCCCGGCCAGGAGCTGGACGGCATCCACATGCGCGTGAGGACCGCCGATCTCAGGGCCCGAGGCCTCCGGTGAGCGGAACCCCCGAAATCGCCCTGCAGCCCCTCATCCTGGCCAGTGGGAGCCCCCGGCGGCGGCACTGGCTGGAGGCCATGCGCATCCCCTTCGAACTCCAGGTGCCCCAGGTGGACGAAACGCCCCTGCTGGACGAGGAGCCCGGCGACCTGGTCCTCCGCTTGGCGGAGCTCAAGGCCGAAGTCATCGCCCTGCGCAACCCGGGCCGCTGGGTCATGGCCGCCGACACGACCGTGGCCGTGGACCACCACACCTTGAACAAGCCCAAGGACGTGGAGGACGCGGTGCGGATGCTCACCCTCATCCAGGGGCGGGCCCACCAGGTGCACACCGGCTTCTGCCTTCAGAGGAACAGCACCGTCTACAGCTTCGTGGACACGGCCCAAGTCTTCTTCCGCCCGCTGACCGAGGCACAGATCCGCTGGTACATCGGCACCCGGGAACCCATGGACAAGGCCGGGGCTTACGCCATTCAGGGCATCGGAGCCCTCTTCATCGAGACGGTCCAGGGCAGCTTTTCCACCGTGATGGGACTGCCGGTGGAGCGCATGGGCGCCCTCTTCGGACAGCTGGGCCTGCTGAAGCCGTGGATCGGATTCCCGAAGGGCCTTTGAGTTCCCATGGAGATCCGGACCCCCGCCCTGGAGGAAACCGTCCTCCGGGAAGGCCCAGATATAGACCACCCAAAAATCCTCTTAAACGCATGGAAATATCTCAGAAAAAATAGGTAAACATCTCTGCATCGATGCTCTATCATCGTGATCTGCGACACAATTTCTCAATTGCTCGCCTGGGGGTTGACGCCCCCTGATGAGGTGGTGTTCGGCCGGTTTCTGGGCACCCCTTCTTTTACAGTCCAGCGGATCCACGGCTAGAAAGAGATAACCCTCCTCTTCCAAGGGCCTGCCAGAATCCTGGTCGATCGATTCGCATCACCGAGCACCGATTCAACGTTCCCTGACGACCCGGGGCTTCCGACCTGGGCCAGCGCATTTCAAGGGGTTGTGCATGCACCGATTCGACCGAGCGTTCCGCTTCGTCCTGCCGGCCGCGGCCGTGGCGGTCCTTGCCACCGTCCTGAGCGTGGGCTGGTTCACCCAGCCGGACCGCTTCGCCAAGGGCTACGCCCCCGAACAGCCCATCCCCTTCTCTCATGAACTCCACGCCGGCACCCTCCGCATGCCCTGCCAGTACTGCCATTCCGGCGCCGACAGGTCCAGGAGCGCGGGCATCCCCAGCGTGGACCTCTGCATGGGCTGCCACAAGGTGACCCGGACCGACCGCCCCGCCATCCAGAAGCTCACCCGGATCGCCGACTCCGGCGAGCCCCTGCTCTGGCAGCGGGTCCACACCCTGCCCGATCACGTCTTCTTCGACCATCGCCCCCATGTGAACGCGGGCATCGCCTGCCAGAGCTGCCACGGAGAAGTGCAGACCATGAAGGTGCTCACCCGCGAGATGGGCCTGCGCATGGGCAACTGCCTGGGCTGCCACCGGGATCCCCACGCGGTCCTGCCGCCAGGCTCCAAGATCACCCGGGGTGCCGAAAATTGCGGCGCCTGCCACCGCTAGGAGCCCCCGACGATGGCCGACCTGAACCGCAAGCCCATGCTCGATCGCCTGACCGCCCTGGTGGCCGGCCCCCTCCTCCTGGGGCGGCGGGCCCTGGACCTCGTATGGATCGACCCCAAGGCCAGTCCCCCCGAGCCCCAGGCCGAGGCGGCCCCCCGCATCGCCATCACCTCCCCCGAACACGCCATCAAGCGCCGTGGATGACCCGATGAAGACCCGACTCCCCGAACATGGCCCCCTCGAGACTCCGCGGTTCTGGCGGACCCTGGAGGAACGCATCGAGACACCGGAGGCCCAGCGGGCGGCCCAGGATGAGTTCCTGCCCGGCGCCGTGCCCAGCATCTACGACGATGGGCACGGGCTGCCACCCCAGGACGGCTTCTCCCGTCGCGACTTCTTCGGGCTCGTGGGCGCCGCCGCCGCCCTGGCCGCCACCGTGGCCTGCGACCGCAAGGGGCAGGGGACCGTGGTGCCCTACACGAAGCGCCCCGTGGAGGTCACGCCCGGCGTGGCCAACCACTACGCCAGCGCCTGCCAGGAGGGCCGCCGGGTCTACCCGGTGCTGGTGAAGACCCGGGAGGGGCGCCCCATCCACATCTCGGGCAATGACGAGCACCCGGGGGTGAAGGGGAAGACCAGCCCCCGCGCCATGGCCGACGTGCTGAGCCTCTACGATCCCGATCGCCTCCGCGCCCCCAAGCTGGAAGGGCGGACCCTGGGCTGGGCCGAAGCCGAGGGCAGCCTCCACCAGGCCCTGCGGGCCGCCAAGGACGCCGGCAAGCCCGTGCTGCTGCTGTCGGGCGCCCTGGCCTCGCCCACGCGCAAGGCCCTGCTGGCGGACCTCAAGGCCGCCCTTCCCACCCTGGAGCACCTGGCCTTCGAAGCGGCCGCCGGCGATGCCGCCGAGGAGGCCGCCCAGGCGAGCTATGGGCAGGCGGTGGAACTCCAGCCCCGGCTGGCGAGAGCCCAGGTCATCCTGTCCCTCGGAGCCGACTTCCTCAATGGCGAGGACCCGGAGGCGCTTGGGGCCTGGGGCGCCAAGCGAAGGTTGAAGAACGCCAAGGATGAGATCAACCGCCTGTGGGTCTTGGAAGGACCTCTTACGCTGACCGGCACCAACGCGGACGTGCGGGTTCCGGTGTCCCCCTCGCGCCTGGCCGCCTTGGCTTTCGCCCTGGCCAAGGAACTGGCCGCCAAGGGCACCCCGCTGCCCACGGGCACGGATCTATCCGGAATTTCCGCGGGCGCGCCTGCGGAAATTCCCGCGGCCACCTGGTCCAGCCTCGTGAAGGACCTTCATCATGCGGGCCGCCAGGCCGTCGTCCTCTGCGGGGCCCAGATGCCCGCCGAGGCCCACCAGGCTGCCCACTTGCTGAACGCCATGCTCGGTTCGGAGGCCGTGGCCCTGCGCGCCGCCGAACCCCTGGCCTCGGTGAAGGACCTCGTGGCCGCAGCCAAAGGCATGGCCGAAGGCCGCTATGCCGCCGTGATCTTCTGGGACGTGAACCCCGCCTACACCTTCCCCCGGGCCGCCGCCTGGAAGGAGGCCGTCGCCAAAGTGCCTTCCCGCACCTGGATCGGCCAGGTGGAGGACGAGACCTCCGCCCAGTGCCAGCTGCTGCTGCCGGAGAACCACT
This sequence comes from Geothrix sp., assembly GCA_031292655.1. Taxonomy (GTDB): domain Bacteria; phylum Acidobacteriota; class Holophagae; order Holophagales; family Holophagaceae; genus Geothrix. The sequence continues at coordinate 15,979 of JARLGO010000179.1, forward strand.
GGCTGGAGAGCTGGGGCGATTTCTCCACCCCCGCCGCTGCGGTCCTCCAGCAGCCCACCATCGGCACCCTCTACGACACCCGGCAGGGCGAGGACATCCTCCTCGGCGCCCTCAGGGCCCTGGGCGCC
>JARLGO010000180.1 GCA_031292655.1 Geothrix sp.
CCCCTCCAGTACGCCAACAAGCTGGTGAAGGGCGTGCCCCTGGCGGGCTTCAAGAGCGATCACTTCGTGGAGCCCACCCTGGAGAACATTCAAAAAGCCGCCTATCCCCTGACACGGTTCCTCTACATCTACGTCAACAAGGCCCCGGGCAAGGACCTGGATCCCGCGGTCAAGGAGTTCCTCCGCTTCGTGCTTTCCAAGGAAGGCCAGGCGGGTGCCGCCAGCTTCGGGGCCCTGGCCCTCCCCGGCGATCTGGCGGCCATGGGCGCGGGCAAGCTCAACTGAGAGGTTTCATGTCTGCCATCTTGTTCCAGCTGGCCCTGCTCGGCAGCGGCTGGGGGGGGCTCTCCCAGCCGCTGCGGCCTCTGTCCATCCCCGTACCCTCCCAGGCCACGAAGGCCACGGCGGAGGTCCGGTGGTCCCCAGAGGCGCCCACCTTCCCCGTGGCCACCGGGGTCCGGATCACGGCCCGGATCCATGGAGAGCTGGACCTCCCCCCCACGGATCCTGGCCACACCCAGGTCAGGCTCGAGGTCGTCCTGCCCCTGCTCTCGAAGAACGGCCGGACCGTCCTCCTGCCCTCCGGAACGCAACTGGTGGGGCGGGTCCACCTTCTTCGCGGGGAACTGCTGTTCATCGATTTCGAGACCTTGATCCTGCCGGACGGGCGCGGCATCGTGCTGCCCGAGGAGGTGTTCCGGCTGGGCCCAGGCCCGCTCCTGAGCGTCCAGGACGGAACACCGGCCATGCTGACCGTGGCCCGTCCGCTGCGCATGGAGGCCTTCGGACCGGGCCGCTGAAGGGGAAAGCTCGCCTCCGGAGGTGGGGGCATTCCAATCCGCGCTTCTTCACCCAGGGCCCGGGCATTGTTACGGAGAAGTCACTGCCGGAGCCTCGGGGCCCGGGGTCCCTTGGACGAAAAGGGGGCACAGGCTGGATTTCCCAACCCCTCCCTCTTTCGGAATGCGAGCCCATGATCACCGACGATTCCGAACCCGGCCGTTCCCGGCATGAACCGAGCGCTTGGCTCGCGGAACTCAGGGACATCCTCGGACGGAAGGCGCTGACGCCCCACTTCCAGCCCATCGTGGACCTGCGGATCGGAGAGCTGTACGGATTCGAGGGGCTCATCCGCGGCCCCAGCGACTCGGTGCTCCATGCGCCCCTGAACCTGCTGGATGCCGCTTGCCAGGCGGGCCTCCTGCCGGAACTGGAGCGGGCCTGCCTCGAATCCATCCTGGGAGCCTGGGCCCAGGCGCCCCAGCACTACAGGATCTTCGTCAACCTCAGCCCCGGCGCCCTGCTGGATGCCAGGGGAAGGGCCATCCGCGGGGCCCACCTGGTGGAACAGCTCGGCCTCCTGCCCGGCAACGTCGTCATCGAACTCACCGAGAGCCACCCGACCTTCGAGTACGGCCCGCTCCTGGAAGCCGCGGAATTCCTCCGGTCCATGGGATTCACCATTGCCCTGGACGACCTCGGGGAGGGGTTCTCCAGCCTCCGCCTCTGGTCGGAGCTCCACCCCGAATTCATCAAGGTGGACAAGCACTTCGTCCAGGGCGTCGGGTCGGACCCGGTGAAGCTTCAGTTCCTCCAGTCCATCCACGAACTGGCCAGCCGCACCGGGGCCCGGGTCATCGCCGAAGGCATCGAGACCGACGGGGACCTGGCGGTGGTCCAGGAACTGGGCATCGACTTCGGGCAGGGGTTCCTCCTGGGCCGCCCCGCCCCCCAGCCCAACCTCCGCCAATCCCCCTCGCTGGTCCATCGCCTGAAGCCCAGCATCGGGGGGCCGGCCTCCCGGCACCGCACGACCACCACCAGCCGCGCCACCGCCGAGCGGCTGCTGCTGCCCACCCCGCCGGTCTCGCCCTCCACCAACAACCTGGAGGTGCTGTCCCGGTTCATCCGCCAACCCGATCTCCTGTCCCTGCCGGTGGTGCAGGACGACGTGCCCCTGGGGCTCCTGAACCGCTACACCTTCACCGACATCATGTCCCGGCCCTACAGCCAGGAGCTCTATGGCAAGCGGTCCTGCATCCAGTTCATGGAACGGGACTCTCTGATCGTGGATCAAAGCATCACCATCCAAGCCCTCAGCGAACGGATGGTGGAATCCGACCCGAGGCACATCCTGCACGGGTTCATCCTCACCCGGAACGGGCGCTACATCGGCATGGGGTCCGGCCATGACCTCATGCGGGAGATCACCCAGATGCAGCTATCCGCCGCGCGCTACGCGAACCCCCTCACGCAGCTTCCCGGCAACGTGCCCATCCAGGAGCAGATCAATGCCCGGCTGGATGCCCAGGAACCCTTTGCCGTCTGCTACTGGGATCTCGACCACTTCAAGCCCTACAACGACGTGTACGGCTACCGCCGGGGCGATGAGCTGATCCAGTGGACGGGACGGCTCCTGCAGGAAGGCTTCACCGAGTCGGATGATTTCATCGGCCACGTGGGCGGGGACGACTTCATCACGGTCCTGCCGGGCGATGACTGGGAACAGAAGGTCCGCGGCCTCCTGCTGCGGTTCGAGGCCGAGCGCCAGGCCTTCTTCAACGCGGAGGATGTGGAACAGGGGGGCTATTCATCAGAGAACCGCAAGGGGCAGATGGAATTCCACCCCCTCGTCTCCCTCTCGGTGGGCGTGGTGGGCGTGCTGCCTGGTGTCTATGCCAACCTCCATGAAGTGGCCGCCGCCGCCAGCGGAGCCAAGAAGATGGCCAAGCGGCAATCCGGGTGCAGCTGCTTTCTGGAGCGGAGGATGCCCCTGGCCAGATCGGCGCAGGCCTGACCTTCCCCCTCTCCGGTGCAGGAGGCTAGGCCTTCACCGCCGCCCGGAGGAAGGATTCGGGAAGGTGGATGCCGCTCTTCTCCAGGTTGGCCGGATGGTAGAAGACGGTCAGCCGGCCATTCACCCGTTCGAAGGCGATGGCGCCCCCGTCCGCGAACAGCTTGCGGCTGCTGCAGACCACCAGCTTCCTTTCGCCGAGGTAGAACTTGGTCTGGGCCGGGGTGAAGGCCCAGGCGACGTTGGCCTTGGCATCCACGGAGATCTCCTGCTTCTTCAGCTGGAACACCATGTCGAGTTCCTTGCAGGCCACCCGCCCTTCCGAGCCAGCGCTCGCCGCCAGGATGAGCAGGTACTTCGCCGCCTCCTGGACCGAGACCTCCTCGGCGGCAAGCGGCAGGGCCGCCAAGGCCACCAGGACCGGGACCCCCAGGGCCCTGGAAAATCCTCGTTGAAACAAAGGGGACTTGGGCGTCATGACAGGCTCCTGTCCTTCTCATCGGCCGGTGCTTCGACCAGGGGGGAACCCCCCGGTAACAAGCATGTGAATTTCGCCCGTGCCCCCGGCGCTCCGGCGGGGTCAGGAGGCCGCCAGGGTGGTCCGGCACTGGGCGATGAGCTCCTCGGGCGTGAAGGGCTTGCGGATGGCCGGAACCCCCAGGTCGATGAGCTGCTGATCCAGCGAGGCGCCCCCGCTGTCCCCGGTGACCACCAGCACCCGGGGCAGGAGCGCCGGCTGGAAATCCTTGATCCACCCCAGGACCGCGAAGCCATCCACGCCCGGCATCCGGAGATCGGTGATGACGAGGTCGAAGCGGGCGTTCTCGAGGCACTGGATGGCCTGCCGCCCGTCGTGCACCCGTTCCACCCGCCAGCCCAGGCGGCTGCGCAGCAGCTCCTGCACCAGGCTGGTGATGTACTCCTCGTCATCGATGACCAGCACCCTCATGCGGGGGAGGCCCTCCATGGACCACGGGAGGGTGTCTTGCCCTGGGCGCGGCGCCAGGGCGCGGGAGGCGCCCGGCCCCGGGAGTTCCTCTGCCGTCGCCAGGGGGAGGAGGACCCGGAACTGGGTGCCCTCGCCGGGGGCGCTGGTCACCGAGATCTCCCCGTGGTGCTGGCGGACGATGCCCAGGCAGACGCTGAGGCCGAGGCCCGTGCCCCGGTCGACGGATTTGGTGGTGTAGAAGGGATCGAAGATCCGGCTGTGCTTGTCCGGGGCGATGCCAGATCCCGTGTCGACCACGGCAAGGGAAGCCTGGGCGCCCCGGGCCTCCACCCCCACCTCGAGCACCCTCCTGGGCGCCTGTTCCATGGCATCCACGCTGTTGATCATGAGGTTGATGAGGACCTGCTTGATCTGGGCCGCGTCGGCCAGGATCCAGACGGGTTCCTCGGGCAGGATCAGCCGCAGTTCGACGTCCGCGGACCGCAGCCTGAACCGCATGATCGAGGCGGCCTCCTGGAGGATGCCCCCCAGGTCCACGCGGGTGAGCTCCATGGTGGCGGGCCGGGAGAGCTGGAGGAGCTGGCGGATGATCCGGACGGACTCCTGGGCGCTCTGGGAGATGGCATGGCAGTGGGACCGGAGGTCATCATGGCCGCCCAGGGCCTCCAGCTTGAACTGGAGCAGTTCGGAAAAGCCCAGGACCGGGGCGAGCTTGTTGTTCAGCTCGTGGGCGATGCCACCCACCAGGGACTCGAAGAGGTCGGCCTTGTCGTTGATGGCCATCTTCCGCTCGATGGCCCGCTGTTCCGTGAGGTCGTGGAGGATGGTGCAGATCTGGCCCGTCTCCCGGACCAGGGACATGTGGAACTTGAACAGGCGCTCGCCGAGGCCCGGGAGCTGGAGCGTGAACTCGTCCGCGTGGTTGCAGGCGAGGGAGGCGCCGGACTCGTGGAGGCTGAGCAGCTCCAGGAAGGACTCCCGGTGCCTGGCGGGCATCAGGTCCGCCAGGTTCGGCAGGAACCCCTCCCTATCCCCGGCGGGTCCCAGGAGGGCCTGGAGCTTCGAGTTGTGGGCCTCGATCCTCCCGTCCGGGTGCAGCAGGGCGACGGCCAGCGGGCTGTGCTGGAACAGCGTTTCGTAGCGGCCCTGGGACTGGCGGAGCTGGTGCAGGCTCCGGAAGAGATCCTGGTTCCTGGCCAGCAGTTCGTCGCGCCGGGACTCGGCCAGCTGGACCTGCTCGGCGATGAGCGCGGACTGGGCCCGCACCAGGGCGGGGACCGGGATGATCCCGATGAACATCCCCTCCGGATCCACCAGGGGCACGTCCTGGTAGAAGGCCTCCCCCGTCCGGGAGAGGGCCCGCTCCAGCAGGTCCATGAGTGGGAGGGTGGAAACGGTGACCATGCACTCCGGAAGGAGGTGCTCCTGGATCAGATGGCGACTGTGGAGGGTGAAGCCGAACCGCGTGCCCAGCAGGGCGCCAAGGTGCCCCCGGGAGATCAAGCCGGCATAGGTGCCCCCATCCACCACCGCCGCGAATTCCTGGGGGTGGTGCCGGAACCACTCGAAGACCTGCTCGAGGGTCTCTCCGACCTGGACGCTCTCCTGGTGATCAACCAGGGCGATCGGGGAGACCCGCTCGATCAGGGGGTCCTGGGCAGGGATGGCCTTCCAGGCAAGGCCCTTCCTGGGCGACATGGGACCATTTTCAGCATCGCCCGTTCACACAAGGGGGTCCCGGGGTAATCATTCGGTAACAAAACCTCAGGCAGGTCCGGACCCCGTCAGCCAGTGGTGGACCTCCTTCGCGACCCAGGCGCCGTCATCGAGGGGGAGGTCGTGACCTGCGGCCGGATGGATGGCAAAGGCACAGCGCCAGCGGCGGGCGATGTCCTCCGAGCAGCGGGGGTCGACCAGCCGGTCCCCGGCGCTGGCCAGGATCAGCGTCCTGGCGGGCGGGTTCTGCGGAGCGCGGAATCTCGCCGCGGCCAGCAGCTGCCGGAAGGCGTTCCGCGGATCCACGGGGCGCGACCGGCGGATGGCGACCCATTCATCGACCACCGGGGCCGGTGGATCCGCGAGCCGGCTGGTGAGGTCGAAAATGAGCGCCTCCCGGCTCCTTTCGGATCGCGTGAGCAGGACCCGCAGAAGGGCCACCCACGCCCGGGGGCGGAGGCGCCGGTGGACCGGGCTGAAGGCCCCGAAGCTGGTGTTGATCAACACACAGGCTTCGATCTCCCCGGGGTGGTCCGCCGCCCAGGCCGTCGCCACCATGGCACCCATGGACATCGCCAGCAGGTGGTAGGGCGGTGGCAGGCCGAGCCCCGCCAGCTCGGCGCGGCAGTGCCAGGCCATGGCCGCGATGGTCGAAGGACTGGTCAGGCCGTTCAGCTCGCCGTTCCCCGGCAATTCCAACTCGACCACCTGGGCGTCCGGCAGCTCCCGGGCCAGCTGCTCCGGGAACCCCTGCCAATGCCGCTTTTCGCGGGTGAGGCCCCGCAGCAGGATCCAGGTGCTCATGGCGGACCTTCCCGTCCCAGCTCCGGATACCAGTGGTCCAGGGCCCGGAGGCGGTGCTGCTCGCGCTCCGCCCCCAGGGGGATCCAGCGGGCATGGCTGCTGGCGGCCCGCACGAAGAATTCCAGCAGGGGCAGGTGCCGCCGCAGCACGCGCTGCTGGCGGTGCTCGATCAGGGGATTGAAGATGCCGAGGAGCGAGAAGAGCTGGCGGGGATTCTTCTTCACCCAGGTCCAGGAGCCCATTTCCAGCGTCATGGGCAGGAAGATGTTCTCAGGGCGCTCCTGCGAACGGAGGTACAGGTGGTCCCACAGGTCGCCATGGGCCAGGTACTGGAGGCTCTGGGGCTCGAAGATGTAGCGGTAGTTGCACAGCGTCTCCTGGAAGAGGTCCTTGAGGGCGTGCATCTCGGCGATGTGCCCGATGGGCGCGCGGGTATGGGCATAGGGGAACCAGAGCCGATCGTTGACACCGAAACCCGAGTGGCAGTCCACCGAGAGGCTGAACCGGCGGGGCAGGAACTCGCTGGCGATGACGTCGCACACGGCCCGGTTCTCCGCCTCCATGGGCAGGCCGGCTCGACCGCGGAACCAGGGCAGGTAGGGACTGATGCGCTGGCCCCCCACCAGCCAGGGAACGTGCTCCCCGGATTCCACCGGGGCATTGCGCATCAGGTCGACGCCGTTCGGGTTGGCGCGGGTCCCCCGCCAGAGGCCCCCGGGATTCACCAGGGGCATGAACACCAGCCGGACCGATTCGAGCTGCCGATGCAAGGTGTCGTCCCACTTCAGGCGCGTGGCCAGGTTCTGCAGGTAGGCCATCACCACTTCGGCGCCGATCCGCTCCAGCCCGTGGACGCCGCCGAAGAACCCCACGGCAGGCACTCCGGGATCGGGGTTGCCCATGGACACCACGTGAACCGGCATGCGCTGGCCCTGGCAGGCCACCTCGCACAGGACGCGAGATTCGAAATGCCTCCCGCCGGTGTCGATGATCCGGGCCAGTTCGTCGAGGTGGGGCAGCCGCTGCATGGCCCCGATTATGAAGGACGCGGGATCCGGATGGGCCGCCGCACGGCCCTTCCGGCCGGCTCCGCGAAAAAGTGGGGGAGCCGTTACGGGATCGTCACCGCCCAGACACGCCCGCCCCGGCCCCAGGTCCTATCGTCAGCCTCATCCACGAACCGATTGGAGGCCCCACCATGAGATCCCCTTCCCCGCGATCCTCGCTCATGTCCGGCGCCGCCATCGCGGGCGCGATCCTTTGGGGCCTGGCGGAATTCCTCGCGCTTCAGTGGTCAAGGCTCAGCGAGCGGTCCCGGATGCGGGCCTCCGTTCCGGGCTCGTCGGGTTACCTGAAGCCATGAACCAGGTAGGTCGGCAGATCCTTGCCGATGAAGAGGAGGATCTCCACCAGGATGAGCAGGATGATGATCCACTCCAGCCGGTGGTTCTTGCGCGTGTCCAGCAGGCCCAGGAAGGTGGCCCCCGTGTCGTGGAGATACGCGAGCTTCTCCTTGATGGCCCCCAGGCGCTCCTCCAGATCGAACTGGTCGTAGAGGGCGCTGTCGAGGTGGGCCAGGGACTCGCTTTCCCAGGTCTCGGGCGGATCATCGAACAAGGTGAGGTTGTCCAGGACCGCGGCGCGCACCTCCATGGCAAACCCGACGATCCGCAGGACCTCCCGGTGCGGCAGCAGCAGCTTGCCCGCGTGGCTGAGGGCGCCGACCACGGGCTGGAAGCGGGCCATGGCCCGGCTCACCGCCGCCTCGAAGTGATCCAGGGCCACGCTCTGGGCCAGGGTCAGGCTCACGATGCGCAGCTTCTCCAGGGTGAATTCCCGGAGCTGGACCTCGCTGAACCCGACGGAATCCTCCGCCGCCCCCACGCGGACCCGGAGGAAGTCCCGGGCCTGTTCCTCCATCTGGCTCAGCCCCGGCAGGGA
>JARLGO010000181.1 GCA_031292655.1 Geothrix sp.
CGCCGCCAGCAGCTCCTCCACCAGCAGGCCCCCGTCGAACCTCTGGGGCAGTTCCTTGTGGTAGCCCCGGACCCAGCGCCTCCCCCCCACCAGCACGAAGGGGATGGCCCGCTTCCCCGTCTCGGTTTCGAGCTTCTCGGCCGCGCCGGGGGTGATCTCGATATCCACCTTGGTGTGAGCGATGTCATGTTCTGCCAGCCAGGCTTCCAGGCGCCGGCAGTCCGGGCACCAGGCGGCACTGTAGACCGCCAGGTCCAGCCCCTTCAGGTCGTCAATTCGGCTCATGGGATCCTCCCGGACCTGTCATTCTGGATCCTCTGATGCTCTTCGTGGAGACTCCATGTCCAAGCTGACCTCACAGGCCGCCCTCATCGCCGGATCGGCCCTCTTCCTCTCCCTGGCCTGCAACCCCGGCAAGCCCGACGCCAGCCGCGTCATCGCCAATGTCGGCGGCGACAAGGTCACCGAGGCGGAATTCCAGGATGTGGTGAAGACCCTCTCCCAGGATCCAAAGGAGGCCCAGTCCTTCCTCAGCGACCCCGCCGCGCGGGAGGAGCGCGCCAACCTGGCCAGCCGCCTGGCCATGTCCAAGGCCATCGCCGCCTACGCCAAGCAGACGGGGCTGGACCAGGACCCCGCCGTCAAGCGCCAGCTGGAGCAGCAGGAGGCCAACGTCTATTTCCAGGCCCTCGCCAAGAAGCGCATGCCGACGGCCGAGCCCACCGACGAGCAGCTGCTGGCCTTCTACAAGGAACAAGTCGAGCGCATGAAGGCCCAGGGCGCCTCCGGCAACATCCCCCCCTTCGAGACCGTCAAGGCCCAGGTGGCCCAGGGCTACAAGCAGCAGCGCGCCCAGGCCGTCAGCCTGGACATCCAGAAGGAGATCAAGGCCAAGGTCCCCATCACCCTGGCCGACGACTACCGGCCCACGGGGGAGTAGCGCCCCCTTCCGTGCTGAGGCCCCCGAACGGGGGCCTCGCCATGTACCAATTCCGCGCTCCCGGTCAGGCCTTCTCCAGGGCGTCCACCAGGCTCAGGAGTTCCTTCAGGGCCTTCTTGGCACCGACCGCCTGGCGCTTCTTATGGCTCTCGTCGAGCCGCTTCAGCGCAGCCTGGACGTTGATCAAGGTCAGGGTGTGCTGGCCCTTGTCCTGGTCGATGAGGGGCTTGAAACCCGCGGCGACGTTGGGGAACGGCTCCCACTGGCCGGAGTCCACCGAGCACCAGGCCGCCATGGCCAGGCGGTCCACCTGAAGCAGGTCCTGCTTCCGGGACCTCGGCTGGAACCGGCTGAGGGTGGACGAGATGCCCAGAGCCCCCATGGCCTGCTCCACGGGCCGCATCTTCTTCATGGACGCCAGCTGCCGGTCGATGAAGGTGGCTTCCGGTTCCGGCATCGCCTTGCGGATTTCCGGTCGCGCCTGGTCCCACCCGGCCTTCGCCTTGGCCACCAGACCGCGCATCGAGGCGGTCCGGCCATTGATCAGAGCCTGCGGAATGGCTTCCAGAAGCTCCTGGAACCGGTCGAATGCCTGCGGGGCGACAGGGGCCTGGGTGGCCACCAGCGCGGGCACAAGGAAGGGGATCAGGGGCATGAGGGAACTCCGTGGCAGAAAAGGACAGTTTAAACCAGCCGATTCACCGGTCCGGCGATCCGCGGTCCGGCTGTGACTTCGATCCCGTCTCTCCAAGTCAAAGGCCCCCAGGGGTGGGGGCCTTTGACTTGGTGCCTGGAGACGGAATCGAACCGCCGACACATGGATTTTCAGTCCATTGCTCTACCAACTGAGCTACCCAGGCGCGAATGAACATCCTATCAGGCGGGGCCGCATTTTCAAGTGCCGAAGGGGGCGCGATTGGTGCATTCTCAAGGGTCCGAGTGCTGACTCATCGATGAGGTTCGTCATGGCCCGCCCCACCAAAAACCGCGAAATCCAGGTCCAGAAGCCGGCGCAGAGCCTGGCCCATTTCCAGACCAAGTTCAACGAGGGCCAGGAGGAGGACGCCGGGCTGCTGAAGCCCATCCTCATCGGCATCGCCTCGGTGGTGGCGGTGGGACTCATCTTCGGGGCCTGGAACGCCTGGCAGTCCTCGGTGACGGAAAAGCACGAGGCCGCCCTCGCGGCCCTGGAGATGGAAGTGGAAGGCGACGGCCTGTCCCCCCTCCCCGCCGCGGAAGTCGAGAAGCGGATGCGGGAGCACCTCGGCCGCCTGGAGGCCCTGGTCCAGTCGGCGCCTTCGTCGCGGAAGGCCGCCACGGCAGGCCTGCTGGCCACCTGGCGCCTGACCCTCGATGGCAAGGAACAGCCCCCGGCCAAGGCCGGCGATGCCTGGGGCCAGATCCGCCTGGCCCAGCGCGCCCTCGCCCTCGGGCAGGTCCAGGAGGCCCACGCACAGCTGGATCCCCTCCGGGCCAAGGCCACCCCCGGCGAGCCCTGGGCCGAGGCCTTCTGGAGCAGCCAGCTGGATGCGGATCGCCTCGCGGGTGATCGGTCCCAGGCCCTGAAGGACCTTGCCGAGTACAAGGCCCGGTTCAAGGGCCGGGGCGATGCCTCCGCCCTCGAGGCCATGCTCCAGAGCATCTGAAATGGCCACCACGGAGACACAGAGAACACCGAGAAGGGACACGGAGAAAGAAAGGTAAACCTGCATTCTCCGTGGATTTCCCCGTGACCTCTGTGTCTCCGTGGTGAATCCTTACCCCCTGGGGATGAATCTCCCGGAGGGGCCGCCATGCGGATGTACGACCTGATCTACACCAAGAAGCAGGGCGGAGCCCTGTCCCCCGAGCAGATCGCCTTTTGGGTCCGGGGCGCTGCCGACGGCAGCCTCCCGGACGAGCAGAGCGCGGCGCTCCTCATGGCCATCTGCTGGCGGGGCATGGACACCGAAGAGACCCTGGCCCTCACCCTGGCCATGCGGGATTCGGGCCAGCGGCTCGACCTCTCCTCCATCCCCGGCCTCAAGGTGGACAAGCACAGCACCGGCGGCGTGGGCGACAAGACCACCCTCATCCTCGGGCCCATCGTGGCCGCCTGCGGCGTGCCCTGCCCCATGTTCAGCGGGCGGGGCCTGGGCCATACCGGCGGCACCGTGGACAAGTTCGCGGCCATCCCCGGCCTGAAGGTGGAACTCAGCGAGGCCGAATTCCTGAGGAGCCTCCGCGAGACCCGCTTCGCCAACTCCGCCCAGACCGCCGACATCGCGCCCGCGGACAAGAAGCTCTACGCCTTGCGCGACATCACCGCCACCGTGGAGAGCATCCCCCTCATCACCGCCAGCATCATGTCGAAGAAGCTGGCGGGGGGCGCGGACGCCCTGGTCCTGGACGTGAAGTGCGGCCCCACCGCCTTCATGAAGACCCTCGACGAGGCCCGCGCCCTGGCCCAGAGCATGGTGGCCGTGGGAACGGCCCATGGCATGCAGATCCGCGCCCTCATCACCCGCATGGACGCGCCCCTGGGCTGGGCCATCGGCAATGCCCTGGAAGTCATGGAGTCCGTCGAGATCCTCCGCGGCGAACACGGCGATTCCGAACTGGCCCAGATGAGCTTCCGCCTGGCCGCCGAGATGCTGATCATGGGCGGCGCCGCCCGCACCCTGGAGGCAGCCCTCAGCACGGTGCGGGCCAGTATCCAGGATGGGACGGCCCTGGCCACCCTGCGGCGCTTCGTGGCCCTCAACGGCGGGGATGCCCTCGCCCTCGATGACTTCCGCCGCCTGCCCCAGCCGGGCCAGATCATCGAGGTCCGCGCCGATCGCGCTGGCCGGGTGGCGGCCATCGATGGCCGGGCCCTGGGCCTCCTCGCCATGGATCTGGGCGCCGGACGCCGGGACCGGAAGGACGTGCTCGATCTGGGTGTGGGTATCCGATTGCATATCCAGGTGGGATCCAAGATAGAAAAAAACGATAAAATTTTCACAATATACACAAAACGAGATGCCCAGGTCGCCTCTGCGGAATTTCTCCGCACCCTCGACGTGCTCCCGGAAATCGCTCGGGAAAGGCCGTGGTTGCTGGAAACCGTTAACTGCTGACCCATGGCGAAATGAAAAAGGTTTAAAAAAAACTTTAAAAAAAATTTTGGGAACCTATCCTGGGCTGGCGGCAGGGTTTTCAACCCTTGTCGTCGTGAATGGGAAATTCTCCGCCCCCCTCTGCGACAAATTTCCCATCCTCGAATCCGATGGTCATGCCCCCCATTCACCGATGCGGCGCTGCCGCGCAATTCAGAGGAGTCCCCATGAGTCGAGTCTTCAACCGCCTGGGCTTCACCGCCGTGGCCCTTGTCGCGGGCGCCCTGCCGGCCATGGCCCAGGGCACCCAGACCGCGAATGCCACCATCGATATCGTCGACTCCACTGGCGCCCCGGTGGCCGGCGTGACCGTCCGCCTCACCTCTCCCAGCCTCCAGGGCGTCCGGACCGGGATTTCCGATGCCGCCGGCCGCTATTCCGCCCGCCTGCTTCCCCCTGGGAAATACAGCATCGAGATCGTCAAGGAAGGGCTGCAGACCGTCAAGCTCTCCCAGACCATCGGCGTCGACCAGAACTTCCAGCCCCGGGTGGTGATGCAGAAGACCGCCGCCGCCGTCGTGGAAGTCATCGCCGCCGCCTCACCGGCCGTCGACAAGTCGGACGTGAAGACCGCCACCAACTTCTCGGCGGACCGCATCGATACCCTGCCGAGCGGGCGCACCATGGACGCCATGGCCCTCCTGGCCCCCGGCGTCACCCAGGGCGTCGGCAACCGCACTCAGGTCCGCGGCGCCATGACCTCCGGCAACCTCTACCTCCTTGATGGCCAGAACGTGGCCGACAACACCTACAACAACCTGGGCGTCCAGCTCATCAACGACACCATCGAAGAGACCCAGGTCATCACCGGCGCCATTTCCGCGGAATACGGCAACGTCGAAGGCGGCGTGATCAACTCCATCACCAAGTCGGGCAGCAACACCTTCAGCGGCATGCTCCGCTGGGACGAGACGAACCCGGCCTGGAACGCCCTGGGGCCCCTCCAGCCCCGCACCACCAACGACAACAAGCTGAGCGACTTCCGGACCTTCACCCTGGGCGGGTACATCCTCAAGGACCGCCTCTGGTTCTTCACCTCCTACTACAACACCAACTCGACGGGGGTGGGCAGCATCTCCGGCAACGCCGCCAGCGGCCCGGGCGCCGCCGGCAGCACCTTCTCCACGACCCTCTCCGAGATTCGCCGCCTCTACAAGCTGACCTACCTGATCAACCAGGATCAGACCGTCGTGCTCACCTACGGCAACCTCCAGAACGCCCAGGGGAACCGCAACTACTCCGCCGGTGAACTGCTGGCCCTCGTGCCCCAGACCAACACCCAGGAATACTGGAGCGTGGCCTGGCGCTCGGTGTGGTCCAGCGCCTTCACCAGTGAACTGCGCTTCGGCGGCAAGAAGCAGAAGCTCTCGGCCGGCGCCACTGATCCCAACACCAGCCCCATCTATGACGACACCACCGGATTCTTCTACAACAACGGCATCTTCAACAGCGGGGACGGCGGCGACAACCGCACCAACCAGACCGTGAACTGGAAGGGCTCCGCCTTCTTCAACGCCGCCGGCGAGCACCAACTCGACTTTGGCGTCGATTACTACAAGGGCACCCGCAAGGCCCGGAACGACCAGAGCGTCACCGGCATGATCGTTGAAGCCGGGGCCTCGAACCCCTTCAGCGTCACCAACCGCACGGCGGATGGCGTGGCCCTCTGGACCTTCCAGAGCTCCACGGGCTCGGCGGGCGAGACCACGGACGGCCTCTACGTCAACGACAAGTGGACCGTCAACAACCACGCCGCCCTGCAGCTGGGCGTGCGCTGGGACAAGTACTCGGCGAGCCGGGATGACGGCAGCACCAGCGCCAGCGCCACGGGCCTCTCGCCGCGCCTCGGCCTGAACTACGACCTGTTCGGCGACCAGAAGTGGATCCTGAAGGCCTCCTACTCCCGCTACAACGCCCCGGTGCTCGAGGCCATCACCAACGCGGTCACGAACCAGGGCAACCCCACGGAAATCGACTACGCCTACATCGGACCCGCCGGCGCCCAGCCCCTGTCCGTCCTCTACAACCTGGCCAACTATGACCGGAGCGCCGCGGGCGTGGTGTACTACAACAACCCCGCGCTCAACGTCCGCCTCGACCCCAACATGAAGGCCCCGACGGTGGACGAGTACCAGCTGTCGGCCACCTACTCCTTCAACAATCCCGTGGTGGGCAACGGCTACATCGGCACCACCGCCGTGTGGAAGGACTGGAAGAACCTGCTCGACTACACCATCGGCAACAATGGCCAGATCGCCGATCCCACGGGCGCCCAGTACTACATCACCTCCTGGGGCAACAGCCCCGTGGCCAAGCGCAAGTACCGCGACCTGGAACTCATCCTCGACACCACGAAGAACGGCTTCCACCTGAACGGCAACATCACCTGGGCCAACCTCGAAGGCAACTACGAGGGCGAAGGCACGAACACCCCGGGCCGGGGCGAAGGCCTGCAGCGCTACACCAACGTCAACGGCGTCCCGATGTATGACAGCAGCATCACGGCTCCCTATGGGAAGCTGCTGGGCGACATGCCCCTGTCCATGCGCTGGACCGGTGACTACACCTTCGAATCCGCCTATGGCCGGACGACCCTGGGCCTCATCTACCGCTTCAACTCCGGCCTGCACTACAGCGATACCCGCACCGTGTACCGGCAGTCGATCAACCCGGCCCTGCCTGCGACCTTCGGCACCACCGCCACCCAGTACCGGGATGGCGAGCGCGGCCAATACGTCTACCCCGGCACGTCGAACTTGGATCTCGCCATCACCCAGGATTTCGACCTCTTCCTCGTGGGGCAGACCCCGGTCCGTGGGTTCGTGAAGTTCCTGGCCACGAACTTCCTGAACCACCAGCAGGTCATCTCCTTCAATACGGTCTCCTCCACGCTGCCCAAGTACGTCCCCGGCACCACGCCGCCGAACTCGGTTTATTCCCCCCTCGACTCGGCCTGGGTCCGGTCTTCCAACTACGGCAGCCTGACCTCCTCGAACTATGGCCTTCCCCGTCAGATCACGCTGTCCACCGGCATTCGCTTCTAGATCCGAGGTCGGACTTTCAAGGGAAGGGGCCCGCAAGGGCCTCTTTCCTTGTACCCCTTTGGACAGAAGGAGCCGGGCTCCCGTACCGACCGGCTTTCCCGTCCATGGATTCCAGGTAAATGACAAGTCGTGGGCCGGCAGACATGGTTTTCAGGCCCCGGGCCCCGAAGGGAGGCCCTCCGTGCTGACCCTGAGTAAACCAGCCTGGAACCCCACAGTATTTGTTGTGACTGCAATATGTGTTCTGAAAAAAATCTATGTAACCCCTGGAACCTGTCCTATGCTTTCGACACTTCGCTAGATCTTTGGCCCTCCTCCGCAACCCTCGCCCTGGCAATCCGATCCAGGGGGCCTTGCTGGAATGGCCGCACTTACCCACGCAGGTCGCGGCCCCCCCGCCGCTTCCCTCTCTGAAGGAGTCCCTATGAATCGAATCTTCAACCGGCTGGGCTTCACCGCCCTGGCTCTCGTAGCCGGGGTAGTGGCGCAGGCCCAGACCGCCACCACCGGCGCGATCAATGGCGTCGTCCGAGATGCCAGCGGCAACCCCCTCGCCGGGGCCACCGTCATCGCCTCCTCCGCCCAGATCACCCGGACCACGATGACCGCGGCGGACGGAACCTACCGCCTGGCCCTGCTGAACCCCGGCGATTGGACCATCAAGGCCACCAAGGGCGGCCTGGCTGCGCCCACCCAGAGGGCCACCGTGCTCTTGAACGCCGCGGCCACCTACAACTTCAAGCTGGCCTCGGAAACCTCCGCCGTGGTGACCGTCGTCGCCGCCGCCGAGACCCTGGACCTCACCACCACCCAGACGGGCTCCTCCTTCCAGCTGGATGCGATGAAGGCCGTCCCCCTGCAGCGCGATTACAACCAGCTCGTCCTGCTGGCCCCCGGCACCATCTCGGGCGGCACCATGGGCGGCCAGTCCGTCTCCGGCGGCTCGGCCATCGAGAACAACTTCGTCATCGACGGTCTGGACACCACCAACTACCGCCTGGGCTTCCAGGGCGCCAGCATGCCGACGGACTTCGTCGATCAGGTCGAAGTGCAGACCGGCGGCTTCCGCCCCGAGTACAGCGCCATGGGCGGCGTGGTGAACGCCATCACCAAGTCCGGCACCAACCAGTTTGCCGGCAGTGCCTGGTTCACCAATGACATGGCCCAAAACGCGGGCCGGCCCGAGGGGAACAACTACTATCGGCAGACGCCCAGCCCTGCCGGGACCCCTCAGCCTGACCTGACGGTGCAGCCGCCGACCTACCGCTACGATTTCGGCTTCACGGCGGGCGGCGCCCTCGTCACCGACAAGCTCTTCTACTTCGTGGGCTTCAACCAGGTCAACACGCAGACCATCCCCACGACCAACCTGAGCGGCCTGACGGATTCCCCCCAGGACAACAAGCTGACCAACGTCTACGGGAAGGTCAACTACTTCATCTCCCAGAACCAGCAGCTGTCCGGCACGATCCAGTACATCAAGGATCCGATCAACCAGGACCACGTGTACCCCCCCTCCCTGGGGAACCGGGATTTCGGCTTCGACCAGACCAACAACACCACCAACTGGTCCTTGAACTATGACTGGACCATCAACCCCTCCCTGCTGTTGAGCGTCAAGTACGGCGCCTCGGTCATCGACTCCCACACCACGCCCACGAACACGGCCCCCAGCATCACGGACTACAACTGGTTCGTCACGGGACCCGGCCGGAACGCTCCCATCTACGGCGGCACTCCCTACGGGACCTTCACCTACCTCACCGGCGGTTCCGGCGACTGGAACAACACGAACGACACCAACAACCAGCAGTTCAAGGTGGACCTCTCCTGGTTCCTGGGGAATCACGCCTTGAAGTTCGGCTACAGCCACGACAGCGCGACCTCCCAGACGGTGGATGCCATCAACGCGGACGACCGCGTGGTCCTGAGTTCCTCCCGCGTCACGGTCACCCAGTACGCCAACCTGGGGTCCAAGGCCACGCTGAAGTACGATGCCATTTATGCCCAGGATCAGTGGGAGATCATCCCCGGCCTGCGCCTCGCCTACGGCTTCCGCGAGGAATACCAGACGGTGCAGGGCAACCGGGATCAGACCATCTTCAGCTTCAAGGACTTCGGGGACCAGCTCCAGCCCCGCATCGGCGTCACCTGGGACGTGAACAACGACGGGAAGACCAAGCTCTCGGCGAACTTCGCCATCTATGACGAGCGCTTCCCCATGCAGGCTGCCCTCCGCACCGGCGGCAACGAGACCTACCAGCAGTTCCGGTTCCCCTACTCCCAGCCGGGGAACACTTACAACACCGCCACTGGCGGATACACCCATGCCGCCTTCCCGGCCCAGCCCTATGCCGACTACTCCGGCTTCTTCCGCGACGACCCGCAGCCCCTGGACGGCCTGAAGGTGCCCAAGCGCGAAGAGATCATCCTGGGCGCGGACCACACCTTCGACAGCGGCTGGACCGTGGGTGTCCACGGCAAGTACCGCAAGCTGCTGCGCATGATCGAGGACACGGTCCCCACCGACAACATGGGCAACCCCATCGACGGCGCGGGCTTCTCCATCCTCTGGAACCCCGAGGCCGGGAAGACCTACCAGTGGGCGAACAACTCCTACATCAGCGCCTTCGGCGGCACGCCGGGTGCGATCAACACCTGGCAGAACAACGTGTTCCCGGATCCCAAGAACATCTATGAATCCCTGGACCTGACCCTCGACAAGAAGACGGACCGCTACACCTTGAGCGCCAGCCTCACCTGGTCCCACGTCTATGGCAACTACGAGGGCGTGGGCCAGACCAGCAACGGCCAGTCGGACGCCAACATCACCTCCACCTGGGACTACGCTCCCTATGTCGGCAACGGCCCGCTGCCCCTGGATCACACCTGGAACGCCAAGCTGTTCGGCTCCTACACCTGGGATCTGTGGGGAGGCGCCTTCTCCGCGGGCGGTTCCGCCACCCTGCTGACCGGCGCGCCGCGCACAATCTTCGACGACGGCACCATGACCCTGGCCGCCCACCCCGGGGCCACCTCCATCAACGGCCTGAGCACCGCCAATGGCCTGGACTGGGGCGGCTACGGCAACGCCACTCCCTTGAACTTCACCTATGGGAACAACGGGCGTGAAAACACCCAGAGGCTTGTCAACCTCCACTTCGACTACGCCTACAAGTTCAGCAACAAGGTGAAGTTGACGCCGAGCATCGACATCTTCAACGCCTTCAACACCCGCACCGAGACCGTCCATGACGACTACGCGACCACGCAGTCCGATAACGTGAACCCGGCCTTCGGCGCGGCCAGGCAGTGGCTGGCCGGCCGCATGATCCGCTATGGCGTGAAGGTCACCTTCTAGACCTGCCGTCATCCACCACCAAAGGGCCCCGCGAGGGGCCCTTTTTCATGGGTGCGATTGAGGCGGCGAAGACCCGGGGGCCTTGACCGTTCGGGGGATCAGCCCTTCGCCACCCATTGGATGTCGGCCACGCCGGCGGTGGCGTTCTCGGCGCGGGCGAGGGCGAAGAGCCAGTCGCTGAGGCGGTTCAGGTAGGTGAGCACCACCGGGTCCATGGGCTCCTCGTGGGTGAGGGCCACGACCTCGCGCTCGGCGCGGCGGCACACGGTGCGGGCCAGGTGCGCGTGGGCGGAGGCCACCGTGCCGCCGGGCAGCACGAAGGTGGTCATGGGCGGCGCCAGGGCCGAGAGGCGGTCGATGTCCGCCTCCATGTCCGCCAGGTCCCAGGTGGGCCGGCTCATGCGCGAGCCCAGCAGATCCTGTCGCGAGGCCGGCGTGGCCAGGATGGCCCCGAGCACGAAGAGGTCCTGCTGGACCCGCTGCAGGACGGCTTCCTCCGCGCAGGCGGGCGAGGCGTGAAGGCGCAGCAGGCCCATGATGCTGTTCAGCTCGTCCAGGGTGCCGTAGGCCCCCAACCGCAGGTGCGACTTGCTCACCCGGTCGCCCCCGAAGAGGCCCGACGATCCATCATCCCCCGTGCGCGTGTAGAGCTTCATGGCCG
>JARLGO010000182.1 GCA_031292655.1 Geothrix sp.
GAGGGGCAGGGCGGCCATGCGGCGGCCCACGGGGCTGAGGGCGCCCCGTTCCAGGGCGCCGAGGCGCGTGAGCAGGGCCTCCGCGGCGGCCATGGACGCCGCAGGCGGCGCCTCGAACCAGTCCAGGGCGCCGGGCTCGCCAATACCCATCCCATGCAGGGCGAGCAGGGGCTCGGCCAGATCCGAGCGCTGCAGCTCGGGCAGGTCGAAGGCGGGGCGGGCCCCGAAGTCGGCCTCGGTGTAGAGACGGAGACAGCGGCCCGGTCCCGTGCGGCCCGCGCGGCCCGTGCGCTGCACGCAGCGGGCCTGGCTGATGCGCACCGTGCGCAGGCCCGACAGGCCCGACCAGGGCGAATGGGAGGCCTCGCGGCCCAGGCCCGAATCCACCACCGCGCCGATGCCGTCCAGGGTGACGGAGCTTTCGGCCACGTTGGTGCTGAGGAGGACCTTGGGCGCCGCCGTGACCTCCAGGGCGTGGGCCTGGGCCTCCGGGGACAGCTCACCGTGCAGGGGGCGGAGGCTCAGGCCCCGCCGCGCCGCGACGGCCTCGCAGCCCTTCAGGCAGGCGCGGATCTCCGCGGCGCCGGGAAGGAAGACCAGCGTGTGGCTGCGCAGGCCCTCGCCGTAAAGCCGGTCGAGCGCGTCTGCGACCTGAAGCTCGATGGGGCGGTCGTCCGGCCTTGCGAGATAGGCGGTCTCCACCGGGAAGGCGCGGCCCTCGCTCTTCAGGACGGGGGCGTCGAGGAAGGCGGCCACGGGGCCGGGATCCAGCGTGGCGGACATGACCAGCAGCCGGAGGTCGGGCCGGACCCCCCGCTGGAGGCGGCGCAGCAGGGTGATGCCCAGGTCCGTGTGCAGGTGGCGTTCGTGGAACTCGTCCAGCACCACGGCGGCGATGCCGCGCAGCTGGGGATCGCCGTGCAGGCGCCGGAGCAGGAGGCCCTCGGTGACGAAGCGCAGCCGTGTGCTCTTCGACACCTTCTGCTCGAAGCGCACGGCGTAGCCGGCCGATTGGCCCAGGGGCTCGCCCAGCTCGTCCGCCACCCGGGTAGCCGCCAGACGCGCGGCTAAGCGGCGGGGTTCGAGGATCCAGCATTCGCCCTCCCCCAGCAGGCCCGCCCCCAGCAGGGCCGGGGGCACCCGGGTGGTCTTGCCCGCGCCCGGATCCGCCTGCAGCACCAGGTTGGGGTTGCCGCGCAGGGACTCGACGACCCGGGGCAGCAGGGGGTCGATGGGCAGGTTTAGGCGCATGGCTGGGCCAGGGCGGCCAGGAAGGCGGAAGGGTCATCCACGGACACGGCCACGCGGTCCCAGGTGCGGGAGCCGGGACCCAACAGACCCGTGACGGCGACCGCCTCGGCCAGGCGCAGCTCCACCGCCGGGGCGCCGGGCCTCGTGAGCCGGTACATGCCCTTCATGTGTTTCCGCCTGGCCCAGTCATCCTCGAAGTCCGGCAGGGGCCCGGCCGCGACCAGGAGCCTTCGGGGGAAGCTCAGGGAACCCAGCA
The DNA here is from genome assembly GCA_031292655.1 of Geothrix sp. Lineage (GTDB taxonomy): Bacteria > Acidobacteriota > Holophagae > Holophagales > Holophagaceae > Geothrix. The sequence goes on from JARLGO010000182.1 coordinate 1,508, forward strand.
GGCCCATATGCAGATCCACCTTGGCTTCATCCACCTGGTGGGGACGCTGCTTCAGGGTCGCGTAGAGGCCGACCATCCACAGCACCGCGTAGACCGTGGAGAGGTGCAGGAACCAGCGCAGGCCCGGGGCCATGCGCGGAAAGAGGGCATGAACCAGGAACAGATCCGCGGGGATCAGCAGGGGCAGGGCCGGGAGCATGGCCCGCAGGAAGGTCTCCTGGTGGAGGCTGAAGCCCGGCGGGGCGGGGCTCCGATAACCGCCGAAGAGAAAGCGCAAGGCGCTGCCGAGGATCACCAGCTCCAGGGCCATGAGCCGCGCCGCGCGAGGCGGCACCAAGGCCTCGAAGGCGGCGGCGATGCGGTCCTCGGGCCAGCCGCCCGCCAGGATCCGCGAGGTCCGCCAAGCCCGTACCGCGAGGATCAGCAGCAGGATCTCCATGGCCAGGGCGGTGCCGAGGCGCAGCCGAAGGGCCCGCTGCGAGGCCCGGGTGAGGATCAGGCCCAGGCCCTCCACCAGGAGCAGGGCCGGCAGCAGCATCCGCGTGCCGGGAATTTCTCCCCGCCGCCATTCCCTGAGCATGGCGAGCAGGCGCAGGGCCAGCAGGATCAGCAGCGCTGCCGTGATCCAGGGCAGTGCCCGGTGCCCTGGGGCCCGGAGGCGCAGCACCAGCGCCGTCCCGCCCAAGGCGAGGAAGAGGGCCCAAAGCAGGGGCGAGGGACGGAATGACATGGCCACGTTTCTAGCCTAAGGCCTCCTGAGCCTTTCCTGTCCTGCGGATCGCCCGGCGATCCGCCTTACGCTGCCGCGGAGCGGCAGCGTTCTCCGAGCCCTTCGGCTAAACTGAGACCTTCAACGGGAGTGGTCATGGCGGGTCTGGAAACGGCGGGCGTGGGCGGCAAGGTGGGCGGCGTGATGGACAGCCTGCGGGACGCCTACGGCGACACCCTGGTGGAACTGGGGAACGAGGGCGCCGACCTCATCGTGTTCGACGCGGACCTGGCCGGCTCCACCCGCACCAGCAAGTTCGCCAAGGCCTTCCCGGAGCGCTTCTTCAACATGGGCGCCGCCGAGCAGGGCATGGTGGCCGCGGCGGCCGGGGCCGCCACCACGGGCGTGGTGCCCTTTGTCAGCACCTTCGCCATGTTCGCCACGGGCCGGGCCTATGAGTTCGTCCGGCAGGCCGTGGGCGTGGGCCACCAGAACGTGAAGATCGTGGCTACCCACGCGGGCCTCACCGTGGGCGAGGACGGCGGCACCCACCAGTGCCTGGAGGACCTGGCCCTCATGTGCATGATCCCCGGCATGACCGTGCTTTCGCCGGCCGACGCCATCGAGACGAAGCAGGCCGTCCGTTTTGCCTATACCCACCAGGGGCCTGTCTACATTCGCCTCACCCGCGACAAGTTCCCCCGCATCCACGCCGACGACTACCAGTTTCAGCTGGGCCAGGCCGTGGTGATGCGCGAGGGGCGGGACGTCCTCCTGGTGGGCTGCGGCCTGGGGACCTCCATCTGCCTGGAGGCCGCGGAGCTGCTGGCCGCCGAGGGTCTCGAGGCCACGGTGCTGCACGCGCCCACCCTCAAGCCCTTCGATCGCGACACGCTGGTCTCCCGGGCGAAGCGGCACCGGGCCGTGGTCACCTGCGAGGAGCACCAGACCCACGGCGGCTTAGGCGGGCTCGTGGCGGAGATCCTGGGCGAGGCCCATCCCATGCCCCTGCGGCGCGTGGGCGTGAAGGACCTCTTCGGCCAGAGCGGCAAGCCGGAGAAGCTGCTGGAGGCCTACGGCATCACCCCCCAGGCCGTGGCTGCGGCCGCGAAAGAAGCGCTCGGATGAGCGAAACCTTCCTGGCGAGCCGCTGGACCAAGGACAACCACCTGTTCACCACCGTCATCGAGGTCACGGACACGGCTGTCATCCGCCGCAAGCGATCCTGGTTCACCGTGAACGAGATCAGCATCCACCTCTCGAAGGTGGCCAGCGTGCGCATCGACACGGGCCTGTTCTGGGCCGACATCCTGATCGAAAGTACTGGCGGCAGCGACCCCCTCACGAGCCATGGCCACCGCAAGGCCGATGCCCGCCGCATCAAGGAACTCATCGAGGCGGCCCAAAGCCGGCAGATGAAGTAGAACGCCCCCGCCATGATCCCGCCGCCGATGACTCCAGCGCCCCCCGGGGCGGACGGCCCCGGGGGGCCGGAGCCGGGTGTGCTGGCGCCGGGGACGATGGTGGGTCGATTCCGGGTGGAGACCCTCCTGGGCCAGGGTGGCATGGGCGCGGTCTACCTGGCCTGGGATCCGGTGCTCGAGCGGCGGGTGGCCCTGAAGGCCATCCGGCTGGGCGAGGACGGGCATCCCGCTGCCACCGAGCGGTTCCGCCGGGAGGCGCGGGCGCTGGCCCAGCTCAACCACCGGCACGTGTGCCAGGTGCATGACTGGGTGGAGGCCCGGGGAAGCGCCTACATCGCCATGGAGTACATCGAGGGGGAGACCCTCGCGGCGCTGGCTCCGCGCATGGACCTGCCCCGGAAGCTCGAGCTCCTGAGGGCCATCGCCTACGCCCTGGAAGCGGCCCACGCCAAGGGCATCGTCCACCGGGACCTGAAGCCCGGCAACGTGATGGTGGATGCCGCCGGCCAGGTCAAGGTCCTGGACTTCGGCCTGGCGCGGCTGGTGGATTCCGCCTCCGCCCCGGGCGAGGCCGCCACGGGCAGCGGACCCCAGTTGTGCTTTGCGGAGGAAGGCGGCGATGGCCGCACCCTGAGGACCTCCCCGGCCTTCGGCCCGGAAGCCGGGACCAGCCACGGCTTCCATGGGTCCTCGCCCTCCCCCACCAGCTGGGGGGAGATGACCGAGGCGGGAATCTTCATGGGGAGCCCGATTTACGCCTCTCCCGAGCAGATGGGGGGGAAGCGGGCGGGCCCCTCGAGCGATGTCTTCTCCCTCGGCGTGGTGGCCTGGGAACTGCTCCTGGGGGACCATCCCTTCCCGGGGAAAGGCCGGGCCAGGATGGCGGCGACCCTCGCGGGTGACCTCAAACCCCTGCGGGGCCGGGCCCTCCCCAGGCCCCTGAAGGCCCTTCTCCTGGCCATGCTGCAATCGGACGCCTCCCTGCGGCCCACGAGCCGGCAGGTGGCCGATTTGCTCTCCCGCCAGCTGGACCGGAATACCGCCGCCCACTGGGCCTGGGGCGCCGTGGCGACCCTCCTCGTCCTGCTCGGTCTGGCCTACCACCTGTTCGGGCGCAGCAGCATCGCGGACCTGGAGAAGGAGCGCCCGCCCCGGGTGGTCGTGATGCCGATCCGAAATGACACCGGAGACGGGAGCCTCGAGGCCCTCGCCACGGTGGGCATGCCTGAGCTGCTTTCGAGGGCCCTGCAGGCCTCTCCCAGCCTGACGGTGGTGGAGACCGAATCCGTCCTCCGGGTCATCTCCCACCTGCGCATGAGCGCCGCCGAAAGCCTCAAGCCGGCCAACCAGTCGCGCGTCGCCAGCGCCCTGGGCGCCCGCCTCATCATCCGGGGCACCCTGAGCCAGGACACCCCCCACCGCACCCAGACCCTTTCCTACGAGCTGGTGGATGAGGGGGGGCGCGCCCGCGTCGCCGGGGCCTCCACGGCCCCCCTGCAGGCCTCCTTCGCCCCCTATGCCCTGGTGGATCCCGCGGCTCACGACCTCCTCCGGAAGGTGGACCCCCTGCGATCCCGCAGCATCCAGGATCCGGCGGTTCCGCC
>JARLGO010000183.1 GCA_031292655.1 Geothrix sp.
GGCGGCGGGAGTGGCGAAGAGCACCTCGTAGAGCGTGCTGTCCGGCCTGTAGCCATGTGCTTCCGCGCCCGGGAGGACCGCCGGCAGTTTGCCCTTTTCGAAGCCATCGGCCTCCAGGCCCGGCACCGGCTGCTCGCCCCACACTTCGGCCAGCGTGAACCGCTTCGCGAACTCCATCATCTGCCACACGTCGCTGCGGGCCTCCCCGGGGGGCAGCACCACCTGGCGCCAGAGCTGGGTACGCCGCTCGGCGTTGCCGTAGCCGCCCCACTTCTCGTAGATCATGGCCGAGGGCAGGATGAGGTCCGCCACCTTGGAGGACAGCGTCGGGTAGACATCCGAGACCACGATGAAGTTGTCCAGCTTGCGGGCGGCCTCGATCCAGTGGTTGGCGTTGGCCGAGGACTGGAAGGGGTTGGTGACCTGGATCCAGAGCCAGCGCACCTTGCCGTCTTCGAGGTCGCGCATCATCTGGGCGATGTGGCTCCCGATCTTGGGATTGAGGGTGCCCGGCGGCAGGTTCCAGATCTCCTCCGCGTGCTGGCGGTGGGCCGGATCGTCCACGGCCATGTCCGCGGGCAGGCGGTGGGCGAAGGTGCCCACCTCGCGGGCCGTGCCGCAGGCGGAGGGCTGGCCCGTCAGGGAGAAGGCCCCGGCGCCGGGACGGGCCTGCTTGCCCGTGAGGAGGTGCAGCATGTAGGCCTGCTCGTTCACCCAGGTGCCGCGGGTGTGCTGGTTGAAGCCCATGGTCCAGAAGGAGACCTGCTTCCGGGCGGCGTCCGCGTATTCGTCGGCCAGCTGCACCAGCTTGGCCTTGAAGGCCTCCAGGGGCTCGTCGGGATCGCCCTTGGCCAGGGCCGCCACGAAGTCCAGGGTGTAGGGTTCCAGCCCCTTCTGGAAGTCCTCGAAGGAGATGAGCCAGTGGCGCTGGGCGCTGCCGGAAGCGGTCTGAGCTTGCTCGTGCCGGGCCTCCGGGTCCAGGCCCCGGGCGATGGCCTCGTCCCGGGTCAGCACCACCGTCTTCTGCCGCGCCTGGGTGTCCCTCTCGGCCGGGAAGGCCTTGAGGGAATCCTCGCGGAGGCCGAAGCCGATGTCGGCCGGGCCCGTGGCGAAGACGCAGTGCCGGGCCACGAAGTCCTTATCCACGGCGCCGCGCTTCACCACCTCCCTGGCCAGGTAGTTCCAGATGGCGAGGTCGGTGTTGGGCTTGAAGACGATCTCCACGTCCGCGCCTTCCGAGGTGGCGTTGGCGTAGGTGGTGAGGTTGAAGATCCGATAGCCGGGGCGCCGGAGCCGCTCATCGATGACCCGGGCCCAGAGCATGGGATGCATTTCCGCCATGTTGGCGCCCCAGGTCACCACCGTGTCCGTGAGCTCGATGTCGTCGTAGCAGCCCGAGGGCTCGTCGATGCCGAAGGTCTGCATGAAGCCCGCCACCGCGGAGGCCATGCAGTGCCGCGCGTTGGGGTCGAGGTTGTTGGAGCGCCAGCC
>JARLGO010000184.1 GCA_031292655.1 Geothrix sp.
CGGGAGTTCTCGGCGCACCTGCTGGTCCACCACCCCAGCCTGCCGGAGGCGCCGCTGCGGCCGGGCTTCGCCGCCTTCCCCTGGCGCGAGGATGCCGCCGCGCTGGCCGCCTGGCGGCACGGGCGAACCGGCATTCCCATTGTCGATGCCGGGATGCGCGAGCTGTGGCACACCGGCTGGATGCACAACCGGGTGCGGATGATCGTCGCCTCCTTCCTGGTCAAGCACCTGCTGATCCCCTGGCAGGCGGGCCAGGACTGGTTCTGGGACACGCTGGTGGATGCCGATCTGGCCTCCAACGCCGCCTGCTGGCAGTGGGTGGCCGGGTGCGGGGCGGACGCGGCGCCGTATTTCCGCATCTTCAACCCGGCGCTGCAGGGCGGGAAGTTCGACCCGGAGGGGGACTACGTGCGGCGCTGGGTGCCGGAACTCGCCGCCCTGCCGGTCCGCTGGATCCATCGCCCCTGGGAGGCGCCGGCGGGGCTGCGGGCCAGTGGGATCTTGCGTGGCTATCCAGAACCGATCGTGGATCTGGCCGAGGGGCGGAGGCGTGCATTGCAGGCATTCTCCGCACTGCGGCACCCCGCGGGGGCGCTTGCGGAACCAGGCCCCCCGTGATTAGCGTAACGGAGTTCTGGCCGTTTCAGGATGTGCAGCCGTGCCGACCACTTCATCCCCCCCGAAGGACCGCCGCCTGCGCGTGCTGCTGGCCTTCGCCCACCAAATCCACCGTGGACGCCTGACCCTGGAGCTGCCCGACGGCAGCCGCCAAGTCATTGAGGGCTCGCCCGGCACCGAGGCGAGCTTCGTGCTGAAGGACGCCCGCGCGGTCCGCAAGCTGATCATCGGCGGCAGCCTGGGTCTGTCGGAAGCCTATCTCGACGGGTTGTGGGACAGCCCCGACCTGCGCGCGGTGATGCGGCTCGCCGCCGAGAACGAGGCGGAGTGGGAGCGCCTGCTGGCCGGACGGCCGCTAATGCGCGCCCTCGCCCGGCTGGCCCACAAGCTGCGGCCGAACACGCGGCGCGGGGCACGACGCAACATCGAGGAGCACTACGACCTGGGCAACGAGTTCTATGCCCAGTGGCTCGACCC
>JARLGO010000185.1 GCA_031292655.1 Geothrix sp.
ACATTGCCGGGCCAGGGCAGCCTGGAGAGGGCCTGGGGCAGGCCCGGGGCCAGGGCGGGAACGGGGCGCTTCGCGGCCTGGGCGGCGCGAACCGCGAGCCGGGGCAGCAGGAAGGGGAATTCGTGGCGGCGTTCCGCCAGCGGGGGCAGGAGCAGCACCGCGCCCTGGAGCCGAAACAGGAGGTCCCGGCGGAAGGATCCGCCCGCAGCCAATTCCTCCAGGCTCCGGTGGGTGGCTGCCACGAACCGGACATCGACCTTCACGGCTTGGTCCGAACCCACCCGACGGATCTCGCGCTCCTGAAGCACGCGAAGCAGCAGGGATTGAAGGCGTGGGGAGAGGTCCGCCACCTCGTCCAGGAACAGGGTGCCGCCCCGGGAGGACTCGATGGCGCCCTTCCGCTCCCGGTGGGCATCCGTGAAGGCGCCCTTGGTGTGGCCGAAGAGTTCGGACTCCAGGATCCCTTCGGCGAAGGCCGAGCAGTTCACGGCCACCAGGGGGCCGGAGCGGCGGGAGCGCCGATGCACCTCCTCCGCCGCCAGCTCCTTGCCGCTGCCCGTGGGGCCCAGGATGAGCACCGGCAGGTCCGAATCCGCCACCCGGTCCAGCTCCCGCAGGACCGTGGCCATGGGCTCGCTGCCATCGGTGGTGAGCAGGCCCGAGTCCGTGGGGGATTTCGCGGGTTTCCGGGCCCGGATGCGAGCCACCCATGGGGCGAGGAGCCGCGGCTCCAGAGGTGCCAGGGGCAGGGCCTCCGGGCGCTGGGCCAGCAGCACGGAACCCACCGGGCACCCCTCCCAGATCAGGGGATGCCCCCGCCACAGCCAGCCGTCCTGAATGAAGGGCGCCAAGGTCCCGTCCTTCGCCAGGCGGCTGAGGGCGCCCTCCGGGGGCGCTTCCCCCGTGCCGAGGGATTGCAGCCGACCCTCCTCCTCCCACACGATCCAGGTGGGCGAGCCCCGCTGGTCCAGCCAATCCTTGAACAGCAGGGCCGGCGACGGGTCCGGATCCGCCTCGGGCTGGGGCCAGAGGGCTCCGAGGCGCCGCTGATGGCGGGGCGAGGCCGCGCGGTCCGCAATGGCCTGGAGGGCGAGCAGGGCGATGGGGGTGCGCTCGCCCGGCAGCCGCTCCAGGACCTGCAGCCCCAGTTCGAGGCGCATGACCTGGGTGGGGCACTCGCGCCAGGCGGACCAGAAGGCCTGCGAGTCGCCCGTGCCCCGGAAGAGCCGATGGGCCTCCCAGCTGACTCGGGTCTCCGGATCGGCATCCAAGGGAGGGGCTTCGGTCAGCGGGCCCAGGGCGGCCTCGAGAAAACAGATGTAGGGGTGGTCCCGCAGATGGGCCAGGCCTTCCCGCACCAGGTCCCAGCGCTCCCCATCCACCCCGTGGGCCGCCAGGAGCCCCCAGGCCGGGGGGAAGTCCGGAAAAGCCTCCACCAGTTTCCTGATGCGGACCAGGGCCTCCTCGGGTTCCAGGTAGACCTCGGCCAACTGAGCCTCCTCATGATCGCGCCAGGGCTGAGGGAGGATTCCGCGCAGGGCCGCCCAGCGGCCGTGGGCCGGAAGGTCGGCCCATTCGAGGGCCATGAGGGCGGCGTTGGAGGCCGCTCGTGCGGCCCAGCCCGGCGATTTCAACCGCATGAAGTGGGCGTGGGCCAGGGTGAAGGCTCGCAGGGCCTGCTCAGGCTCGCAGGCCCGGCTGGCCGCCTGTCCCTGGGCCATCCAATGGAAGGGGTCCGCGCAGGGATGGGCCCCGTTGCCCCAGGGGGGATAGCCGAGGCCGGGTTCAACCGAATCGCCGCCCCAGCGCATCCGCAGCCGGTCCCAGGTGGGATGGCCCGAGGCCGCTGGCGCCGCAGGTCGATGCAGGTCCTCCCGGAGATCCGCCTCCAGGGAGGTCCCCCAACCGGGCGGATGGTGGACCGGCATGCGCAGATCCAGGACCGCCGCCAGGTCTGCATCCGGGGGGTGGCCCGAGGCCAGGTTTCCGGGGACCAGGGGCAGCAGGCCGGGGACGGAGGCGCCGAAGCCCCGGCCCCAGGCCCGGATTCCCGGATCCAGCATCCAGTCGCCGTTGGGGGCCGCGTGCAGCCAGGGGGAGGCCTGGAAGGGAGCCAGCTCCGCCGGGAGAGAATCCAGAACCAGGGCCTCCGCGTGGCGCTGGATGGCAGGCCAGGGCAGGTGGGGATCCATGGGTCCTTCTGGAAGGAGCCGGCCCGAAGCATCCAGGCCCCTCAGGAGCGTTTCCCACCAGCCCGGTGGGAGGGCGTGCCACCGGGCCGGGACCAAATCCAGGAAGGGCGGAAGGTGGAGGGTGCCCTCGGCATCCACGGCCCCGAGGAGGGGGATCCACCTCAGGCGCTGGGTCAGGTCCAGGAGCACCGAACCCGCCGCCATCCAGGGAGTCCCGTCGCCCGCCAGGAGGGCTTCCCAGGCCCAGGCCTGGAGCTCGTCCTCCCGGGTGCCCCGATGCCCGGCGGGGGCTGCCCTGCTGCCGTGACGCAGGTGCGCGATCCAGGCCGGGTCGGGGCGAGGGCCGAACTCGGTGGGGGCGGCCAGGACCCGGGGGCCCTGGGGCCGGCGGGCCGCCGGCTCCAACCGCGGCCAGCGGCCCTCCCGGCCGCCCAGCAGCCAGGCCTGGGCGATGGCCGCCAGCGCCCAGGCCGGATCGCCCCAGCGCCGCCCGCGATCGAGGCCCCAGGGAGCCGGCCAGTCATCCAGCCAGGCCGCCCTCAGCATCCAAGCATTCCCCGCCAGACCTCCCAGAAATCAGGGAAGGTCTTGGCCACGCACTGCGGATCCTGGAGGTCGCCGCCCCACCGCAGTCCGCCGAGGGCGGCGGCAAAGGCCATGCGGTGGTCATTCCTGGGGTTGAAGGGGCCCCGGACCCGGGAAGGGGTGCCCGGCCGGATGCGCAAGGTGTGGTCCCCGACCACCTCCGCCTGCCCCCCCAGCCAGCCCACCAGTTCCGCCGAGGCCTCCAGGCGGTCGCATTCCTTGAGGCGCAGGGTCTGGAGGCCCCGCAGCTCCGAGGGCCCCGGGGCCAGGGCCGCCAGGGCGGCCAGCACGGGCCCCAGATCCGGGCAGTCCGTCAGGTCCGCGTCCAGGCCCCGCTCCAGCCTGCCGGACACCTCCAGGACCTGCGCCTCGGGCCAGTGGATGCGGCACCCGGCGGCCGCCAGGATGGCCACCATGGCCCGGTCCCCTTGGGTGTCCTCGGGATCCAGGGGGCCCAGGCGCAGGCTCCGTCCGGTGGCGGCGGCGGCGGCGAGGAAGGCCGCGGCTCCGCTCCAGTCCCCGGGCAGGTCCAGATCCTGCGGGGCGAGGCTGCCTCCGGGAATCCGCCACTGCCCCGGTTCGAGCTCCGCTGCGCAACCGAAGCGGCGCAGCCACTGGGTCGTGAGGACCAGGTAGCTGGGGCTGGCCACCTCCGTCCAGGTGAGTCGGCTCGGCTCCGGCAGGGCGGCGGCCGCCAGGGCCAGCCCCGACAGGAACTGGCTGCTGAGGCGGGCATCCACGCGAAGCTCCAGCCGTCGCGGGGGGACTGGGGCCGGATCGAGCCAGGCGCCGGTGCCCTCCGGGGACCAGGTCGCCCCCAGGGCCTGAAGCGGATCCAGCAGAGGTCCCAAGGGCCGCTCGAAGAGCCGCGGATCCCCTTCCAGCCGAACTCGTTCCCCGGCGACCAGGGCGAGCCATGGCAGGAGGAAGCGCAGGGTGGTGCCCGAGGCCCCGAGCCAGAGGGGGGCCTGGGCTTGGGGACGCCGGCCCCCGGGGAGCGACCAGATTCCGTCGCGCTCTTCGAGGGGGAATCCCAGCCCCCGCAGAGCCTGTCGCATCCAGCGGGTGTCCTCCGCCTCGAGACCCCCGCGTAGTCGGCTGGTTCCCGGTGCCAAGGCCGCCAGGAGCAGGGCTCGGTTGGTGATCGACTTGGATCCTGGAATCCGCACGGGCTGCAGAGCCCGACTGGATTCCTGGGTGCTGTCTTTCGGAAGGGACAGAGGCATGAGGGCAGGGTGCCCCGGGCCGGCCCTCACCGCAACAGGAGATCAGCCGATGTTTTCGAAGATCGGCTTGCTGATGCGCTTGTCGGTCTCGAGTGTCCAGGTGTAGACGCCGTAGAAATCGATGGTCCGCTTGTACCGGAGGGTGATGGTGCAGGTTCCGGCGTTCTCGCCCCCGCTCTTGCTGACATGGATGGCGTTCTTGTCCGTCAGGGCCTCCAGGACCCCCAGTTCCTTCGCCTTCGACCGGATCTCACGGTCGATGACCTCGAGGGGCCGCTTGCTGGCGTCGCTGGCGATGAAATCGCAGGCGTCGATGAGCTCGCTGTTGCCGTAATAGACGGGAACGACCTTGTAGGCCACCGCGCCCAGCGCGCCCAGGACCAGCATGGAGACGATGCACCCGAGCTTGCCTTCACCACGTTGATGCCGCATGGATTCCTCCACCTCACTTCAGGTCCGCGAGGGCTTGTTTGGCCAGGGGAGCGACCAGGGGGCCTTCGGGACCGAGAAGGGTTGACTGAGGATACTTCAGGGCTTGGCCGAATGCCTGGATGGCTTCGGTTTGATAGGAAGTGCCCAAGTGGAGGAAGCAGAGCCCCGTGTGGTAGTCGATGGTGCCCTGGCTGACGCCATGGACGGCGCTGAGCTTGGCGTCCCTCAGGAGCTCGATGGCCTTGTCGTATTTCCGGAACTGCATCAGGACGAGGGCCATGTTGAGCTTGATCAGGTTGGCCTCGTCCCCCTTGGCGCCGGCGTACTGCAGGCGGAGCTGGGCCAGCACCGCGGGGTAGCAGAGCCCCTTGGAGCCGAGGGGGATCTCCAGGGAATCCCACTGGACGGGCAAGGTCGTGGTACCGCCGTCCTGGAGGATGGACACCGGCCCCTGGGACGAGCCCACCACCTCCTGGAGTCCCTGGGCCGTGGCGAGGGGCTTCCCCTGGGCCTGGAGGATGGGGCGGCCGACCTGCAGACCCGCCTTGATGGCCGGTTCTGAGGCGGCGAGCACCCAGGGCCCGGGTTCGCCGGGGATGTCCAGGACCGAGAGGCCCAGGCCGGGCCTCCGGATGGGCGGGACTTCATTCAGGCGCGCCACCAGGGAACCCAATGGATCCTGCTCCAGGGGTTTCAGCACCAGGCTTTCCTCTTCCCCATCCAGGGTGGCCACGGTGAGTTCCACGAGATGGGTGACCTTGTCCGGGATCGGCTTGGCGATCAGCACCAGCTCGGCTTCCCGGGAGGCCTTCAAGCGGGTCAGGGCCTCGGCGGCCGGTTCACCCGCATGGGCGGGCAGAAAGGTCACTTGCTGCAACCGGTCCCCGAGGGACTCCAACTGGGCCTGGAAGCGGGCGCGGCCCGTGAAGTCGCCCCCTTCGAGGCCCAGGAAGGCCAGGCGGGGCTTCGGCCGCACCTCCAGGTTGAGGGTCTTGCCCTCCTCCACGCTGATGCGCTGGAAGAAGGCGCCCGAGGGGAACCGCACCAGCAGATCGTAGGGGCCCGAACAGACCGCGAGGTTGGCTGCGGGCAGCGGTCCGCGGCTCTGGCCGGAGAGAAAGAGCTCACCCCCGGGCCACGCGGAGCTCACGGAAAGCGTGCCCCTGGAGGGTTCCATGCGGATGGGCTCGAGGGTGTGATCCGCGAGAGGCGTGGCGAACTCGGCGCCCAACTCAAGCAGCTTGGGCCGGAAGCAGGCTGCCCGCAGCTCGAGACGGTGCTTGCCGGGGGACAGCTGGGGAACGACGAAGGGGGCGGAAAGCTCTTCGGGGCGCAGGCCCAAGGGAACGGCGAGGGGCGCGGCGTCCGGACCCGCCTTTCCAATGGCGAATCCCAGACTCTGTCCATCCAGCAGGACCTCGACATCGCTGGGCTGGACGTAGAGGGTGATGGTGGAGGAGGTCCGGGTCAGCTTGAAATCCGTGGACTTCACATCATGGGGGGCCAGTTCCAGGACGGCCTCCGAGGGGGCGTGGCCGGGCCTGGAGTAGGTGAGCTTGTGGGTTCCGAAAGGGAGGAATTTTCGCGCGAGGGGGAGGCTGGACTTGCCATCCACCAGCAGACGGCCC
>JARLGO010000186.1 GCA_031292655.1 Geothrix sp.
ATCGTGCAGGCCACCAGCCTGGGCATGTCCGCCACGGATCCAGCGCCCTTCCCCGAACTGCTGGGGGCGGCCGAGGCCAGCGCCCGCTGGGCCGTGGAGTGGATCTACAAGGAGGACACCGCCTTCGCCCTGTGGGCCCGGGAAGCAGGCCTCCGCCTGGTGGGGGGCCTGGCCCTTTTCGAGGCCCAAGCCGAGGCCCAGAGCCGGCGGTTCATCGAGGGCTGCGGCGGAGTCAACTGAGCGCGGATAGCTGCTAGTTTCTTCCCATGGACCTCCTTCTGGTCGAGGACAAGGACAGTTTCCGGCGCCTGCTGAGCCAGGCGCTGGAAGGCACGGTCTGGAAGGTGACGGCCGTGGCGGACCCGCAGGAGGCGCTCCGGGCCATGGAATCCACGCCCTTCCAGGTACTGGTCACGGACCTGCGGCTGCCCGGCATGAGCGGCCTCGAGCTGATCCGCCGGGCCCGGCGCCTGAACCCCGGCCTCCGCGTGGTGCTCATGTCGGCCTTCGGCGAGCCCGGAGATATCGTGGAGGCCATGCGGCTGGGCGCGGACGATTTTCTCCCCAAGCCCTTCGACCTGGATGCCTTCCTGGCCCTGCTGGACCGCCTGCGGGCCCTGGTGGGCGCGCCGCCGCCCGATCCCGCCGAGCCCTGGGTCGCCCACAGTCCCGCCATGCAGGCCCTGGAGGCGGCGCTGCGCCAGGCGGCCGCCACGGACTTGCCCGTCCTGTTTCGCGGCGAGCTCGGGTCGGGCCGGGAGCGCTGCGCCCGCCGCCTCCACGTCCTGCGCCACCCGGCCGCGCCCTACCTGAGCCTGCCCGCGGCGACCCTGGGACCCGAGGGCCCCGATCCACGGATGCTCCAGCTGCTGGAGGGCGGCAGCCTCTTCATTTCGGGGCTGGAGCACCTGGCCCCCGCGGCGGCGGGTTCCCTGGCGCGGGCCATGGACAGCGGGCCCGGGAGCCGCCTCGCCTGGACGGGCAGCGTGGACCTCGAGGGCGTCCTCCCCCCGGACCTCGCCCAGCGCCTGGGCTCCCTGGAGCTGCGGGTACCCGCCCTGCGGGAACGGCGGGAGGATCTGCTGGCCCTGACCCGCCAGTTGCTGGAGGTGGCCGCGCAGCGGGAGGGGCGCCCGGCGCCCTGGCTGGAGCGCAGCGCGGAGCGGCAGCTGCTGGACCATGGCTGGCCGGGCAACGTGCGGGAGCTGGAGGTGCTCCTGGGCCGGACCCTGCTCTTCACCGAAGGACACGCCCTCCGGACCTTTCCGGACCTAGGGCTGGGCCAGGCCCCCCTCTGCCTACCCTGGCCCGAGACCGGCAGCCTGGACGGCATGCTCAAGGCCGTGGCGCGTTCCGCCGAAGGCAAGTTGCTGCGGCAGGCCATGACCGAAGCCGCCGGGGACCTGCCCCGGGCCGCCGAGGCCCTGGGCCTGACCCTCCGGACCCTGGCGCAGCGCTTGCGGGACCATGGCATTCCTCTCGAAGATCTAGGAAACAATCGCTCTCGGAAGGCTCCATGACCCAGGCCCCACCCATCCTCGTCCCCCCGGCCCGCAGTCCGGAGGGGATTCGTCCGGCGGCGCGGGCAGGACTCGCCGCCCTCCAGTCCGTGGTGGTGGGCAAGGAGGCGCAGGTCCGGCGGGCCTTCGCGGCCATGCTGGCGGGCGGCCACGTGCTGCTGGAGGATCTGCCCGGGGTGGGGAAGACCACGCTTGCCAAGGGGCTGTCCCGCATCCTCGGCGGCAGCTTCCAGCGCGTCCAGGGCACCAACGATCTGCTGCCCTCGGACCTGCTGGGCGTCCACCTCTGGGACGCGAAGGAACAGGGTTTCCGCTTCCAGCCCGGCCCGGTGTTCTGCCACGTGCTGCTGCTGGATGAGCTGAACCGCATCGGCCCCAAGACCCAGAGCGCCATGCTGGAGGCCATGGTGGAAGGGCAGGTCACCCTGGATCGCAGCACCCACAAGCTGCCCGAGCCCTTCTTCGTCATCGCCACCCAGAACCCGCTGGATCACGCGGGCACCTTTCCCCTGCCTGAAAGCCAGCTGGACCGCTTTTCCTGCACCATCCACCTGGGCTACCCGGATCGGGCGGCGGAACGACGCATTCTCACGGGGGAGGCGGGCGCCGAGCGCCTGGACACCCTCTTTCCCGTGCTGGATCTGGATGGGTGGCGCCAGGCCCGCGAGGCGGTCCGCCGCGTGAAGGTCTCCGAAGCGGTGCTGGACTACGTCGAGCGGATGGTGGAGCGCATCCGCGCCGAGGGGGGGTTCTGCTCGAGCCGCGCCGCCAAGCACTGGCTGGGGCTGGCCCAGGCCGAGGCCTGGCTCGAAGGCCGGGACTTCGTCACGCCGGACGACCTGCAGCAGACGCTCTCGGACACCATGGCCCATCGCGGCAGCCTGGATGACCGGCGCCTGAACCGGGGCGAGCGGCGCGATCAGCTAGCCCGCCTCCTGAAGGAACTGCCGGTGGGGTGGAAGGCATGACTGGAGAGGAATCCGTCGGCCAGCTGCTCCAGCGGGTCCGCGAGGCCAAGGGCATCAGCCTGGAGGCGCTGGCCACGGAGCTCAAGCTGCCCCTCCGGCACCTGGAGGCCATCGAGGGGGATCACTGGGAGGCGCTGCCGCCCGGGCGCCCCCGGCCCCTGGCCCGCCAACTGGCCGCCCGTCTGGAGGTGGATCTCGAGTGCCACACCGGGGCCTTCCAGACCATTCCCGGGGTGCAGGAGTTGGAACCTCCGGATCCCAGGCAGGAGCGGCTCGAGCGGGTGGTCATGGGCCTGCTGACGGGGGTCTCCGTGCTGGTGCTGCTCTGGCTGGTGGTGCCGGGGCCGAGCCTGGGCCGTAAGCCCCCATCCAGCTACCCGACGGTGCCTGCCAAGCCCAGCCTGCCGCCGCCGCCGGCGCCTTCTGCCTCCCCCTATCCCGTGCTCGGAGAGCTCCTGCCCGAGGTCCCGTTGAACGAGCAGGGCACCCTGGTAAGCCTTCGGGCCATGGACACGTGCAACGTGCGCATCGAGCCCCAGGCGGAGTCCGGCGGGCCGCCCCTGGCGCGGGTCCTGCGGGTCTCCGAGCCTTGGCGGCTGCGGGTGAAGGGGCCCTTCACGCTCCGGCTCGACAACGCCGGCGTGGTGAACGTGGAGGTGGCCGGCCACCGGATCATCCACGGCCAGAGCGTCGGGGAGGCCTGGACTGGGCAGTTCGATGAAGAAGGGCATTGGCTGAAACTGGCCCCCCCTGAACTTCCCGAGGGGGCGCCGGTGCCTGATGATGACGAGGACGGATCCCGGCCATGAGCATGCACCCCATCGTTGATCGCTTCCTCCAAGGCGGACTGCCTGAACCCATGGCCATGGCCCTGGTGGGGGGCAGCCTGCCGGTGCCCACCCGGGACCTGCTGTTCGCCCTGGCCCACGCGGGGCTGAGGGAGACGCCCTACACGAAGCGGGCCCTCGACTTCTTCTCGAGCATGCCGGAATCGCTCCTGTCGGGGGTGCTGCTGGAGGCGATCGAGCCGCCCGCCCCCCTGCAGCTGGTGCTCTGCCACCGCAAGGAACCGGCCCTGCTGGAGGCCGCCCTCCTGAATCCCTCCCTCACCGCGGCCATCGTCGAAGCCTCGGTGCCCAGCCTGCCGGGGTCCGTGCTCGAGATCGTGCTGAACAACCAGGTGCTCTGGATGGAGCGCCCGAGGATCCTCGACCTGCTGGAGGAGCACCCGGAAGGCGAGTACGTCATCAAGCGGCGGGTCAACGAGTTCCGCTTCGATGTCCTGCGCCTGATCCCGGAGGAGGTGAAGCAGGACCGTCTGGAGATCATCGAAGAGGTGGAGGCCGGTCGCCTCGATCGCGCCTGGTCGGAACTCCCGCTGCCCAAGGAGAAATCCAAGGAGGAGGCCGAGGCCGAGGACGAGTCGGAGGAGATGGCCGCCGAGCGCCGCCTGCTGGCGCAGAATCCTGCGGTGGATGACGAGGGGCAGGAGATCAACCTCACCCTCTCCCAGCGCGTGATGAAGCTCCGTACCAACCAGAAGATCATGCTCGCCATCAAGGGCGGCAAGGAGGAGCGCACCCTTCTCATCCGGGAGTCCAACCGACTCATCCAGGTGAACGTCATCCGGAACGGCCGGATCACGGAAGGCGAGGTGGCCTACATCGCCCAGATGCGCACCGTGAACGAGGAGGTGCTGCGGATCATCGCCAACAGCCGGGAGTGGATGAAGAAATATCCCATCACCAAGGCCCTGGTCATGAACCCCCGCACCCCCCTGCCCGTGGCCATGACCCACTTCAAGCGCCTCTATGACAGCGACATGAAGCTGCTCATCAAGGACAGGAATGTGGCCGAGCTGCTGCGCCGGGAGGCCAAGCGCCTGATGGAGATGAAGGCCAAGGGGAAGGGGTAGCCCCCATGCAAAGGACTGCGCTAAGCTGGAGGTCCCGCGGGCGTAGTTCAGTGGTAGAACGTCAGCTTCCCAAGCTGAATGTCGCCAGTTCAATCCTGGTCGCCCGCTCCAAAGCGAAAGGCCCCCGTCGGGGGCTTTTCGCTTTGGAGCAAGAATCAGAAATCCCAGCGGTTTCTAAGTTCCTGGTTCATGCCGTTCGATAGAGGGCTCTAGATGCCCAAGGAGGATCCCATGTCCATCCGCGCCCAAGTGGCCACGGCCCTGATGCTGGGACTGGTCGCCTGCAGTTCCAGCTCAAGCCCCCAGGTGACGGTTCAAAACACGGATCCGGCCTCCCTGAAGGTGTCACCGGCAGGGGTGGCCACCATCACATTCACGGATCTCGAGACGATCCGGCCGGACAACCTCGCCTCAGGCACCTCCGGCAGCGGGTGCATCACGGTGGCTCCGACCGGCCCTTCGAGTTTCAAATACACCTTCAACGGGTGCCAGTCGGCCAGTGGCGGCACCATGTCCGGCACCGTGACCGTCACGGCTTCCGGAACCAGCCCCGTCGTGGATTCGGCCGTCTACGACGTGACCGTGACCGATGCCTCGGGGACCTGGCATTATTCCGGCACCAAGGTGACCACCATCAACCCGACAGCCAAGACGGCCACCATCACGGTACCCCAACCCTTCACCGTGGCCTTCCAGAGCGCCTCCGATGCCAGCAAGAACAAGACCTGGACCTATACGCCGAATCTCCAGGCGGACTGGTCCAACGCGAACGCGGTGAAGTTCTGGGGGACCTACACGTTCCAGCAGACCCAGCCGGCCGGTGACACGCTCACGGCCACCATCGACCAGGCCACTCCGCTGACCTGGACCACGGGCTGCAACTTCCCAAGCTCGGGTGTATTGGATCTTTCCCTTCCTCCTGCCAAGGCCGAGATCCGCTTCAACACCTCGATCACGGATGCCACCATCCAGCAGGGGTGCGGGGTCGTCACCATCAATGGCTACCGGCTCACCCTGGGCCAGTAGGATTCAGGGACGGGCAGGGCAAGGCCCCGGGGGATTCGATTCCTTCGGGGCCTTGTCCTGGATGGGTGGCGGATCAGAACCGGGCGACGACGCCAAACCCCGTCCCCTGCCGGTTCAGCTGAAGCTCCAGATCGTCCTTGATGGATCCGTTGGGCACGTTGAACTTTTCCACATCGGTGAAGACCCGGACCCCGAGCCAGCGGAGGGGGAAGTAGCGGAGGTCCGCCCCGGCATGGTGATAGGAGGCCCCCTTGTAGGTCAGCAGGTGGTAGAACCCCTTGGCCACCACCCGCTTGTCGAAGGCGTCGAAGCCCGTGGATAGGCCGATCTGCGGAATGGGCAGGGGCAGCTTCTCGGTGGCGGGCGGGACATAGGCCGTGGTCAGGGGCTCGTAGGCCGAGGCCGTCATGTCCAGGTCCCATACCCGCACCCCGAGGTCGACACCGATCCAGTACTGGGTCCACGTCAGCGCGCGGATGGTCCAGTTGAAGGTGTAGTCCTTCAGCTTGACGGTCGAGTCCACGATGGCCCCGGCGCGGAAGGTGGAGCCGTTGATCTGCACGTCCCGCTGGATGAAGTTGTGTCCCCGGTAGTCCTGTTCTTCGGCGGAGACCTCGACGGCGAAGCGCGGCCCCTGGTACTCCATGCCGAAGCCGACCTTGGTGGAGCTCTTCTGGATGCCGAAGTCGTTCTGGAGGTCCACCACGAGGGGGTTTCCGTTCTGGACCCCCTGGAAATGCCCCTCGAAGGTCGGCGCCACGCTGTGCACGTCGAACTGGAAGGTGCGGCTGAGGTCATCCGCCAGGAGGGGCGCGCAGGAAACCAGGCCGAGTGCCACGATCCTCTGGAACATGTCGGAACCCCCTGAAAGTTGCCCTAGGGATCGGCACGGGGTCCGGTTGACATGCGTTCTGGCGTGAATTCCCCCTCCGGGGGGTGGATTCGGGGCGGACAGGCCCCCGGGGGGGCGCCGGAAACCCGGTTCAGCCCAGGTAGGCGGCGATCACGCGCTCGTTGCGGCTCAGCTCCTCGGGAGTGCCCTCGACGGCGATGCGGCCATGCTCCATGACGTAGGCATAGTCCGCGACTTCCAGGGCGCTCTTGGCGAACTGCTCCACCAGGAGGAGGGTGATGCCTTCCTCCTTGAGGCGGCGGATGGTCCTGAAGACCTCCTGCACGATGACCGGCGCGAGGCCCATGGAGGGCTCGTCCAGCAGCATCACCTTGGGCCGGGCCATGAGGGCGCGGCCGATGGCCAGCATCTGCTGCTCGCCCCCCGAAAGGGTGCCGGAGGCCTGCTTGGCCCGGTCCCGGAGCTTGGGGAACAGGTCGTAGACGCGCTCCAGATCCGCCTTGGCCTTCGCCCGGAAGCCGAAGAACCGGGGCAGCCGTCCGTAGGCGCCCAGGAGGAGGTTGTCCTCCACGGACAGGGGCCCGAAGACCTTGCGCCCCTCGGGGGAGTGCGCGAGCCCCAGCCGCGCGATGCGCGAGGCATCGAGGCCCTGGACCTCCTGGCCGTCGAGCCTGACCTTGCCGCGGCTGGGCTTCAGGCTGCCGGAGATGGCCCGCATGGTCGTGGTCTTCCCGGCGCCGTTGGCTCCGATGAGCGCCACCAGGGTGCCCTGCTTCACCTTGAGGGTGGTGCCCGTCAACACCTCGCTGGCGCCGTAGCCCGCATGGAGATCCTCCACCTGCAGCATGGATGCCTCCTTCACGCGGGTTGCGGCGCGGGGCCGCCTGGTGTTTCGGGTTCAGGATTTTCCGTTTGCGCGGGCTGGCCCAGGTAGGCCTCCACCACTTTCGGGTGGCGCTTGATCTCGTCGGGCGTGCCTTCGGCGATGATCTTGCCGCCGTCCAGCACGGTCACGGCATCGCACAGCTCGCTGACGACATCCATGTGGTGCTCGATGAGGAGCACGCTGATGCCGCGCCGGTGGACCCGCCGGATGATCTCGATCAGCTGGACCACGTCGGGATGGGCGAGGCCCGCGGCGGGCTCGTCCAGGATGAGCAGGTCCGGCTTGCGGGCCAGGGCGCGGGCGACCTCCAGGAAGCGCTGGGCGCCATAGGTGAGGTCCTTGGCCCTGGTGAGGGCCTGATCCTTCAGGCCGATGCGGTCGAGCAGGCAGAGGGCGTCGGCCTGGGCCTGCCGCTCCTCCCGCCGGGCCAGGCCCAGCAGCACCAGGGGCAGGGGGCTGCGGTAGACCCCCTTCAGGGCCACCATGACGTTCTCCAGGGCCGTGAGCTCCCCGAAGAGCTGGAGGTTCTGGAAGGTCCGCGCCACGCCGGCCCTCGACACCCGGTAGAGGCTGCCGGAGGGCAGCATCGCGCCCCGCAGCAGGATGCGGCCGGAGCTGGGGGTATAGAGCCCCGAGATGACGTTCACCACGGTGCTCTTGCCCGAGCCGTTGGGGCCGATGAGGCCGTGGATGCTGCCCGAGCGGATGGTCAGGGAGAGGCCATCCACGGCCTTCACACCGCCGAAGTGGCGCTTGAGGTCCTCGAGCACCAGCAGGGGCGAGCCGTCGGCGGGCCGGGGGGGCAGAAGGGCCTCGATGTCCGAGGGCTCGGGCAGGGCCGCATGGGGCACCCGGAAGAGCTTGGCCAGGAAGATCGACAGGAAGCCCATGAGGCCTTCGGGCAGGCCCACCACCACGGAAAAGAGCATCAGGGCGAAGATCGCCTTGCGCCAATCCTCCGTGTTCTCCACGATCAGCCCGCCCACCACCAGGATGCCCATGGCCACCACGGGGGCCAGGGCCTGGAAGGGGCGCGTGGTCTTCTTCACCAGGCCGCGCAGCCCCGCGGCCAGGGCCATGGCGAAGCCGAGGCCGGAGAAGATCTGGAACAGGTGGCGGTTCGAGAGCAGGTTGGGCAGCAGGACGATGACCGAGGCGCCCACGAAGGCGCCCCACAGGCTCTTGCGTCCGCCCAGCACCACCCCCAGGAGCAGGATGATCATCAGGTCGTAGGTGAAGCTCTGGGGCTGGAGGTACTGGAAGTTGAAGGCGTAGAGCCCTCCCGCCAGGCCCCCCAGGCTCGATCCCAGCGCGAAGGCCGCGACCTTGTGCCGGTAGGTGCCCACGCCCATGGCGTCGGTGGCGATGGGGCTGTCGCGCAGGGCCTCGAAGGCCCGGCCCCACTGGGAGGCCAGCAGGTTGCGCATGAGCATCCACACCACGGCCAGCAGGGCCATGCAGAGCCAGTAGAAGGCTGGCGGTGTGAGGTCGTGGCCGAAGACGGGCGGCCGGTTGAGACTCAGGCCCTGGGCTCCACCGGTGAGGCTCTCCAGCTCGTTCAGCGCCGTGGTGCTGAGGGCGGCGAAGCTGAGGGTGGCGAGGGCGAACTGGGGCCCGTCCAGGCGGAGGGCGGGCAGGGCGAGGAGGCTGCCCAGGACCAGGCCCACGGCCATGGCCGCCAGCAGGGCCGGTCCCATGCCCAGGCCGAACCGGGTGACGGCGAGGCCCGCGGCGTAGGCGCCCAGGCCCAGGAAGGCGACGTGGCCGAGGTTCACCTGGCCCAGGTAGCCCACGGTGACGTCCAGCCCGATGAGCAGGATGCCGTAGATGGCCAGGAGGGTGAGGAGGCCCAGGGCGTAGGGGTTCACCACCAGCAGGGGAATGGTGGCGAGGAAGGCGAAGGCGATGAGCTCGGCGCCGCGGAGGAGGAGGATGCGCTTCATCTCACACCTTCCGGATGATGGCTTTGCCGAACACGCCGGTGGGGCGCACGGCCAGGGCGAGGATCAGCAGGACGAGGCCCGGCGCTTCGCGCCAGCCACTGCCCAGGTAGAAGCTGGAGAGGCTTTCCAGCGCCCCCAGTACCATGCCGACGAGGACCACGCCGAAACCCGAATCCAGGCCCGCCACCACGGCCACGGAGAAGGCCTTGAGGATCAGCGCCGTGGCCATGGTGGGGCCCACCGTGGTGATGGGCGAGACCAGGATGCCCGCCACGGCAGCCACCGCGCCCGAGAGTCCGTAGGAGAGCATGACGGTGCGGGTGGCGGAGATGCCCATGAGTTCCGCCGCGTCGCGGTCCGCCGACACCGCCTCGAAGGCCTTGCCCAGCAGGGTGCGGCGCTTGAAGAGCTCGATGAGGCCCATGATGCCCAGCACGCCCACGGCCACGGAGAGCTCGAGCCGGGTCACATCGATGCCCAGCACGTTGATCGGATCCGCGGAGATCGGTGTGGGGAAGGGGCGGTCGTCCCTCCCCCAGATGTTCTCGGCGGCCGAGAAGAAGAAGAGTCCGATGATGATCGTGAGGAGGATCCAGCCCTCGCTCTTCTGCTCGAGGGCGAGCCGGACTCCCGCGCGCTCGACGACCAGGCCCATGATGGCGCCGAAGATGAGGCCGAGGGGCACCATGAGCCAGTAGGACAGCCCCAGGTTCGTGAGGGTGAGGCAGAAGAAGGCCGAGATCATCACCAGCTCGCCCTGGCCGAAGTTGATGCTCTTGCTGGTGGCGAAGGTGAGCTGGAAGCCGTAGGCGATGAGGGCGTAGACCAGCCCCATCAGCGCACCGCTGACCGCCATCTGTCCGATGATCAAAGAATTCATGCCCGGCCCGTATCAGAAGGGATCAGAAAAAGCGGGGGGCCGAAGCCCCCCGGGATGTGGATTCGGGGCCTACTTGCTCTTGGCCTTGGTCTTCGCCTTGGCCGGAGTCGTACCTGCGGCCTCCTTGATCAGGCGGGCCTTGTCGGCGGCATTGCCGAAGACCACCCGGCCGTCCTGCACCATGCCCATGACCACCTGCTCGCGGCGGAAGGCCTCGTGGGTCGTGACGTCCGCGGGATCCCACTTGGTGTAGGGGTGGTTCCAGGTGGCGATGACGCCCTTCACGGGCTCCTTCAGGTTCTCCAGGGCCTCCTTGATCTTGTGGGTGTCCGTGGTGCCCGCCTGCTTCACGGCGGCGGCGAAGATGTAGACGGCGTCATAGCCCTGGGCGGCGGCCACGGCGGAGGGGATGCGGCCCACCTTGAAGGTCTGGTGGTAGCCGTCGATGAAGCTCTTGGCCTTGGGGGTGATGGGCTCCTCGATGAAGGTCTGGGGCATGAGGGTGCCGTTGCCGTTCTTGCCGGCGTTGTCGATGTAGTTGGACATGGACAGGGTCCAGCCACCGATGAGGGGCGCCTTCATGCCGATCTTGGCCTCGCCGTTGGACACGGCGGCCAGCTCGGGGCCGATGGCCCAGATGAGGATGGCCTGGGCTCCCGCGGACTTGGCCCGCAGCAGCTGGGCGGTCATGTCCTTGTCGCCGATGTTGAACTTCTCCTGGGCCACGACCTGGAGCTTGTTCCCCTGCTTCTTGATCTGGTCCAGGATGTCGTCCCGGCCGGACACGCCATAATTGGTGGAGTCGAAGATGACGGCCACCTTGCTGAAGTGCCGGTTGATGGCCTCCTCGACCACCATGGCCGCCTGGATGCCATCGTAGGCGGCGAAGCGGAAGATGGAGAGATCCTTCACGCCGGCCTTGCTCCACTGGGTCATGGATGCGGAACCCGCGGCGGGGCAGATGATCTTGGTGATGCCCTTCTCCTGCAGGTGCTTGTCGCCCGCCATGCAGACGCCGGTGTTCACGGTGCCGATGACGCCGGAGAGGTCGCCCATGGCGGCCAGTTCCTGGGCGATGAGGGCGCCGCGCTCATTCTTGGCCTCGTCATCCCGCTCGATGGCCTCGATCTTCATCTTCCTGCCGCCCACCTGGATGCCGCCCGCGGCGTTGATCTCGGCGATGGCCAGCTTGGCGCCGTCCCGGGTGGAGACCCCCATGGGGGCCGATCCGCCCGAGAAGGGACCGGTGAGGGCGATCTTGACGGTGTCTCCCGCCTGGAGACCCAGGGCCGCGAGCATGAGGGAGCCGTAGACAGCCTGACTGAGCATCGTGTCCTCCTTGAGGGTGATGGTTTGGATTTGGGATGGATTATGACAGGTTGACCAAAGGGGGGTGGAATCTCCGGTGCCACAGGTCCGGCGGGCGATTCTTGTTCGCTGGCGGGCTGGAATGGGGGCTGAAGGAGGTGGACCTGTCTCCCATGTTCGGATGCTCCCCCCGGGGGAAGGGAGGGAGGTGCGCCACCGGCGCCAGAGGGTTCCCTTCCGGCTGAAATCCGCCCACGAGCGGTCGAAATGGGGGTCCGCGCGGGGCTCCGAGGCCCGTGCGGGACGGGGGATCCCGGTATCGTGGAGGACACAAAGGGAGGTGCGGTGAAGCTGCTGTTCTCGCTCATCCAGGTGGCGTCCTTCTTCCTGTTCGTGGCCTACGCCTACTGCAACTCCCCCATGTTCCGGCTGCGCCGCCTGGAGGCCATCTCGCGCCGGGATCTGGTCATCTTCTACGTCTTCTTCTCGGTGATCTCGATCGGGGGGACCTATCTCGGCCTGCCCATCCACGGGGCCCTCGCCAACACTCGGGCCATCGGGCCCGTCCTGGCCGGGCTCGTGGGAGGGCCCTTCCTGGGCGTCACGGTGGGCCTCACGGGCGGCCTCCACCGCTATTTCTACGGGGGATTCACGGCCCTGGCCTGCGGTCTCTCCACCACGGTGGAAGGCCTGGTGGGGGGGCTCGTCCACCTCTATCTGACACGGCGCTCCGAACCGGAGCGGGCCCTCAGCCCCCTGACCGCCTTCTTCACGATGATGGTGGCGGAATCCCTCCAGATGATCATCATCCTGCTGGTGGCAAGGCCCTTCCCGGACGCCCTCCGGCTCGTGGGGGCCATCGCCTTCCCCATGATCGCGGCCAATTCGACGGGGGCCGCGCTCTTCATGAGCATCCTGAGGGACCGCAGGCACCTCTATGACCAGGTGGGAGCCGCCTCCACGGAGCGGGCCCTGCGGATCGCAGGCCGGACCCTCGGGCTGCTGGCCAAGGGCTTCAACCGCGAGGCCGCCCCGGACCTCGCCAGGATCATCCAGGAGGAGACCGGGGTCGGGGCCGTGGCCATCACGGACACGGAATCGGTGCTCGCCTTCGTCGGGATCGGATCGGACCACCATCGGCCGGGCATGGGCCTCGCGCCCGCCTGTCACCAGGCCATCTCCCACCGCGACGTGCTGTTCCTGGATGGCCTGCACGACGTCTACCGGTGCGGGTACTCGGACCAGTGCCAGCTGGGTTCGGTGCTGGTGGTCCCCCTTCAGGTGGACGGGGAGGTGATCGGGACGATCAAGCTCTTCGAACCGGCCCGCAAGCGCTTCCTGAGCATCAACCGCACCCTGGGTGAGGGGCTCGCCGAACTCCTGGCGACCCAACTGCTCCGGGCGCGCTTCCAGGAGCAGAAGAACCTGCTGGTCCTGGCGGAACTGAAGCTGGCCCACGCCCAGATCAATCCACATTTCCTCTTCAACTCGCTGACCACGATCCAGGCCATCATGCGCCGCGATGCGAACCGGGCCAGGGAGCTGCTGAACCACCTCTCCACGTTCTTCCGCCTGAACCTCAAGCGCAGTCCGGAGTTCTCCACCCTGGAGGAGGAGCTCATCCACGTGAACTCCTACCTGGAGATCGAGAAGGCCCGGTTCCAGGAGCGGCTTTCCGTGGAGATCGACGTGGATCCTTCGATGCTCCAGGTGAAGCTGCCCACCTTCACCCTGCAACCCCTCCTCGAGAACGCCATCAAGCACGGGATCGCCGACAAGCTGGAGCCGGGCTCCGCGCGCATCCACGCCTTCTGGCAGGACGGCGCCGCGCGAATCGATGTGGAGGATGACGCGGGCACCTACTTCGAGCGCGCGGAGGGGAAGACCGATGGGCTCGGGCTCGGAATCGTGGAAAAGCGCATCCGGAACCTGCTGAACGGAGAATCCGGCGTCACCGTGGCCTGCATCCCCCACCAGCTGACGCGGGTCTCGATCCGCATCCCCGGGGAGGAGGCGCTGGCATGATGAGGACCCTGATCGTCGATGACGAGATGCATGTGAGGGAGGAGCTCGAGACGCTGCTGTCCGAGACCGGGGAGTACCTGGTGCTCGGGACCTGCTCCAACGCGGTGCAGGCCCTGCGCGCCGTGAAGGCCATGCGGCCCGAGGTGATGTTTTTGGACATCCACATGCCCAAGGTGGACGGGTTCCAGTTTCTCGGCATGCTCGATCCGGAGCTGATGCCCCTGGTGGTGTTCGTGACGGCCTACGACGCCTTCGCCCTGAAGGCCTTCGAGGAGAACGCCCTCGACTATCTCCTCAAGCCGGTCCAGGCCGATCGCCTCGCCCGCACCACCGAGAAGCTGAAGCGGTTCCTCCGGGAGGGGAGCCGACCGGTCTACGACAGCCCTTCCCTCGATCGGATCCCCTGCATCTCGGGGCACGGCATCAAGCTCATCGATGTGGCGGACGTGGATTACGTGCGTTCCGGCGAATGCGGCGTCCACCTGGTGACCGACAAGGGCGAGTTCCTCACGGAGCTCACCTTGACGGTCCTGGAGACCCGGGTCCCCCTCCTGGCCCGGTGCCACAAGCAGCTGCTCGTGAACCTGAGGCGGGTCGACGAGATCCTCCGCCAGGATGCCTCCTCCCTCATCAGGACCCGCTCCGGGAGGCTCGTGCCCGTCAGCCGCCGCTTCCTGACGCAGATCAAGGAGCGGCTGCTGATCCACTGAGGCCCGCCAGGCGGTCCTGCACCCACCCCAGCAGGGCCTCGCCGCCAGTGACGCGCTGCTCGGCCACGAAAAGCGGCATGTCCAGCACGCCGGCGTGGCCGGTCCCCAGCTTGACGGCGTCCTTCTCCGTGCAGACCATCCACCCGGCGCCCTCGGCCTGGGCCAGGGCCTCCAGGTGCCGGAGCTCCCCGGGCGAGGGGCCGCGGTGGTCGGGGAAGCTGTGGGATCCCACCCAGGCCTGCCCCGCCAGGATCAGGTCGGCGTAAAAGGCCTCGGGATGGCCGAGCCCGCACCAGGCGAAGGCGGGGCCTGCTCCCGCCAGGGGCATGGGAGCCGGCGGCCCGCTCCCGTCCCAGCGGCGCAGACCCCGCAAGGTGAAGTCCACCCAGAAGACGGGGCCGCCGGAGCCGTGGCGGGACCACCAGGCCTCGACCTCGGCGCGGTCCTGCACCCGGGCGGCCCGGGTCACCACCAGGGCGTGGGCGCGGGCCACGCTGTCCACGGGTTCCCGCAGGTCCCCCAGGGGCAGCAGGCGCCCATCGCCCCAGCGGCGAACCCCATCCAGCACCAGCAGATCCAGGTCGCGATGGAGGGCCCTGTGCTGGAAGCCATCGTCCAGCAGCAGGCAGCGGAGCTCCGGCCGCTGGGCCAGGGCCCGCAGGGCCGCGGCATGGCGCTTCCGGCCCACCACCACGCGGTGCCGGCCCAGGCGCCGGGCCATGAGCAGGGGCTCATCGCCGGTCTGCCGGGGGTCGGAATCCGCCTCCACGCTCATGGGATCCACCTCCCGCCGACCGCCGTAGCCCCGGGACAGCACGGCACTGGGCCACCCGGCCCCCTCCAGACCCTCGGCCAGGAACAGCGTCAGGGGCGTCTTCCCCGTCCCGCCGGTGCTGATGTTGCCGATGGACACCACCGGGACGCCGACCTGGACCGCCCGTTCGGGGTGGGCATCGAAGCTCCGGTTGCGGGCGGCCACCACCGCTCCGTAGAGGGGGGACAGCGGGGCCGCCAAGTAGCGCAAAATGGACATGCACCAAGGGTAGCGGAGGTTGGAAATGAGCGAGGGCATCCTGCTGGCGAAGGTGGCGCGGGGCACACTGCTTCCTGAACCCGAGCGGGTGGCCCGGCTGCAGGCGGCCCTGCCGCAGATCGAGGCCGCCCTGGAGGGCGAGACGGACGAGGTGGCCCTCCAGGCCACGCTGGCCTGCCTGCTCTGGGAGACCCTCCCGCAGGTCAACTGGTGCGGGTTCTACCGGCGCGTGGGGGACCGGATGCTGGCCGTGGGGCCCTATCAAGGCGGCATGGGGTGTCTCCGCATCCCCTTCGAAAAGGGGGTCTGCGGGGCCTGCGCCCGGACCGGCCTCTCCCAACGGGTGCCGGACGTCCACGCCTTCCCCGGCCACATCGCCTGCGATGATGCCACCCGAAGCGAACTGGTGATTCCGGTCACGGTAGGGGGCCGGCTGAGGGCGGTCCTGGACCTGGATTGCCCCCACCTGGACGGGTTTTCGGCTGCCGAGGCCCGGATCCTGGAGGACCTGCTGGCCCGGTGCTTTCCCCCGGGTTCGGGTCTGTGAAGTTCCTCCCGGGTGGTGGCCTGGGTTAATCTAGGAGCCTCCCCGGGACCCTCATGGCTGAACCCAGCTTCATCGATCAAAGCAAGCTGCGTTTTCGCGAGGGGGAGATCGTTTTCCGCAAGGGAGAGATGGCCCAGCAGATGTACATCATCCTGTCGGGCAAGATCCGGATGTACGTCTCAGAGGAGCCCCAGGGGGACTGGGTCGAAGAACTTTCCAAGGGGGATTTCTTCGGCGAGGGCAGTCTTCTGGAGGCCCTCCCCCGCCAGCACACGGCCATGGCCCTGGAGGACTCGGATCTCATCGCCATCACCCGGGGCACCTTCCTGCGGATGATCCGCCAGAATCCGGAAGTGTCCGTGAAGATGATGCAGCGGCTGGCGCAGCGGCACCGGGAACTCGGCGAGCGGGTCGAGGCCATGGACAGCGGCCGTCCGGCCAAGGTCCCCTCGGCGCCCGTGGCCAGCCTCGTGTCGGTCCTCAGCGGCAAATCCCATCCGATCCTCGCGCACGGTTCCCTCATCGGGCGGTTCGACCCCACCACGGGGGTCCATCCCGACATGGACCTCACCGAGGAGGACCATAACCTGAGCGTCTCCCGGCGCCACGCCCGCATTCTTTGCGAGCATGGCCGTTACTTCCTGCTCGAGGAGCCCGGCGTGGCCAACGGGACCTTCGTGCGGGGCGAACGCATCCAGCCCGGGGAACCCAGGGAGCTGAAGCACGGCGACCGGGTGGGCTTCGGCATGGTGGTCCTCTTCTTCGAAAAGACCTAACCTTTCGCCGCAGGGCTGGAGCGGGGAGGGAGCCATGGGAACGGATCTGCTGGTTGAGCTTTGGCGGGATGAACACGGGTGCATCCGGGAACTGGTGCAGTTCGGGCTCGATGAGATCGGCGGGGCCTGCCTGATCCGGGAACGGAACGGCCTGGACGCCCTCGATGGGGATGGGAGCGAAGGCGACATGGTGGTGGCCCGGTTCGGCGATCCGGAAGATGCCCGGAACTTCCTCCTGGACGAGGGATTCGAACCGGTCTGATCACGCTGTCCCACGCCTGGAGGCCCGATGCACTCACTCTTCGACCCCGCCGACCGCGAGGCGCTGTGCCGCCGGTTTGCCGCCCTGGAGCCGGGCGCCCAGCGACATTGGGGACGGATGGAGCCCGCCCAGATGCTCCGGCACTGCGCCCTCGCCCTCGAGGACGGCCTGGGAGCCCGCCAGGTGAAGCAGGCCCTCCTGGGGAAGCTGGTCACGCCCTTCATTCGCGGCGCGGTCTTCGGGGACCGGCCCTTCCGCCGCAGCGCCCCCACCGATCCCGCCTACGTGGTGTCAGACCCGCAGGACTTCGAGGCCGAGCGCTCCCGCCTGGCCGTCCTCATCGACCGGCTGGTCCAGCGGGGAGTCGCGAAGACGGACGGCCGGGTCCACCCCTTCTTCGGCCGGCTCAGCGGTCCCGATTGGGGCAGGCTGGTCTACAAGCACCTCGATCACCACCTGAGGCAGTTCGGCGTCTGATCGTTCTCCTAGCTGCAGAAACGCCCGACGGTCGTCGGGCCTTTTTGCAGCTAGGGGATATTTGGCAGAGCGAAGGCCGGGCTTGGCCCGGCCTTCGCGAGGGGGTGCGGGGGTGTGCGCGCAGCGCGGAACCCCCGCAGAGAATTAGTTGGAACCGATCCCCATGGCCTTGGCGGCCTTGGTGAGTTCGGGGACGACTTCGAAGAGGTCCCCCACGATGCCGTAGCTCGCCAGCTTGAAGATGGGGGCCTCGGGGTCCTTGTTGATGGCGACGATGAACTTCGAGCCGCTCATGCCGGCGATGTGCTGGATGGCGCCGCTGATGCCGCAGGCGATGTAGAGGGTGGGGCTCACGACCTTGCCGGTCTGGCCCACCTGCATGCTGTGGGGCAGGCCCCAACCGGCGTCCACCGCCGCCCGGGAGGCCCCCACGACGCCCCCGAGGGCGTCGGCCAGCTCCTCGAGGATCTTGAAGTTGGCGCCGTCCTTCATGCCGCGGCCGCCGCTCACGATGATGTTGGCCTCGCTCAGGTCCACCTTGCCGCTGGCCTTGGCCAGGATCTCCTTCACCACGGACTTGAAGTCGCCGGCGGGGGCGGGAAGGGCTTCGACCGCACCGGGGCCGGGCTTCTCGACCGCGGGGAACACGTTGGGGCGGGTGGTGGCGATCTGGACCGGGGTGGCAAAGGTGGTGGTGGCGAAGGCCTTGCCTGCGTAGACGGGGCGCACGGCGAGGAGCTTGCCGTCCACCATGGAGAGTCCGGTCACGTCGGAGGCATAGCCGGCACTGAGACGGGCCGCGGTGCGGGGGATGACGTCCTTCCCGACGGCCGTGGCGGCGGCCAGCAGGACGGTGGCGCCCTTGGCCTTGACGGTATCGGCGAGGACGGTTGCGTAGGCATCGCTGGAATAGGAGGCCAGGGTGGGGGCCTCGGCGGTGAGGATCACGTCGGCGCCGTACTTGGCGGCTTCGGAGGCGCCGGCGCAGGAGGCGCCCACGAAGAGGGCCCCGAGCTTCTTGCCGGAGGCATCCGCCAGGCGGCGGCCCTCGCTGAGGGCCTCGGCGCTGGGCTTGCGGAGCTGGCCTTCCTTCAGTTCACAAAACACGAGAATCATGGAGTCGTCCTTTCGAATCGGAAGTCGGAGGTGGGCGCTAGAAGACCTTGGCTTCGTCCTTCAGGGCCTGCAGGAGGCTGCTGGCCTGGGCGGCCGGGTCCCCTTCCAGATTGCGGCCCGCCGGGCGCTGCGGAGGCAGGGCCAGGGCGCTGATCTGCGCGCCGATGGTCACGGGCGCAGCCTCGATCTCCTCGATGGTCTTCTTCTTGGCGGCCATGATGCCCTTCAGGCTGGCATAGCGGGGCTCGTTGAGGCCCTTCTGCGCGCTGATCACTGCGGGGAGCGCACCCGCCACGATCTCGGTTCCTCCTTCGATCTCACGCTCGGCTCGGAAGGTGCCCTCGCCGAGTTCGAGTTTCACGATGACATTGGCCTGGGCCACGCCGAGCAGCTCGGCGAGCATGGGCCCCATGGCGGCGTTGTCGCCCCCGATGCCCATGTTGCCGCAGAGGATCAGGTCGAAGCCCTTGTCCTTCGCGTAGGCGGCGATCATCTGGGCCACGCCGAAGGCGTCGCCCTGGCCGTCGCCCCTGAGCAGGACGGCGGAATCCGCACCCAGGGCCAGGGCGTTCTTCAGCACGTCCTTGACGGCGTCGCCGCCCACGGAGAGGGCGATCACCTCCGCGCCCATGCGCTCCTTGATGCGGATGGCCTCTTCCAGCGCGAACTCGTCGTAGGGACTGGTGATCCACTTCACGTCCGCGGGATCGAGGGACCGCCCGTCGGCGGCCACCTTGATTTTGGTCTCGGTGTCGGGTACCTGCTTGAGGGCGACGAGAATCTTCATGGGCGCTCCCTGATGCGTCACAAATAGGTCGGCGGATGGCCCACCCAAAGGTAGAGTTTAACCTGATGAAACCTCACACCCCAGCGCGTTCTCGAGGGTGTTGTGTCTGCCATCACCCTTGCCTTTGGGTAGGTTGCAAAGCTGTCCCAGGGTAGGATTCCCGGGCCTTCCGGTATGGTGGACGGAGCATGCAAGAAACCACGCCGAATTTTCGAGACGCGCTCATCCTTACCGGGGGAGGCACGGGAGGACATTTCTTTCCGGCCATCGCCCTGGCGGAAGGCGCCCGCGCACGATGGCCCGGCCGTCCGATCTGTTTCGTCGGCGCCCGCCGCGGCATCGAGGCCCGGGAGCTTCCGGCGGGCCCCTGGCCGCATCTGCTCCTGGACGTCGAAGGGTTCGTGGGCCGCTCGCCGCTGCCGCTGGCGCGGTCGGCATGGAAACTCTGGCGCGCCGTCTCCCTCTTGAAGGTCCTCTGGCGCCGGGACCGGCCCTGGGCCGTCATCGGCACCGGCGGCTACGGCGCCGCGCCGGCCCTGCTGGCGGCCCGGAGTCTGAAGATCCCCTACTTCCTCCATGAGAGCAACGCGGCCCCCGGAGCCCTGGTGAAGCTGGTGGCACCGAAGGCGCGGCGCGTGTGGTGCGGCATGGAGGCCGTGCGGGCCCTGCTGCCCGCCGCCGACTGCCGGGTGGTGGGAACCCCTGTCCGGCAGGCCTTCCTCCGGGAATTCCGGCCCGCCGGGGCCCTGCGGCCCCCTTTCCGACTGCTGGTCCTGGGTGGCAGCGGCGGGGCCCGCGCCGTCAACGAGGCCCTGCTGGCGATCGCCCCGGCCCTGCTGGACCGGAGGTCCGAGTGGGAGGTTCTCCATCAGACCGGTTCCGCGGAACTGGAGCGGCTGAAGAACCGGGCCCGCCACCCGCGCCACGCGATGGTCTCCTTCATCACCCGCATGGATGAGGCCATGGAATCGGCCAGCCTCGTGGTGAGCCGGGCCGGGGCCAGCACCTGCGCCGAGCTGAAGGCCGCAGGACGGGGGGCGATCCTGGTGCCGCTGCCCACCAGCGCCCACGGGCATCAGCGAAGGAATGCCATGGCCATGGCCGCGGAAGGGAGGGCCGTGGTCATCGACCAGGCAGCGGATCTGGCCCGTCGGCTGGAGGCGGACCTGCTGCCGATGTTGGACGACCGCCAGGTTCGACAGTCCCTGTCCAAACCCCCGGAGCCCAACCAGGCCGTGCAGCTCTGCCTGGATGACCTGGCGGACTATCTCGGCTGACGGGGTTCGGCGAGCCAGGCCACGAGGATGGAGATGAAATAGAGGCCCAGCAGCAGGACGCTGAAGAAGATGGCCGTGGCGATCGCGTCGCCCGGCGTGAAGAAGGCGCTGAAGATGACGATGATCAGGGTGGCGTGGCGCCAGTACTTCACCATCCACCGCGCGGTCACCAGACGGAAGCGCGCCAGGAAGTAGAACAGCACCGGCAGCTCGAACATGATGCCGGTGATGACCATGGTCCAGATGAAGAGGTCCAGGTACTCGGCGGCGTGCAGGTTGGCCCGCAGCCCCGCGGCGGCCGCCTCCTGGAAGAGGATGTCGCTCAGGAATCCGATGCCGGAGTAGTAGGCGAAGGCGGAGCCGCCGATGAAGCAGGCGGAGGTGATGAATACGAAGGGCAGCACCAGCCGGCGTTCGCGGGGCATCAGTCCGGGCCGGATGAAGGCCCAGAGTTGGTAGAAGAGGAAGGGCGCGGCGATGAACCCGGCGGTCCAGAGGGAGAGCCGCATCATGCTGAAGAAGGGTTCAGCCAGGTCCGTGAAGGCGAAGGGATGGAGCTCGGAGATGGCCTTGCCCGTCTCCTTGGCCATGGCCTTCAGGAAGGGTTGCTGGGCCCAGGCCCAGACCTTGAAGCGGAAGGAGGGGATGTTCCTGTAGCCGAAGGGAAAGCCGTAGGCGAATACGAACACACCCAGGACGATGAGGAGGGAACGGACCAGCCGCACCCGCAGCTCCTGCAGGTGCTCCCAGAAGCTCATCTTGTCGGGCGGCGTGCTAGGAAGCGCCATGGTCCTCTGAGAGCGAAGCGGTCAAAAGAGCCAGGCCTCCGGTGGGAGGCTTGGCCGTGGGAACCGGGGAGCTATTTCTTTTCCTTGTCGGCGGGGGCTTCTTCGGTGGCGGATTCCGTGAGTTCTCGGCTGGCCTTTTTGAACTCCTGGATGCCTTTGCCCAGGCTCTTGCCGAGTTCCGGCAGGCGGGAGGGACCGAAGAAGATCAGCAGGGCGATGCCGATCAAGAGCAGATGGCCGGGGCCGAGGTTCATGGGGTACTCCGTTCAGGGGCTGTTCGGCGTTCGGGCTTCAGATCCGCCAGGGACACATCGTCCGGCAGGTCCAGCTCCATTCTAAGCAGAGCCTGACCATGGGTCTTTCCCTGAGCATCGGTTTTCACGCTTTCGCTGCCGCCCCCGCCCAGGGAGTCATGCAGGATGAAGTTGATAGCCTTGAGATTAGGGACTTCGAAACGGTCGACACCGCCCTTGCAGATCGCTGAAAAATGGCGTTTCACCCGCTCCGTGGTGAGTTCCTCCTGGAGCAAGCGGAACCCTGCTTCCGTGTAGGCGATGACGCCCACGTTGGAGCCATCGCCCTTGTCGCCGCTGCGGGCGTGGGCGATGTCTTCCAGCCGGATGCGGGTCATGGCGCCACCACCGCGCGGCGGCCGATGGAGTGGTAGGTCCAGCCTCGGGCCTCCATGGCCTCGGGGCGGAACAGGTTGCGCCCGTCGAAGACCCGGCGCGCCTTGAGGGCCCTGGCCACGGCCTCCAGGTCGGCTTCGCGGTACTGGGACCATTCGGTGGCGATGAGAAGGGCATCGGCGCCCTCGCAGGCGGCCAGGGGCGTCTCCGCGTAGCGGACCTTGGCGCCGAGCCTCGCCTTCACGGCCTCCATGGCGGCAAAGTCATGGACCACCACCTCGGCGCCGAGGGTCAGGAGGCCCTCGATGAGCTCCAGCGCCATGCTTTCCCGGATGTCGTCGGTGTTGGCCTTGAAGGCCAGGCCCCAGAGGGCGAAGCGCCGGCCCTGCAGGGGGGCGGGCACGCCGGGCTTCACGCCGAAGTGGGCCTTCACCTTCCGCAGGAGCACCTGCTTCTGGATGCGGTTGGCCTCCACCGTGGTGGCCAGGGACATGAGGGGGTGGCCGTTCTCCCGGCCGGCCTTGAGCAGGGCCTGGAGGTCCTTGGGGAAGCAGGAGCCGCCGAAGCCCGGACCCGGATTCAGGAAGGCAGGCCCGATGCGGTGGTCGGCGCCGATGGCGGTCTTCACATGGTCGATGTCGGCCCCCACGTCCTCGGCCAGGTTGGCGATCTCGTTGATGAAGGCGATGCGCAGGGCCAGCATGGCGTTGGCGGCGTACTTGGTGAGCTCGGCGCTGGGGGGATCCATGCGGAACCACTTGCCGCCGCTGCGGTCGAGGAAGGGCTGGTAGAGGGCCTTCATCACGGTCTCGGCGTGGTCGGTCCGGCAGCCCACCACCACGCGGTCGGGCTCCAGGAAGTCGCCGATGGCGGACCCTTCCCGCAGGAACTCCGGATTGCTCACCACCTCGAAGGCGCGGTCCGTGTGCGCGGCGATCCCGGCGTGGACCCGCGCGGCGGTCCCGACCGGGACGGTGCTCTTGTCCACCACGAGGAGGGGCGGGGCTTCCCGGGGCCGCAGGGCCATGGCCTCGCCGATCTGCCCGGCCACCGCCAGCACGTACTTCATATCGGCGCTGCCGTCCTCGCTCTGGGGGGTGCCGACGCAAATGAAGGCGGCATCGGCTAGGGCGATGCCGGCCCTGAGGTCCGTGGCGAAGCGCAGGGCCCCGGAAGCCAGGTGCTTCCGGAGGAGGTCGTCCAGGCCCGGCTCGAAGATGGGGGACTCGCCCCGGGAGAGGGTCGCCACCTTGGCGGCGTCCACATCCACGCCGAGAACCTGGTGACCCGCCTCCGCGAAGCAGGCCGCCGCGACCAGCCCCACGTATCCCGACCCGATGACCAGCACCTGCATGACGTCCTCGCGCAAAGGATCCAGTGTAGCTTGCTATCATTCGGAGGAAGGAGATGGCATGGCGATCCTGGCGGCACCCACGGGCAACGAGGTCAACCTTCTGGAGGTCATGCTCCACGCGGGACCGGTTTCCAAGTCGGTGCTGGCGATCCTCTTCACCTTTTCCCTGCTCAGCTGGGTCGTGATCATCCGCAAGGCCCTGCTCTATCGCCGGAGCCGCAGCGTGTCCGAGAAATTCCGGGCCGCCTTCAAGCGCGCCACCGACTGGCGGGAATTGAAGCAGCACCAGGAGAAGTTCGCCGTGAGCCCCCTCGTGGGCCTCTTCGTGGCGGGCTACGGCGAAGTGACCTACCAGCTGCGGGGGGTCGGTCAGGATGGGCGCCCCCAGCTGCGCAGCATGGAAGCGGTGGAGCGGAGCCTGCAGCGGGCCAGTGTGGTGGAGATGGGCCGCCTCGAGCGGTCCCTGGGTGGGCTGGCCACGGTGGCCGCGGTGAGCCCCTTCATCGGCCTCTTCGGCACCGTCTGGGGCATCATCGACGCCTTCCGGGGCATCGGCGCCACGGGCAACGCGAACCTCGCCACGGTGGCCCCCGGCATCTCCGAGGCGCTGGTGGCCACGGCCATCGGCCTGGTGGCGGCCATCCCGGCGCTCATGGCCTACAACTTCTTCCAGGGCCAGCTGAAGCAGTTCCAGACGGAGCTCGATGATTTCTCCCTTGAGTTCATCAGCCTCTCCGAGCGGAACTTCACCTGAAAGCCCACCGTCTCCCCCTCTCCCTGGACTGGGAGGACTGGTTCCAGCTCTGCTGCCCGCCCTATGACCAGCCCGAGGCCCTGGACCGCTTTGAGTGCCGGCTGCCCCGGGCCACGGAGCGGGCCCTCGAACTTTGCGCGGACCTGGGCGCCACCGCGACCTGGTTCTGCCTGGGGGACCAGGCGCGCCGGCATCCGGCCCTGCTGCGGCGCATCGCCGCCGGGGGCCACGCCATCGCGCTGCACGGGCTGACGCACCGGCGGGCCTTTCAGGGGGAACGCAAGCAGTGGCGGGCCGACCTGCGGGATGGCAAGGCCCTGCTGGAGGACCTCTCCGGCCAGCCCGTGGTGGGCTACCGCGCCCCCGAATGGAGCCTGCGCGGGCCGGCCTCGGACTGGTGGCGGGAGCTGCCGGAACTGGGTTTCCGCTACGACTCCAGCCGGGCGCCCCTGGCCATCATCGGGGACCCCTCCTGGCCCCGGCGCCCCCATCGCCTGGCGGAGGGCCTGTGGGAGCTGCCCCCCCCGGTGCTGTGGTCCGGTCCGCCCCGCTCGCCGCTCTGGGGCTGGGGCCTCCGGGTGCTGCCCTTCAGCCTGGTGCGCCGGGCCCTGGAAACGCTGGCCCAGGAGGACGCTGGGACTCCGCTGGTGCTGCACCCCTGGGAGCTGGATGAGGGCCAGCCGGACCTTCCCGGGGCCTCCTTTGGGCACCGGTTTGCCCACAGCGCGGGCCTGCGGGGCCATGGGAGCCACCTGCGGGACCTCTTCGCGGGCCTTCGCCTGACGAGCCTGGAAGCCTGGGTGGCGGCCCAATGAAGCCGGCCCCCCTCGTCCTCCTCGCCCCCTCCGAGGACAAGGCCCCCGGCGGCGAAAGGGGCCCCCTGCCGGAGTCGCCCGCCCAGCGCTGGGTGCGGGAGCGGCTCGTGGCGCTCGCCCGGACCGGATCCCCCGCGGCCCTCCAGAAGGCCTTCGGAGTGAAGGACCTGGCCCTCGACCGGGCCCGGACCGAGGCCCTGGCGCTCGCGGGGCCGGTACCCCTGCGGCCCGCGCTGGCGCGCTACACCGGAGTGGCCTTCCGGGCCCTGGAGGCGGCCTCGCTGCCGCCGGAGGCCTGGACGCAGGTGTTCATCCTGTCCCACCTCCGGGGGCTGGTGCGCGGGGACGAGCCCGTTCCGCCCTACAAGCTCAAGCTGGGCGCCCTGCCGGGTCTGAAGGCCCACTGGCGGGAGGCGCTGCCCGGGCTTCTGGCCTCCCTGCCGGAGGGCCCCCTGTGGGAACTGCTGCCGGGGGATTCCGCCGACCTCCTCCAGGGCTGGGCCCGGCCCCGGCATACGGTGGAGATCTTCGATGCGGGCGGCAAGGCCGTCAGCCACTTCGCCAAGAAGTACCGGGGCCTGGTGGCCCGCTGGATCCTCACCCACCGGCAGGGGGACCCCCGGGGGGTGCTGAAGGGCCGCCTTCCGGGCTGCCGCTGGGCCGGCGTCGCCGAGAACGACTTGGGGGGCATGAGCCTCCGGCTGGTGGTGGATCCATGAGCGACGACTGCAACCGCACCCCCTTCTGGCAGCGGCAACCCCAGCTTCCGCTGGAGATCCATCGGTTCTTCCAGGACCGGATGGAGGCGGCGCTCCAGGACCCGGAAGCCCGGCAGGCCCTGGTCTGGCCCACCATCCTGGGCGCTCCGGGGCTGCGGCAGGCGCATCCCGGGGGCCTTCCCGAAGCCGAGCTGCTGAACCACGCGGTCCGGATGCTGGCGGCCCTGGGCCACCACGATCCGGCGGCGGCGTGGAAGGCCCACCGGGTCCGGTGGACGGACACGGCCGAAGGGGGGCCCGAGGGCTGGCGTCCGTCGGCGGTCTGGGGCGCCTGGGGGCCCCTGGTGAGCTTGCGTTGCGGCTGGCAGCTGGCGGCCCTGACGCCGCTGCCGCTGGGGGAGCGGTACCCGCTGGCCTGCGGGGTGTCCCTCTTCAACCACGGCCTCTACCATGAGTGCCACGATGCCCTGGAACCCCTTTGGGCCGCGGCAGGCGGGGACCTGAGGGAGCAGCTTCAGGGCCTCATCCTCCTGACGGGCGGCTATCACCACCTTCAGCAGCACAACCTGCGCGGCATGCTGACCCTCTGGGACGAGGCCCGCCTCCGGCTGGGACCCTCCGGGGGCCGCGTCCTCACGCCCTGGGGCGAGGTGTCTGCGGAGTCTGCGCTGGACCTGACGATCCAGAGGCTGGACCATGGGAGGCGCATGACCGACGAGGGGGATTTCTCGCCCCTCTGGACCTTGGACCGCCCCACTTGGGAGCTGGCGATATGAGTGCTACAGCCGATCTGCTGGTCCTGGGGGCGGGCATCGCCGGCTGCGCGGCGGCCCTGAGGGCCGCGGACCTGGGCGCCGCCGTGGTGCTGGTGGCGAAGGATGAGCTGGGGGCCTCCAATACGGGCTGGGCCCAGGGCGGCATCATCGGGCTGGCGCCACCGGAGGAGGGGGATTCCCCCGACCTCCTGGCTTCGGACATCGAGGGCGCCGGGGCTGGCCTGTGCCGGGCCGAGGCCGTGCGGCTGCTGGCCGAGGAGGGCCCCAGGCTCTGCCGCAGTTTCCTGTGGGAGCGCCTGGGCGTCCCCTTCGACCTGGGAAAGAACGGGACGCCCGCCCCCACCGCCGAGGCCGCCCACAGCGCCCGGCGCATCTACCACACCAAGGACGCGACTGGGTTGGCGATCCAGACGGCCCTCAGCGAAGCGGTCCGGGCCCACCCGAACATCCGGGTCCGAGAGCGCCTCTGCCTGGTGGATCTCATCACCACGCCCCACCACTGCCTCAACCCCGTGCGGGTCTACGATCCCATCCACGTCCACGGCGCCTTCCTGTTCGATCCCGCCACCGGCGAGGTGGAGGGGGCCCTGGCCAAGCGCACGCTCCTGGCCACCGGCGGCCTGGGCTACCTCTACCTGCACACCACCAACCCGCCCAGCGCCACGGGGGACGGGCTGGCGGCGGCCTACCGGGCCAGTGCCCGCATCGTGAACTGCGAATACGTGCAGTTCCATCCCACGGCCCTCTACGTGCCCGGCAAGCCCAGGACCATGCTGACGGAGGCCCTTCGCGGCGAAGGGGCCTGGCTGGTCAACCGGAAGGGCGAGCGCTTCATGCGGAGGTACGCCCCGGAGTACCTGGAGCTGGCCCCCCGCGATGTGGTGAGCCGGGCCATCTTCCAGGAGATGGCGGCCAGCGGGGAGGCCAGCGTCTTCCTCGACCTGACGCCCGTGGCGGCCAAGCTCGATCTGGATTCGCACTTCCCCACGGTGATGGCGGCCTGTCGCGCCGAGGGCCTCGACCCCCACCACCAGCCCATTCCCGTGGTGCCCGCCGCCCACTACTTCTGCGGCGGCGTGCTGGTGGACCTGGACGGGCGCACGAGCCTTCCGGGCCTCTTTGCGGCGGGCGAAGTGGCCTGCACGGGCCTGCACGGCGCCAATCGACTCGCCTCCACCAGCCTGCTGGAGGGCCTGCTCTGGGGCATCCGCGGCGCCGAGGCCGCCGTCCGCGAGCTGGATGACGCGGTCCTGCCCGACCTGAGCAGCCTGGCCCAGTGGCGCAAGCCGGAGTCGCCCGAGCCCACGGACCCCCTGCTCATCGACCAGGACTGGGGCCTCATCCGGAGCACGCTCTGGAACTACGCGGGCATCGTCCGTACCGGCGCCCGGCTGATGCGCGCGAAGGCGGACCTGCACTACCTGGCCCACCGCATCGAGCGGTTCTACCACGAGGCCTCGCTCAGCCGCGAACTGCTGGAACTGCGCAGCGGCATCCTCTGCGCCCGCCTCATCTTGAACGCCGCCCTGCAGAACCCCGAAAGCCGGGGCTGTCATTACCGGGTGGATTGAGGGCGAATCGGGCGACAATTCAGGGCATGACCCTCTCCGTCTTCGACCTGTTCCGCACCGGCATCGGCCCCAGTTCCTCACACACGGTGGGTCCCATGCGGGCGGCGCGGAGCTTCGCCCTGGCGCTGGAGGCGGGGGGGCTGCTGGATTCCGTGGCGCAGGTGAGGGCCGAGCTGTTCGGGAGCCTGGGGGCCACCGGCCTGGGCCACGGCAGCGACCGGGCGGTGATCCTCGGCCTCCTGGGGGAGACGCCGGAGGGCGTGGATGTGGACGCCCTGGAAGGCCTGGTGGCGGGGGTCCTGGCGACGGGGAGGCTGCCCCTGCTGGGCCGCCGGGAAGTGCCCTTCCGCGGGGCCGAGCATCTGCTGCTGCTGCGGAAGAGCCTGCCCTTCCACCCGAACGGGCTGCGCTTCTCGGCCCTGGATGCCGCAGGCGAATCCCTCCAGGTGCGGGTGTACTACTCGGTGGGCGGCGGGTTCGTGGTGGAGGAGGGCGCGCCCCCGCCGGCCGTTGCCGGGCCGGAGCCGCCCCACCCCTTCCTCACCGGCGACGACCTGCTGGCCCGGTGCCGGGCGGCGGGGCTGAGCGTGAGCCAGCTCATGCTGGAGAACGAGCGGACCTG
The DNA here is from genome assembly GCA_031292655.1 of Geothrix sp. Lineage (GTDB taxonomy): Bacteria > Acidobacteriota > Holophagae > Holophagales > Holophagaceae > Geothrix. Next base: position 28,338 of record JARLGO010000186.1, read on the forward strand.
GCGCGGCGAGGCGGAGATCCGCCAGGGGCTGCTGGAGATCTGGGGCGTGATGCAGGCCTGCGTGCGGCGGGGGTGCACCACGGAGGGCCTGCTCCCCGGCGGCCTGAAGGTGATGCGCCGGGCCCCGGGCCTCTTCCGGCGGCTCACGGAATCGCCCGAGGCCGGACTGAAGGACCCCCTCACGCCCCTGGACTTCGTGAGCCTCTACGCCCTGGCGGTGAACGAGGAGAACGCCGCCGGAGGGCGCGTGGTGACGGCGCCCACCAACGGCGCCGCGGGGATCCTCCCGGCGGTCCTGCACTACTACCGCCGCTTCGTGCCCGGCGCCACGGACGATGGCGTGGTGCGCTTCTTGCTCACGGCCGGGGCCATCGGCGCCCTCTACAAGGAGAACGCCTCCATCAGCGGCGCGGAGGTGGGCTGCCAGGGCGAGGTGGGGGTGGCCTGCTCCATGGCCGCCGGGGCCCTCGCCGAGGTGCTGGGCGGCACGCCGGACCAGGTGGAGAACGCGGCGGAGATCGGCATGGAGCACAACCTGGGCCTCACCTGCGATCCCATCGGCGGGCTGGTCCAGGTGCCCTGCATCGAGCGGAACGCCATGGCCAGCGTCAAGGCCATCAACGCCGCCCGCATGTCCCTGTACGGGGACGGCCAGCACTTCGTCAGCCTCGACAAGGTGATCCGCACCATGCGCGAGACCGGCGCTGACATGAAGCGCAAGTACAAGGAGACATCCAGGGGCGGCCTGGCCCTCAGCGTCCCCGGCGCCCCGCTGGATTTCCCCGTGAACCTGCCCGAGTGCTGAATTTCTTCTGAGTTCTAAATCAGAGCGGCCAGGGGCCGGCGCCTTCCCGGATCAGAAGGGGCTCGTCGCCGCTGAGGTCCACGATGGTGCTGTGCACACCCAGGGGCTGGCCGCAGTCCACCACCAGGTCGAGGGCGTGGCCCTGCTCCTCCTCGATCTCCCAGGCGGTGTTGAGCACCGACTGGTCCGGCAGGGCCACGCTCGTGGTGATGATGGGCTCGCCGAGTAGGGCCACCAGGGCCTGGCAGAAGGGATGGTCGGGGATGCGGAGGCCCACCACCTGCTTGTTCTGGAGGTAGCGGGGCACCTCCCGGCTGGCGGGCAGGAGGACCGTGTAGGGGCCGGGCAGCATCTGCTTGAGCAGGCGGAAGGTGGGGGTGTCCAGGTGGCGCGTGTAGCGGCAGAACATCTCCATGTCCGAGCAGAGGATCGACATGGGCTTCTTGGGGTCGCGGCCCTTGATCTGCTGGATGCGATCCACGGCCTTCTTGCGGGAGGCGAGGCAGCCCAGGCCGAAGAGCGTGTCGGTGGGATAGGCGATGACCCCGTCCCGGCGCAGCAGCTCGGCGATGCGCTCGAGGTGGCGCGCCTGGGGCGTCTCGGGATGAAGGGTGAGGATCATGGCGGGTCCAGGGCCGTCCAGCGCGCGCGCCCGGCCGAGGGGTGGTCCTGGGGCCGCTGGAAGAACCGCTCCGCGAGCGCCGCGTCCAACGCTCCCTGCACACCGCTGCGCCGGGCCTGCAGGGCCAGCAGGGCCAGGACCGTGAGGCTGTCGGTGATCTCCCCACTCAGCACGCGCCGAAGGCAATCCCCGAAGGGCTCCCGGTGGAGCAGCAGCTCCTCGTCGTCTTCCGCGTGGTGCCCCTCGACGGGGGCCAGGCCCGTGGCGAGGAAGAGGAAGGCCTCCTCGTCGGTGGAGGAGTTGCTGGCGTGGAAGAAGCAGAGTGGTTCCCAGGTGCGCGCGCTGAGGCTGGCCTCCTCCGCCAGTTCCCGGCGCATGGCCTCGAAGGGGCTCTCGGACGCGTCGCCGCCCCCTTCCGGGATCTCCCAGGAATAGGATTCCAGGGGGTAGCGCCACTGGCCCACCAGGACCACGCGATCCTCCTCGTCCAGGGCC
>JARLGO010000187.1 GCA_031292655.1 Geothrix sp.
CCGCAGGTTCGTGCCGAACTGCTCGCTGGCGATGGTCACGAAGACGGCCCAGTAGCCTGCGGAAAAGCCCAGGGCCACGCAAAACAGGTAGTAGGTCTCGGCCGTCACGCCGCGGCTGAACAGGGTGACCAGCACCATGACCAGGGTGAGGCTCTGGAACAGGAGGACGGTGCGGATCCGGCTGGCGATCCACTGGCTGATGAAGCCCGCGCTCAGGTCGCCCACGGCCAGGCCCAGGTAGCAGGCGGCGATGGCGTGGCCGGGGTTCACCGCGCCCACCACCCCGAGGCTCTTGGCGAGTTCGGGCGACGAGGACACCAGGATGGCCACCACGTACCAGATGGGGATGCCCACCAGGATGCTGCGGAGGTAGCGCATGAACCGGGCGCGGCTGGTGAACAGCATGAGGAAGTTGCCCTTGGTGACTTGCTGATGGGCCAGCTGCTTGAACATGCCCGAGTCCGAGACCTTGATCCGGAGCACCAGCAGCATGAGGCCCATGACGCCGCCGGTGATGAAGGCCCCCCGCCAGCCCAGCTTGTTGCCCACGAGGTCGGCCACCAGGGCGCCGGTGATGCCCAGGCTCGCCACCACCGCGGTGCCGTAGCTGCGCACCTCCTTGGGCAGGACCTCGCTCACCAGGGTGATGGCCGCGCCCAGCTCGCCCGACAGGCCCAGGCCCGCCAGGAAGCGCAGGGCCGCGTAGGCGGGGATGGTGGTCACGAAGGCGTTGGCGATGTTGGCCAGGGAATAGAGGGTGATGCTGCCGAAGAGCACGGACATGCGGCCCTTCTTGTCGCCCAGGATGCCCCAGAGGATGCCGCCCACCAGCATGCCGGTCATCTGGTAGTTGAACAGGTGCAGGAAGGTCGGCAGGATCTGGGCCGCCGGGACGCCCAGGTCCGCGAGGCTCCGGTTGCGCACGATGGGAAAGAGGATGAGGTCGAAGATGTCCACGAAGTAACCCAGGGCACCCACGATGACCGTCAGGTTGATGATGTCTCTCCAGGTGGGCTGCTTCACGGGGTCTCCAGCGGGTTCCAGAACGGTTCAGACGGCTTCATGGCCCCGCATCAGCCCCAGGATCAGGTCGATGGCGTCGGGGTTCTCCAGGGCGCTCACGTCGCCCTTCACCTGCCCTTCCCGGGCCAGGTCCCGGAGCAGGCGGCGCATGATCTTGCCGCTCCGGGTGCGGGGCAGGGTCGAGCTGAGGATGACCCGCTGGGGCTTGGCGAAGGCCCCCAGTTCCGTGGCGATGCGCTGGATCAGCTCGTTCTCCAGGGCCGCCGTGGCCTGGGCCCCGGAGCGCAGGACCACGAAGGCCAGGGGGAGTTCCCCCTTCACCGGGTCCGGCACGCTGATGACGGCGGCCTCGCTCACGTCGGGATGGCCGATGAGGGCCGCCTCCAGTTCCATGGTGCCGATGCGGTGGGCGGCCACGTTGATGACGTCATCCACCCGCCCCGTCACCCACACCTGGCCATCGGGATCGATGATGGAGGCGTCGAAGCTGTTGTAGCGGCCGGGGAACCGCGAGAAATAGGTGGCGACGTAGCGGTCCGGATCGCCCCAGACATCACGCACCATGCTGGGAAAGGGCGCCGTCAGGGTCAGGACTCCCAGCTCGCCGGGAGGGAGCGGGGTCCCGGCCTCATCCACCACCTCGGCCTGGTAGCCCGGCAGCGGATGGCCGCAGGAACCGGGCTTGGTGGGGGTCATGCCCACCATGCTGGAGGTCCAGCCCGTGCCCGTCTCGGTCTGCCCGTAGGTGTTGTTGAAGAAGATGCGGCCCCCGCCGAGCACGTCCCGGCTCCAGTACCAGGTGTCCGGGTCCAGGGGCTCGCCCACGCAGCTGATGAGGGTCAGGCGGCTGAGGTCATGCCCCTGCATCCAGGCATCGCCCGCCCGACGGAGCATGCGCAGCGCCGTGGGGGCCGTGAAGAGCTTGGAGACCCCGAGGCGTTCGACCACCTCGTAGAAATGGCCCGCATCGGGCCAATCCAGGGCCCCCTCGTAGGCCACCAGGGTGGCCCCGTGGGCCAGGCCCCCCACCAGCGCCCAGATGGGGAAGGTCAGCCAGCCCACGTCCGCCGTGCACCACAGCACGTCCTCGGGCTGGGGCAGCAGGGACCACTTGGTGTTGGCGTAGACGCCCACCAGGAAGCCCAGGCCCGCGTGGATGAGGCCCTTGGGCTTGGCCGAGGTGCCCGACGTGTGGATGATGAACCCGGGCTCGTTGGCCTCCATGGGCTCGGGGGGGCAATCGGCGCGGGCCGTGGCCATCAGGTCGCCGTACCAGAGGTCCCGGCCGGGGGTCATGGGGATCGCCCCCCCCATGCGCCGCACGACCACCACTTTTTCGATGGACGGCACCCCTTCCATGGCCTGGTCGAGGGTCTCCTTGAGGACGACCCGCTTGCCCCGCCGGGTGCTGGCGTCGGCCGCCACCACCACCTTGGGGCGGGCGTCCAGCAGGCGCTCGTGGACGGCCTGGGCGGAAAAGCCGGCGAAGATGACGCTGTAGATCGCCCCGATCCGGTAGCAGGCGTGGCAGGCCACGAAGGCCTCCGGGATGTTGGCCATGTAGACGCCCACCCGGTCGCCCTTCCGCACGCCCAGGTCCTTCAGCACCGAGGCGAAGCGGGACACCGCCTCCAGGAGCTGCGCGTAGGTCCAGGCCTCCCGGGCGCCGTCCTCCCGCTCCCAGTGGAAGGCCACCTTGTCCGGCGTGCGGCGGGCGTGGCGATCCACGCAGTTGAGGGAGACATTGCTTTTCCCGCCCGCGAAATAGCGGAACTGCGGAAATCCCCCTTCCACGGTGCGGTCCCAGGGCGAGTACCACTCCAGTTCCCGGGCGATGCCGGCCCAGTAGCCCGCCGGGTCCCGGCGGGACTGCTCCAGGAACGCCAGGGCCTCCCCGGGGGTCATGGGCGCCTGCCCCAGGAGCGCTTCCGTGGGCGGGATCAGCGGCTTCCCCGCATAGATGGGCGGTTCCTGTTCGCTCATGATTCCCGTTTTCTCCAGTAGCGGGCCAGCCCGTAGACACTCATGAAGGCGGGATCGGCGATCTCGTAGTCCTGGATGGCCGACTCGGACAGCCCGGGTTCCGCGAGGAGGTCATGCGTGAACGCCTGGAAGCGGGGCACCAGGTCCTCGACGGTTCCCCCCGCATCCAGCTGGTCCTTCACCCAGGCCGCGATCCGCTGGATGTTCACCTCCAGGGAGTCGAAGTGGGCCGCCGCGTCGTCCTTGATGCCGAAGTGGGTGAGATAGAGGTGGGTGGGAGCCGCGGCCCGCATGCGGGCGACGGAATGGGCCCAGGCCTCGAGGTCGATGTCGGGCGGGGGGAAGGGCGGGATCACCGGCCCCTGGCCGATGCGGATGCCGCCCACGTCCCCGGTGAAGAGGCCGTCCTCCAGCCGGTAGGTGATGTGGTGGACCGCGTGCCCCGGGGTGTGGATGGCCTCGAGGCCCATGCCCCCGAAGCGCACCACCTGGCCATCCTCCAGGGGTGTGATCCGCTCCAAGGGCACGGGTTCCAGGCGGCCCCAGAGGCGCTCCATGGCCTCCCCGTAGATGCGCCGGGCGGAACCCAGCAGTTTGCCCGGATCCACGAGGTGGTGGGCGCCGGCCGGATGGACATAGATCCGCGCCCCGTGGCGGGCCAGCCGCCAGGCCGCCCCCGCGTGGTCCAGGTGGATGTGGGTGACGAACACGTGGCGGATGTCTTCCAGCGCGAAGCCCTGGCCGTTCACCGCCGCCTCGAGGGCGCCGAAGAGCGACTCCGGCCCCGTCTCCACGAGCGCGGGGCCTTCCGGGGTGCGCACCAGGAAGGCCCCCACCGTCCCTGCGGTCTGGAAATGCAGGTCCAGCACGGTGACAGGTCCCTGGGAAACGGTTTCGGCCATATCAGACTCGTTTTTTTAGAAGCATACCGCATCCTGCCGGCGGGGCCCCCCCGGCTCTGCGCTGGCGCTCTCCTGGCCGGCCTCAGGCCTTTCGGGCCGTGGCCAGAAAGACGGGATAGTCCTTTCCGTTCTTCCGGCTCACCTGGGCGGTCTCCAGGTGGATCTGGAGGAAGCCCGCGGCCTCCAGCCAGGCCTGGATCTGGTCCCGGGAAAACCCATGATGGTGGACCCCGGTCAGGTCCTCATGGAAGCTGCCGTCTTCCTGGTCCAGGTCCGCGAGGGCGATGTGACCGCCGGGCTGGAGCTGCCCCGCGAAGCGGTGGAACAGGGCCGGCACATCAGGGATGTGATGGAGGGTCATGCTGCTCACGATGAGCTGATAGGGGCCGCCCAGATCCCCGGTTCCCGCGGGGTCCAGGGGCCGCAGGCGGACGGGGATCCCCAGGGCCTGGGCCTTCTCGGCCAGCGTCTTCAGCATGCCGGGCGAGGTGTCGGCCCCGGTGATGGCGCCCACCTTCGGCGCCAGGGCCAGGGTCACCAGGCCGGTGCCGCAGCCGAAGTCGAGGGTGGACAGGCCCCGGCTCAGCGGGACCCTCGCGGAAATGGCCTCGGCCACGGCCTGGGCCAGGGCCACACGCCGGTCCTCGTGATCCCAGGTCGGCGCGGCTCGATCAAAACGTTCGGTGTCCGTCATGGCGGCTCCTCAGGACCTTGGGTTGGCGGCGGCCGGTCCGACCCGTTCCAGGGCCTGTTCCAGGTCCGCGAGGATGTCGGCCAGATCCTCGATGCCCACCGACAGCCGGACCAGGCCATCGGTGATGCCCGCGGCGAGCCGGTCGGCCCGGGCCATGCCGGCGTGGGTCATGGAGGCCGGGTGGCTGATGAGGGTCTCGACGCCCCCCAGGGACACGGCCAGCCCCGCGAGATGAACGTTGTCCATGACGATCCGGCCTGCCTCCAGGCCGCCCTTGAGCTCGAAGGAGATCATGGAGCCGAAGCCGGTCATCTGGCGCTTCGCGAGTTCGTGTTGCGGATGGCTGGGCAGCCCGATGTACCGGACCCAGGCCACCTGGGGATGGGCCTCCAGCCAGGGGGCCACCTGCCGGGCATTCTCCTCGGCCCGCTCCACGCGCAGGGCCAGGGTCTTGAGCCCCCGGCTCACCATGTAGGACTGGTGGGGATCCATGTTCGCGCCGAGGATGATCAGCATGGCGCGGATCTTCTTGTGGAGGGCCTCGGTCTTGGCCACCACGATGCCGCCCACCACGTCCGCGTGGCCGTTGATGAACTTGGTGACCGAGTGCAGGGACACGTCCGCGCCCAGGTCCAGCGGCTTCTGGAGGTGGGGGCTGGCGAAGGTGTTATCCACCACCAGGAGGGCGCCGGCGGCATGGGCGATCTCGGCCGCGGCGGCCAGGTCCGTGACGGCCATGGCGGGATTCGAGGGCGACTCCACGTAGACGAGCTTGGTGTTGGCCCGGATGGCCCGCCGGAGGTTGTCCAGATCCGAGGTGTCCACATAGGTGGACTCGACCCCGAAGCGGCTCATGTGCTTTTCCATGAGCCCCCGGCTGGGGCCGTACACGGAGTCCGTGCTCACCACGTGGTCGCCGGAGCTGAGCAGGGCGAGGTAGACCGTGCTGATGGCCCCCATGCCGCTGGCCATGGCCGTGGCGCCGAAGCCGTTCTCGAGCTGGGCGACATTCTCCTCCAGGGCGTCCGTGGTGGGGTTGCCGATGCGCGTGTAGATGTAGCCGCCCTCCTTGCCGGCGAAGCGGTTCGCGCCCTGCTGGGCATCGCGGAAGGCGAAGGTGGAGGTCTGGTAGATGGGGGTCACCACGCTGCCCAGGGCGTCGTCCTTGATCCCCGCGTGGACGAGCTTGGTGTTGAAGCCTTTGTTGCGCGTATCCATGTCAACGTCTCCCGGTCGGGCCTGGTCCACTCTGGGGCCGGCAGGCATCCGATCCCATCTGTACAATTGCGGTCGGGCTGGATCCCGTCAAGGCGCACCCGGGTGATCGATATAGTAATTTGTGATTATGTGGTTATATTGGAATGTTCGATCGAGGCGGCTCCTTCGCCGCTCTGAAAGGAAGACATGTCCAGGTCTCCCCGTATCGTCATCGTCGGCGGTGTCGCCGGCGGAGCCAGCGCCGCGGCCCGCGCCCGCAGGCTCTCGGAAGCGGCCAGCATCGTGCTGTTCGAACGGGGCCCCTACGTCTCCTTCGCCAACTGCGGACTGCCCTATCACATCGGCGGCGTCATCGGCGAGCGGAACCGGCTGCTCCTGCAGACCCCCGAAAGCCTCCACGCCCGCTTCCGCATCGATGTCCGGGTCCACACGGAGGTGATCTCCATCGACCCGGCTTCCCAGACGGTCATCGCCAGGAACCTGAAGACGGGCCAGGAGACCCGGGAACCCTACGATGCCCTGGTGCTGAGTCCCGGGGCTGAGGCGATCCGGCCTGCGATCCCCGGCATCCAGGACGACCGGATCTTCACCCTGCGGAACATGGGCGACATGGATGCGATCCTGGGGGCTGTGTCCAGGGACGGCGTCGGCCGGGCCCTCGTGGTGGGGGCCGGCTACATCGGATTGGAACTGGCGGAGCAGTTCCACCATCGGGGGCTGGCCGTGGCCCTGGTGGAGCGCCTGCCCCATGTGATGGGCGTGGCGGACACGGAAATGACCTTTCCCATCCACGAGGAGCTGGCGCGGCACGGGGTGGACCTCCGCCTGGGCCGGTCCGTGACCGCCTTCGAGAAGGCCGGCGGGGAACTGGTGGCCGTCCTCGACAACGGGGACCGGATTCCCTGCGACCTGGCCGTCCTCAGCGTGGGGGTGCGGCCGGAAACCCG
>JARLGO010000188.1 GCA_031292655.1 Geothrix sp.
CGCGTGGACGTCGACACCCTGGAAGGCTCGGTCACGGGCATCCCGACCCTGCTGCGGCTGCTGGACAAGCACCAGATGCAGGCCAGCTTCTACTTCAGCTTCGGCCCCGACAACAGCGGCAAGGCCATCCGCCGCATCTTCCGCAAGGGCTTCCTGGCCAAGATGCGCCGCACCAACGCCACGAAGCTCTACGGCTTCAAGACCATGATGTATGGCGTGCTGCTGCCGGCGCCCATCATCTGGAAACGGGCCGCCGCGGAGATGCGGGCCGCAAAGGAAGCCGGCCACGAGGTGGGCATCCACGCCTGGGACCACGTGCAGTACCACGACCTGCTGGACCGGAAGTCCAGGGCCTGGCTCTCGGACTGGTACTCGCGCGCCCATGAGGCCTTCGGCGCGGTGTTTGGCGAGAAGCCGCTGGGCGCCGTGAGCCCCGCCTGGCGCTGCAACGACACCACACTGGAGCTGCAGGAGGCCTACGGTCTCGCCTACGCCGGCGACTGCCGGGGGCTTGCCCCGTTCTATCCCGTGGTGAAGGGGAAGACGCTGAAGACCCTTCAGATTCCGACGACCCTGCCCACGCTGGATGAGCTGCTGGGCCTCGATGGCCGCACGCCGGGCCAGGTGAACCGCGAGGTCTGGGGCCTGGTGCGCGAGGAGGCCCTGAATGTCTACGCGCTGCACACCGAGGTGGAGGGCGGGGCCCTCTTCGAGACCTTCGACACCTTCCTGGGCGGACTCAACGAGCGCGGCGTCCGGGTCCGCACCCACGCCGACTGGCTGCCCGACCTGAGGGCGGCGAACCCCCCGGCCAAGGCCCTCACCCGCCGGGACATCCCCGGGCGGGCGGGCTGGGTGAGCTGGGAAGGGTGATTCGGCCGGGACCTCGCATGACGATGGATCCTGGTTTACCCTTCGGGGGCAGCCCTTCCCCGAGGATCCCATGCGACGACTGGCCCCGCTCCTCCTTTGCGCCCTCGCCCTCCCGCCCCTGGCCGCCCAGGGGGGCCCCGAGGAGGCACAGCTCAAGCGGGTGGAGAACCGGGTGAACGGCCTGGATTGGGAGCTGGACGCCGTGCGGAAGGCCGCGGACGACCAGCTCTGGTTCCAGCGCCTCTCGGATGTGGCCCTGGTGGACAAGGTGACCTACACAGGGCCGCCCAACCCCAGGGGCCAGGAGACCTACGGCATCAAGAACGAGCGCCATCCCCTGAAGGTCCAGCAGTACGTCTTCATCCCCCTCAAGGCTGAGAAGGGCCGGAAGCTGCCCCTCCTCGTGCTGCCCCACGGGGGCGTCCACGGCGACTTCGGCACCTACCACGTCCACATCGTCCGGGAGATGGTGGAGCGCGGCTACATCGTGGTGGCGCCGGAGTACCGGGGCTCCACCGGCTACGGCAAGGCCTTCTTCGAAGCCATCGACTACGGCGGGCTGGAGGTCGATGACGTGGTGGCGGGCCGGGACTGGGCCGTGGAGCACCTGCCCGTGGATCCCAGGCGCTGCGCCATGGTGGGCTGGAGCCACGGCGGGCTCATCGCCCTCATGGCCGTCTTCGACCATCCGGAGAAGTTCGCCGCCTGCTACGCCGGGGTGCCCGTCTCCGACCTCCTGGCCCGGGTGGGCTACGCCGGGGAGGAATACCGGGACGACGCCGTGGTCCGGACCCTGTTCGGGGGCAAGACCCCCAGCGAGGACGTGGAGCTCGTGCGGCGCCGCAGCCCCGTGTGGAACGTGCAGAAGCTCCGCACGCCCCTGCTCGTGCACACCAACACCAACGACCGCGATGTGAATGTCGTCGAAGTCGAGGAGCTCATCACCGCCCTGAAGGCCGCCGGCAAGACCTTCGACTACAAGATCTACCAGGACGCCCCCGGCGGCCACAGCTTCAACCGCATCGACACCACGCTGGCGCAGGACTCGCGGAAGGAGATCTACGCCTTTCTCGAGAAATACCTGAAGTAGTTCCATACGAAAATCGCGGCCCGAACGGGCCGCGATTTTCGCAGGTGAAAAGCTCGATTACGCGTGCTGCTTGAGTTTATCTTTTCCACCGAACCACTGGTCCCAATAGACCACCACGGGGCTGGCGATGTAGATGGACGAGTAGGTGCCGGTGATGACGCCGATGACCAGGGGGAAGGCCAGGTCGTGGAGGGCGGGCCCGCCGAAGAGCCAGAGGCAGACGCTGACGAACAGCACGGACAGGGAGGTGAGGATCGTCCGGCCCAGGGTCTGGTTGATGGAGTCGTTCACCAGCTTGGAGATGGAGACCCGCCGGTACTCGGGCCGGTGGCTGTTCTCCCGGATCCGGTCGAACACCACGATGGTGTCGGCCATGGAGTAGCCCATGAGGGTGAGGAAGCTCGCCACCACCGGCACGTTGAATTCGTAGCCGAAGGCCGCGAAAAGGCCCAGGGCCATGAGGATGTCGTGGACGAGGGCCACGATGCCACCCACGGCGAAACTCGCGGTGAAGCGGAAGATCACGTAGACCAGGATGGCCAGCATGGCGAGGCCCACGGCCGTGAGGGTCTTGCTGGTCCACTCGCCGGAGATGCTCGGTGAGAAGCTCTCGTCCTTGAGGATGCCCACGGCGCCCAGCCGGTAGCTCTTCTGGACCGTGTCCCTGACGGCCTGGGGGAGATCCTTCGGCAGCTCCCCGAAGGACTGGTAGAGGCCCGAAGCAAGTCGGTCCCGGGCGGAGATGATCTTCTCGGCCAGGGGCCCGTAGGTCCCCGTGAGAACGGCCTCGTCATTGGTGACGTGGAGCGGATTGGCCCGGGCGAGGGTGTCCGCCAGGGTCTTGGAGCCCTCCAGGTTGAGGGCCGGAAGGGCGCTGCCAGCGGCCTCGGGGTCCATCTGCTTGAAGATGCCGCGCAACGCATTGGCCTGGATGGTGCTGTCCTTCTGATCGCTGTCCTTCTTGGCCTTCACCTTCACGGAGAAGTCCCGGATGGCCTTGTCGGCGTTCTCGTAGGCCACCACGGTGGCATCGGGATAGCCGTTCCTGGCCAGGGTGGCCCGGATGGTCTCCGGCTCCATGGCCCCGCGGAACCGCACGGTCATGTCGTTGCCACCCACGAACTGCATGCCCAGCTGGATGCGCTTGTTGTGCGTCAGGTTCCAGGGTTTCACATACAGGAAGGAGATGGCGATGATGCTCCAGCTGATGGCCAGGGCCGTGCCCTTGTATTTCATGAAGTCGTAGGAGGCCCCCTTGAAGAAGGTGTGGATGCCCACGGACAGGGTCTTGGTGCCGGGGTGCTGCTCGAGCACCCAATCGTAGATGAAGCGGCTGATATAGATGCTGGTGAACAGCGAGGCCACGACGCCCACGGTGAGGGTCACGGCAAAGCCCTTCACGGGGCCGGTGCCGAAGATGAAGAGCAGCAGGGCCGCGAAGAGCTGGGTCACGTGGCTGTCCACAATGGTCCAGAACACGCGGTTGAAGCCCGCGTCGATGGCGCCGGGCACGCTCTTGCCGAGGCCCAGTTCCTCTTTGATGCGCTCGAAGATGAGGATGTTGGCGTCCACGGCCATGCCCAGCGTCAGGACGAAGCCCGCGATTCCCGGCAGGGTCAGCGTGGCCCGGAAGGAGCCCAGCAGGCCCATCATCACGATCACATTCACCGTGAGGGCGATGATGGCGTTGGCCCCGGACCAGCGGTAGAAGAAGACCATGAAGCCGATGATGGTGATGAAGCCCACCAGCGCGGACCGGACGCCCGCGTGGATGGAATCACGGCCCAGGCCGGGGCCCACCACGCGCTCCTCCAGGAACTTCATGGGGGCGCGCAGGGCGCCGCTGCGGAGCTGGCTGGCCAGATCGTCCGCCTCCTGGGCGGAGAAGTTGCCGCTGATGCGCACGGCCCCGCCGATGATCTTCTCCTTGGCGCTGAG
>JARLGO010000189.1 GCA_031292655.1 Geothrix sp.
CTCCTCGCCTGGGCGCTGGCCCTTCCCCTGGCCGCCCAGGACAAGCCCGCTCCCGTGCGCCTGGCGCCCCTGCGCCCGAGTCCGGCCAGCACCCTGTCCCAGGAGATCGGCATCAGCCGCATCGAGGTCAGCTTTTCCCGGCCCGCCGTGAAGGGCCGGAAGATCTGGGGCGGACTGGTGCCCTTCGGCGAGGTCTGGCGGGCGGGCGCCAACGGCGCCACGGTGATCACCTTCAGCCACGCCGCCAAAGTGGCCGGCAAGGACGTACCCGCGGGCAGCTACGCCTTCTTTGCCATCCCCGGGGAGAAGACCTGGACCCTGATCCTCAATCGGAAGGCCAAGCAGTGGGGGGCCTCCGACTACCAGCCGAGTGAGGATCAGCTCCGCTGGGAAGCCACGCCCCAGGCCGGCCCCTTCCTGGAATACCTGGACTACCGCGTGCTGCCCGTGGATTCCGGCAACGCCACCGTCGAGCTGGGTTGGGAGAGACTCCACGTGAGCTTTCCCGTGGCCTTCGACACCCGGGCCATCTACTGGGCCATGCTGGAGGACAAGCTGAAGCAGGCGCCCGACACCGACTGGGTGCCCTGGTACCAAGCCGCCAAGTACTGCCAGGAACAGGGCCTCGAGCCCCAGAAGGCCCTGGCCTGGATCGAGAAGAGCCTGAAGGCCGGTGAAAGTTTTTCGAACCAGGAGACCGCGGCTCGGGTCTATCGGGATGCCGGGCGCATGCCTGAGGCCCTGGCCCACCTCCAAAAGGCCATCGACCTCTCCAAGGGCAAGGCGCCGAAGGAATACACAGAAAACCTGGAGAGGGAAAGGGCGGCATGGAAGGCAGCGAATTGAATCCAGCCCAGCCCCTTGGACCTCAAGACATTGGATAATCAGCCCCAGGGCCATCCTGGCCCCGGGACCGCCCAACCCCCTCCCCCTCTTCCCTATCTGCCGCGAGGAGCTTCAGCATGCGAATCCCCCACTGGCTCCTGCTCCCAGTCCTGTTCGGAACCCTCTCCCTGGCCTGCGGAGGCGGGGGCGGCAGCGCATCGGCCCCCGCTCCCAGCTTCACGGTGGCGCCCGCCAGCCTCACCCTGCCCGTGCCCCCGGCCAGCAATGTGGATGCCGCCAACAATTCCTACCCCGCCCCCTATTCCGGAACCGTGAGCATCGCCGTGACCCGAAGCTCCGGCTTCACCGGCGCGGTGACCCTGTCCGTGGCTCAGAGCAGCCTCCCCACGAATGTGAAGGCGGCCTTTGCCAACGCCTCGGACTCGACGGGCCTGACGGTCCTCATCCCGGCCGCTTCGACCACGGCCACGCTGAGCATCCAGGCCGGATATCCGGACCCGACCGATACGACCTTCACCAAGCAGCTCTATCCGGCCCAGGGCAGCTACACCATTCCCGTCACCGCCACGGCCTCCGGCGTCACCGGTTCGAACGGTTCGCTGGCCCTCAAGCTGATCGAGGAACCCGCGGACTTCGCCCTCGCCTTCGCCAGCTTCGACACCACGGGGGCCATCTCCTCCATCGACGATTTCACCAACCTCAGCCTGACGGGGACGTCGCTGTCGGAGACCTTCACGGCCTACTGGGCCAGCGGCACCTACGGCTCGCCCTACGGCCCGGTGACCCTCAGCCTGTCGGGTGTGCCGGCGGGCCTGGCCGTCAGCCTCGACACCAATTCAGCGACCCTGAACGACAAGCACACGATGACCCTCACGGCCCAATCGGGCCTGCAGCCCGGAACCTACTCCTTCCTCCTCACCGGCAGCTACCTCGGGGTGACCCACACCCTGCCGGTGGTGGTGACCTACAGCCCGTCCCCCTTCTCCCTCCAGGCACCCCTGAGTCCGTCGGTCTCCCTCCTCCAGGGACAGGCCCTCAACTTCCCGGTCTACCTCTGGCACAACGACGCCTTCTTCGGAACCACCACACCCACTTCCGGTGATCCCAGCTACGTGGGCACCACCAGCCTCTCGGTCTCGGGGGTTCCGGCTGGACTGACGGTTCAGTTCAGCAACACGAACCCCACGGGGCTGGCCTCGGTTCCCCTTCAGGTCGCCGCCGCTTCCAGCCTGGCCCCGGGAACCTACACCGTGGATCTCCAGGCCACCCGGTCCGGCGCCGGGGGTGTGGCCGGGGTCACCGCCCAGGCGGCCCCCCTGTCCCTGACGGTCTATGTCACCAGTTCCAGCACGCCCACCCTGTGGATTCAAAACGTGGAGTGGGGCCAGAGCGTCGTGGCGCCCAACCTGCGCCTGGTGGGCGGCAAGCCCGCCCTGCTGCGGGTCCAGCTGCTGGCGGACCGCCCAGGAGTGGCGGCCCCCGCGGTCACGGCCACGATCAAGAGCCAGGGCGGCAGCGTCCTCGACACCGTCACCCTCCGGGGCCCGGCCACGGTGCCCACGACGGTCAACGAAGGGGACCTCCCCACGGCCACGGGCCCCTCCACCTCCACCTACACGGCCATCCTGCCCGCCGCCGACCTCCAGCCCAATATCCAGGTGACGGTCTCGGCCGGAACCGCCAGCCAGACCCTCAACCCCTCCGTGGTTCCCGGCTACACCCTCAACCTGGTGGCGGTCCCGATCTACTGCCAGGGGGTGGCCCCGGTCCTCCCCGCCGACAGCGTGATGACCCAGGAACTCACGGCCTTCTGGCCCGTCCAGTCCGTGAACCTCACCCACAGGGCCCCCTACACCACCTCCACCGTGATCCCCGCGCCGGGCAGCAATCCGCTCACCGACACCAGCGGCGACGGGTGGACTCAGCTCCTCCTGGAAATGGCCTCCCTCCGGATCGTGGACGGCAGCACCGCAAACTACTACGGCTTCTTCAACCCGTCGCTTCCGGCCAAATTCACCTCGTCCATCGTGGGTCTTTCCGTGCAGGGCGACGGCACCGGCATCGGCATCGATGTGACCACGGCCAGCCTGTTCCAGAACGATGACCCCAGCCTGGACCAGGCCACCACCATCATGGTCCATGAGGAGGGCCACGCCTTCAACGTGAACCACGCCCCCGCCGGGGGGGCCGCCTACCCGCAGCTGAACTATCCCTACTTCGGCGCGGCCATCGGCACCTGGGGCTTCGATCCCCTCACCCAGACGGCCTACAATCCGACCGCCTACTTCGACGTCATGAGCTACGCTTCGGCCACCCACTGGGTGTCGGACTGGGACTACCTGGATGCCCTGGGCTTCATGGGCCAGAAGGAGAACCCGCCGGTGAGCCTGGCAGCCGTGGGCGGCGCCGCCGCCACCGAGCAGTGGGTGGTCAGCGGCATGGTCCGGCCCGACGGGCAGATCCGCCTGGCGCCCCTGCTCCGGACCACCTGCGCCCAGGCCCCGCCCAAGGCCGGGGAGCTGAGCCTGGTCCTTGAATCCGCCAAGGGCACGCGCGCCATTTCATTCGCGGCCACCCAGGTGCCGGATCTGCCCGCGGGTTATCGCCACTTCGCCTTCACCGTGCCCGCCACGGACGAATTGACCAGCGCGCAGGTCCGGGGACCGGGGGGCCAGTCCTCCGGCAGGAGGGCCAGCACCCGAAGCCTGGCTTCCCGCACCAAGGCGGTGACCGCCTCGGCCCAGGGCGGCAGCCTGGTGGTGCAGGAAACCGGCGGCCTCCTCCACCTGGAGTGGGATGCCCAGGCCCACCCCTACGTGAACGTCTTTTACGAAGGATCGAGCCGCACGACGCTGGCCCTCAACCTCAGGGGCGGTTCCGCCGACCTGCCCCTGGCGGGGCTGCCCGCCGGAGGACAATTCGTCATCCACTATTCCGATGGCCTGAACGCCGTGGTCCACAGCGCCCCGCGGCAGCTCCAGCCCTGATCCCGCGGGCTGCCGCCTTTCACACGCCCTTCTCCTGGGCCCCCCAGATGACCTTGTGCAGCTGGACCTGGACCCGCACTGGCAGGCCGTCGGCCACGACCTGGCGGGCCAGCCAGGCGGCGTCGAGGCCGCCCCAGACGGGGCTGAACAGCACCTCCAGCCGGTCCCACACGCTCCGGTCCGCGCACCACGCCTTCGCCCAGGCATAGTCGGCCTCGTCGCAGAGGACGAACTTCAGCTCGTCCTGGCCGGGGACCATGTGCTCCAGGTTGGATTCGAGCCAGCGGTGGACCTCGCCGCTGCCCGGCGTCTTGCGGTCCACGATCTTGATCACCTCGCGGGGCACGGGCGAAAGATCGTGGCTGCCCGCGGTCTCCAGGGCCACCTCGTAGCCCAGGTCCAGCAGGGCCCGCAGCAGCTCCGGCGCCCGGGGATGGGCCAGGGGTTCGCCGCCCGTGAGCTCCACGAAGGGGGCGCAGGGGCCCTTCCGCGGAGACCCGAGGCGCTGGCGGGTCTCCGCCAGAAGCGATTCCAGCTCGCGCATCTGGCCGTCGTAGAAAGCGTATTCCGTGTCGCAGTAGGCGCAGCGCAGGGGGCAGCCCGTGAGGCGGATGAAGAGGCAGGGCCGCCCGATGCGGGCGCCCTCCCCCTGGATGCTGTGGAATACCTCATTGACCTTGAACTTCATGGCCCGCCTGCTCCTTTACCGGTCGATCCAGCGCCGGCCGCCATCCTGGGTGAGGATCTCGCCCGTGAGGAAGGGGCTGGCGGCGGCGAAACGCACGGCGCGGCAGAGGTCGGCGGGGTCCCCGATGCGCTTGAGCAGGGTGCGGTCCGCCAGGAAGGCGGCCTCGCTGCCTTCGGCGGGCAGCAGGGTGCCCAGGGCATGGCCCACCACCCGCACCTTCGGGGCGAGCACCTGCGCCAGGCCCGGGACCAGGGCCGCCAGACCGGCCTTGGCGGCGCTGTAGGGCAGGCGCTTCAACCAGGGGCGGTGGATGGAGGTATCCAGCAGCAACTGGAGGCAGGCCCCCTCGGCGAGGTGGGGCGCGAGGGCCTGAGCGCAGAGGAAGGGGAAGCTCAGGTTCAACTGCCAGGTGGCCTCGAGGCCCTCTTGGGTCCAGGTCCCCACCGCGCTTTCAGGAAAACTTCCCGCCAGAATCACGGCCCCGGAAATAAACCAGCCTTCGGCCTTCAACGTGTCCAGATCTGCCATCATGCGGGAAACCAGCGCCGGATCTTCGGCATCCCACCGCAGCGTCCGGACCCGCCCCTTCTTCGACAAGCCGCCCACCCAGGTCTCCCCGTCCCAGGGCACTGAACTGGTCAGGACCAGGTCGTGATCCCTGGCCAGATCCTCCGCCAGGGCCCGGCCCAGCCGCCGCCTCCCCCCCACCAGCACCCAGCAGGCCCTGTCATTTCGCGAGATCCGCTCCATCCCGGCATTCTTTCACAAAGGCTCCATGAACCCCTACCTGAAACGCATCCGATGGCGCCTGCTGTGGATCAGCTTCGCCTGCCTGGTGCTGGCCCTGGGGGCCTTCACCCTCAACCAGTGGATCTACGCCAGATCGGATGATCAGTGCTCCTGGCGGGTGGAGAACGGGAAGATCGTCATCCGGGAGATCCTGCCGGACGGCGTGGCGGAGGAGGCCGGGCTGCTGGAGGGCGACGAGCTGGTGAAGATCCAGGGCCGGGCCTTCGAGCCCACCGTGGAAGGCACCTTGAAGGCCCAGCGCTTCATCAACGGGAAACCCGAAGGCACCATCCTGATCTACTCGGTGAAGCGCCAGGACCATCAGATCCTCCTGCCCGTCCGCCTGGTGAAGCCCCTGGACCGGATGCAGCTGGCCCTCCTGGCGAACGGCATCCTCGCCTGGGCCATCGCCCTCCTCGTGGTGCTCTCGGCTCCGGAGCGGAAGTCCTCGCGCCACTTCTTCTACCTGGCCGCCACGGCCCTGCTGCTGTCGGGCGCCCCCCTCACCGGCAACCCGCCCCTGGCCGTGACCGTCGTCATAATCCTCATGGCCGGTGTGGCCCAGGCGCTCCTGCCCCCCCTCTGGGTCCACTTCTTCCTGCGCTTCCCCCATCCCTATGAATGGCGGAAGAACCGCCGGTTCCTCCGGTCTCTCTACGCCACTTTCGCCTTCCTGGCCCTCTTGCTCGTGGTCCTGCGGCTCTGGGTCCTGGCCAACGGCGGCGTCCTCAAGACCCCCGGGGGGGCCCTGCCGGAGGGCCCGCTTCGATCCGTCCTGATGATCCTGTCGTTCATCCCCATTTCGCTCTACATCGCGGCGGCCCTCACGGGCCTCGCCTTCTTCATCGGCGGCACTTTCCGGGCCTCGGACCGGCTGCGAAAGGCCCTCCTGCCCTCCCTGATCGTGACCGCCATCCTCTGCCTCGACCTGGTGGCCTGGTCCATGCTCCAGGCGAAATTCGGCGGCAGCCTCATTTTCAACCGGCAGATCTTCATCTTCATGCTGCCGGTGCCGCTGCTTCCCCTCAGCTTCGCCTACGCCATCTTCCGCCACGGGCTCTTTGATGTGCAGAAGGTGCTGCTCCGCTGGATCGCCTACATGGCCATCCTGGCCCTCACGGTGGCGGCCTACCTGGCCGGCCTGGCCTGGGCCTTCTCCCACCTCTCCGCCATCCCGCCGGGCTGGGCGGGGGCCCTCATCGGCCTCCTGGCGCTGCCCCTCGGCTGGGCCCTGCGGCGCCTGCTGAGGGGCATCCGGCGGCGGTTCCGGCGGGACTTCTCCAGCACCCGCGACATCGCCCTCAGCGCCGTCCGGGAGCCCCGCAAGCGGTTCAGCGAGGAGTCCCTGATCAAGTCCCTGCGGCGGGCCCTCGGAGAGGCCTTCCAGCCCCAGGTGCTGGAGATCCTGCCCATCGAGGACCGGCAGGTGATGCTGCCCGCCGCCGAAGCCTCGAATCGGGAGGACCACAGGATCCACTTCCCGCCCCAGCCCCTCCGCCTCCCTCCGGGCCTGCTGCGCCTGGCGCGGGAGAACCGCGAGCTGGTGCTGGGCCTGGGCAGCGAGGAGGCCGATTGGATCCGCGAGCAGGGCGGCACGGTGCGGGCGCACGTGGATGCCCTGGAAGTGCAGCTGATGCTGCTCATCCTGGCCGGGGACCACCCCCACAGCGTGGCTCTGCTCGGGGGCAAGTACGCGGAACTGAACTACGGCCGCGAGGATCGCGAGCTCCTGCGGGAGGTGGCCCTGGCTGCCGGCCAGGTGCTGGAGACGGCCCTGATGCACCAGCGGCTGGTGGTTCAGGAGCGCCTCAGCCAGGAGCTCGAAACGGCCCGGCGCATCCAGGAGGGCCTGATCACCTCCCAGGTGCCTCCCATCCCCGGGTTCCAGGTGGCTCTGCGCCTCGAGCCGGCCCAGGAGACCGGAGGCGACCTGCTCTTCGTGAAGCAGCGTCCCAGCGGCTCCTGGCTCGCGGCCGTGGGGGACGTCTGCGGCAAGGGCCTGGCCGCGGCCCTCTACATGGCCCAGGCCACGGCCCTCCTCGAGCAGGCCGCCCAGCGGGAGGACCAGGGCCTGGAGGACATCCTCTGCTCCATGGATCAGACCCTGCGCCAGCTCCTCGGCCACCGGGGGTTCCTCACCCTCATCCTCCTGGAATGGGATGCGGCGGGGAACTACCGCCTGGCGCGGGCCGGCCACCCGGGCGCCCTGGTGCTCGGAGGCCTGAACCAAGAGAAAGCGACCGAGGTGGTCCCCCATGGGCGGGGCCTGGGCCTGCGCCCGGCCGGGGCCCAGGACTGGGTCGTGGTCGAAGGCACCCTGCCCCCCCGGAGCTGGATGGTGCTCTACAGCGACGGGCTGTCCGAGGCCATGAACCGGGACGGCGAGCTCTATGGCCTGGGTCGCCTCAGCGCCCAGCTGCGCCGCCTCTGGGGCACCGGAAGCCCCAGGGCCGCCTGCGAGGCCGTCTTCGCCGATGTATCGGCTTTTGATACACAGAACCGCGATGACCGGACTCTGTTTATCCTTGGGAAGGAGGCCTAGACCCCTCATGCGCCGCTCTTCCCTTCGCTGGACCATCCCCACCATCCTGGCCCTTCAGCTGGGCCTGCTCTGGCTCCAGGGCGCCCAGCTCCACCGCCAGAACCAAGTGCTGGAGGGCCTGCGCGAGGACATCCAGGTCCTCGCCGAATCCATCGAAGACAGCCAGTCTTCGACCTCCTACGAGGAGGGGGGCGA
>JARLGO010000020.1 GCA_031292655.1 Geothrix sp.
CGCCTATTCCGAGCTCAACGACCCCATCGACCAGATGGGGCGCTTCCAGGCCCAGATGGGCGAGCGGGAGGCCGGCAACGACGAGGCCATGCTCCTCGACCAGGACTTCATCGCCAGCCTGGAGCACGGCTTCCCGCCCTGCGGCGGCGAGGGCATCGGCATCGACCGCCTGGTCATGCTCCTCACCAACAGCCAGAGCATCCGCGACGTCATCCTGTTCCCCCTCATGCGCCCGACGAAGCCCAGCGAGTTATCAGATACCGCAGAATGATTTGAAAAGCGTTTAACCGCAGATGACGCAGATGGCGCAGATAAGGCCTCCATCCGTTTTTCATCTGCGGACATCTGCGACATCTGTGGTTTCAACTCCTACTCTTTCGGTTTTCCTGGAACCGATGTGACTGGATCTGGCTTGACGCGCTGGCATACTGGGACCCGCGATCTTTGGAGGCCCCATGCCCGTCCCGATGCTGGAACTCGCGCCGCAAAATGCCGCCGTGAAGGCCAAGGTGCTGGAGGGGCTTTCAGGCCTCATCGACCGCTCGGCCTTCATCCTGGGTGAGAACGTCAAGGGGCTCGAAGCCGAGATCTCCGCCTATGCGGGCGCGGGCCACGCCGTCGCCATGTCCAGTGGCACCGACGCGCTGATGGCGGCCCTCATGGCCCTGGGCATCGGCCACGGCGACGAGGTGATCGTCCCCACCTTCACGTTCTTCGCCTCCGCGGGCGTGGTCTCCCGACTGGGGGCCAAGCCGGTCTTCATCGACCTCGACCCCGCCACCTTCAACGCCAGTGCCGCCCTGGTGGAGGCGGCCATCACGCCCCGCACCAAGGCCATCATGCCCGTCCATCTCTTCGGCCAGCTGGCGGACATGCCCGGCATCATGGCCGTGGCGAAAAAGCACGGCATCCCCGTGCTGGAGGACGCCTGCCAGAGCCTGGGCGCCAAGGGCTGGGGCAAGGCGGCGGGCCAGTTCGGCGACATGACCGCCTACAGCTTCTACCCCACCAAGAACCTCGGCGCCTTCGGCGATGCGGGCATGACCGCCATCCGCGACGATGCGGCCCTGGCCGCGCGGGTGCGCCGGATCCGCGTGCACGGCATGGAGCCCGTCTACATGCATCACGAGGTGGGCATGAACGGACGCATGGACGAGTTCCAGGCCCTGGTGCTGCGGGCCAAGCTGCCCATGCTGGACGGCTGGCACGAGGGCCGCCGGAAGCACGCGGCCTGGTACCTGGAGCGCATGAAGGCGCTCGCCGCCGACGAGGTGATGCTGCCCCGGGAAGTGGTGCCCGAGGGCCGCCACATCTACAACCAGTTCACCATCCGCGTGAAGGGGGGCCGGCGCGACGCGCTGCAGGCCCACCTGAAGGAGCGGGGCATCGGCAGCGCCGTCTACTACCCCATCTGCCTCCACGAGCAGCCCTGCTTCCAGGACCTCGGCTACCGGGCGGGCCAGTTCCCCGAATCCGAGCGGGCCGCCAAGGAAGTGCTCAGCCTGCCCGTCTATCCCGAGATGACCGAGGCCATGCGGGCCGAAGTGGCCGGCGCGATCCTGGGATTCTTCGGGAAGAAGTAGAGCCGACCCTAATCCAGCGGGGCCACGTGGGCGGCGTGGACCCAGGTATCCAGGGACTTCTGGGCGGCCTCGTCCATGCCCTGGAACTGGATGCCGATCCCCACCATTTCCATGGCGTCGGCCGAGGAAGGCCCGCCCAGGACATAGGATACCGCCGCGACGATGGGGGCCTTGGGTAGGTCCGGGTGCATGAGCACCAGGTCATCCAGCACGACCCCGCGCTCGAAGAGCCGGGCGTCCCGGGCTCCGACCATGGCGAAGCAGCCTCCGGCACTCAGGTTGGTGATGCGCACGTCCCGGTAGGCATGTCCCTTCAGGTTGAAGGAGATGCCGAATTCGGGCCCGACGATGATGCGCAGGGTGTCGCGTCGGTCGGCGAGGGTGCTCATTCAGGCTCCACAGGGGGGAAATCCTTGCTTGGGTATCGGCCCATCCCGGGATAAACTGAATTTTCTGATCGGCCTGAACCCACCGGGGGACAGGGCGGACCCCAGCGGTCCGGCCCTGACGGCGCAGGACGCCGTCTCACCCAAGCGGGGACAACGCGAGCACCGTGGCGCTGGCCGGACCCACCCACCACCACCCCCTGGGAGACCCCATGGAAATCCTCCTGATCGAAAACGTGCCTCATCTGGGCGTCCGCGGCGATGTCGTGAACGTCAAGGACGGCTACGCTCGCAACTTCCTTCTGCCCCGCAAGATGGCTCTGCCCGTCACCGCCGGCAACAAGCGGCAGATCGAGCTCGAGAAGGTGCGGGCCGAGAAGCTCCGCGCCAAGGAACTGGCCGATGCCAAGAGCCTGGCCGAGAAGCTGGAGGCCATCAGCCTCGCCGTGGCCAAGAAGGCCGGCGAGAATGGCCACCTCTTCGGCTCCGTCACCAATGCGGACGTGGCCGAGCTCTTCAAGGGCAAGGGCTTCACCCTCGACCGCCGCGACATCACCGTGCCCCACATCAAGGACGCGGGCACCTACATCGTGGACGTGCGGCTCTACAGCGGCGTCCATGCCAAGGTCAGCCTGGAAGTCAGCGCCGTCGCGGCCGCCGAGTAGCGGCCCATCCAATCCGTCCCCCAAGGCCGGTCCCCGCGGGGAGCGCCGGTCATGCCGGGATTCGCGTGCCAGCGGAATCCCGTCCACCCCATTCCAAGGAGTCCATCCATGGCCAAGACCTCATCCAAGCCCGATACCCTCGGCATCGCTGAACTCGCTGCCAACCTCGCCGAAGCCCAGGACCTGTCCAAGGCCCGCGCCAAGTCCATCCTGGACGGCGTTCGCGACCACATGGTCGAGACCCTCCTCGCCGGCAACCGCGTCAACCTCTACGGCCTGGGCACCTTCGAAGTCCGCGCCACCAAGGAAAAGATGGGCCGCAACCCCAAGACCGGCGAGAGCATTCAGATCCCCGCCGGCCGGAAAGTCGTCTTCAAGGCGGCCAAGGGTCTCAAGGATCAGATGTAGGATTCGTCCCTGCTGCAAACCTGCGGTTTGCAGCTAGAAAAGGCCGCCGGATGGCGGCCTTTTCTATTTTTAATGCTGAAGTTTTGCTGCCGGCTTCGCCGGCAGCTCACGCCGGATCGCTTTGCGATCTGGCGCAGGGCCGGGCCATCATGGAGCGATGCCCTCCCTCGTCTACCTCCACGGATTCAGCTCGGCCCCAGGCGGGAACAAGGGGACCTTCACCCGGCGCTGGGCGGAGGCCCGCGGGATTCCCTTCCAGGCGCCGGACCTCAACCTGCCCACCTTCGAGACCCTCACCCTCAGTGCCCAGGTGGCGGGGGTGGGGGCCCTTTTGGAAAGCCAGCCGGAGCCGCCCGTGCTGGTCGGCAGCTCCCTGGGGGGCTTCATCGCCACGGCCGTGGCCCAGCGGGGGGCCCCCCTCCGGTCCATGATCCTGCTGGCTCCCGCCATCCACTTCGCCCGGCGCCGGATGGGCAGCCCCGCCTGGGCCGGCTACCGGGACCGGGGGGAGCTGGAGGTCTTCCACTACGGCGCCGGCAGGCTCCTGCGGCTGGGGCCGGACCTGCTCCAGGACCTCCCCAAATGGACTGCGGATGACCAGTGGCGGATTTCCGTTCCCACGGTGATCCTCCACGGCCGCCGGGACGAGGTGGTGCCCCTGGCGGAAAGCGAAGCCTACCGGGACCGGAATCCCGGCGCGGTCCTGCACGTCCTGGAGGACGACCATGGCCTGCTGGCGCCGGCCTCCCTGGAGTGCCTGCGCGCCGAACTGGAGGCCGCTTTCCGTTGAAGGGTGGTTCCAATCACAGGCTCGTTCCTGCTGCGAACCTGCGGTTCGCAGGTAGAAAAGGCCGCCATTCGGCGGCCTTTTGAAAATGAACTTCTTGCGGCTGCCGGCGAAGCTGACAGCTAGGCCGGATCGCGAGGCGATCTGGCGCCGGTCAGGATCCAAACTCGGCTGGACTCAACCCCTGCAGGTATTTCGTGAGCAGTTTCTGCTTTTCGTGGCCCGCCTTCACCTTCTTTTGGTAGATGGAAAAGCGGTCCTCGGCGGGGCAGATGGCCGGGAACAGCGCCACCAGGTCCCCCCGCCGGAGTTCCTCCAGGACGCTGTACCGGGGCACCAGCAGGGCGCCCATGCCCTCGATGGCCGCATGGATCATGGCCCGGATGTGGTTCACCTCGATGATCCGGTCCATCAGGGGCTGCTCCGGGTCCGGCACGGCCATGAGGAAGCGGTTCCACCAGGCCCCGGCCTTGTCGATGGAGAGGATGGGCGCCCCGGAGAGGTCCATGGGGACCCGCAGGCGGTGGGCCTTGCGGAAGGCGGGGGCGCAAGCCACCACGTAGGTCTCCCGGAACAGCGTCGTCTTCTTCAGCGCCGGCAGGGGGTGGTCCAGGCAGTCGATGATCAGGTCCAGGTCGTCCCGGAGCAGGGGCGCGAGCAGATCGGGCCGGAGGGTGAAGTCGATCTCCAGCTCCGGGTGGGCGGCGAGGAAGGGCTGCATGTGCCGCATGAGGATGCTGCTCCCGAATTCCACCGTGGCGCCCAGGCGGAGCCGGCCCCGGGCCTGGGGCCGGTGTCGCCGCAGGTCATCCGCCGCGGCGTCGAGGGTGGCGAAGACCTGCTCACAGGCCAGGTAGAGGCGCCGCCCCTCCTCCGTGAGGCCCAGCTCCCGGCCCCGGCGGTCCAGGAGGGGGGCCCCGGCGAGCTCCTCCAGCTTGGCCATGGCATGGCTGACCGCGGACTGGGTCCGGTTCAGCCGGCGGGCGCAGGCCGTGAAGCTGCCCGCCTGGACGAGGGTGTAGAAGGTGCGGAGCTGGGCGAGATCGAGCAGGGGATCCATGGGTATGAATCATATTCATGTCCCCTGCGAATGGAGCGAATCTCATCGTGTCCCCGGGAATCCCGATATGCTCAAAAACCCCCATCCTCAATCATGAGGCACCCCTTGTCCGGGCCAGACCCTTCACCGCAGTCCTTGGATCGTTCGGCGGCTCCAGAACCGCGGCCCGAAGGAGAGGCCTTGTCCTCCCTGCCGAAGAGGCTTCCCGGGGCGGTCCTGGTGGGGGCCTGGGTGCTGGTGGCCGCCCTCCACCTGATCCTGCGCCCCGAGCGCCGGCTGCTGGTCTGGCCCCTGGGCTACATGCTCCTGGAGATCCTGGCCGGTGCCAGCCTGGCCTACCGGGCCTGGCGGACCCCGGGAGGGGAGCGGGCCGCGTGGTGGCTCCTGGCGGGCTCGGCCTTCCTGGAAGTGCCGAACCTCATCCTGACGCTGCTTGGGCTCCAGGGGAGCCTTTCGACCGGGATGGCCCAGCTGCCCAGTTACCTGAGTCTGGCCACGGGGATCCTGGTCCTGGCCGGAATCCTGAGCTTCCCCAGGGGCCGGGAACGGGGCGGGCGGTTCCGGCGGCGGGTCCTGGATGCCCTGATCTTCGCCGCCTCCCTGCTCTTCCTGCTCTGGGTGATGGGGATCCAGGGGTCGTTCCGGGCCGCGGCCCAGGGCGTGGGCCTGCGGGTCTTTGCGGCCTACCTGAACGTGGCGCTGCTGGGGGGCGGCCTGGTGTTCATGACCTCCTACCACCCGGACCGCAGCAAGGGTCCGCTGGGCTGGCTCGCGGCCTCGGCCGGCGCCTGGCTGGCGGCGATCTCCTGCTGGACGCTCGCGGGCCTGCCCTCCGTGGTCGCGACCCGGCCCTGGATCGTCCTGGCCGGTGCCATCCCCCTGTTCCAGGGACTGGCGGCCTGGTCCCCCCGCCGGGTGGAGGAGTCCCTGGTGGCCAACCCCGAGCTCAGGCTCGGCGGACTGCTCCCCTACGTGCCGGTGGCCGTGGCGGTCCCGGTGCTCGCGGCGATGCTGGCCTGGTCGCCCCGGCATGCCACCCGGGAGGCCTACGCCATCTTCCTGGCCGTGGTGCTGCTCCTCCTGTTCCGTCAGGTGCTGGCCATCGAGGACCTCGAGGGGGCCCGCCGGACCCTCGAGGACCGGGTTCTGGAGCGGACCAGGGCCCTGGAGCGGGCCCAGGAGACCCTGCTGCGGACCGAGCGCATGAACGCCCTGGCCCTCATGGGCGCGGGCCTGGCCCATGACCTCAACAACCTCCTGGGCGTCATCAAGAACTCGGCCGAACTGGCGGTGATGGACCTCGAAGAGCAGGGCCAGGCGGTCACGCGGGACCTCGCTCGGATTGCCACGGCCGCCGACCGCGCCGCCCGGCTCACGGGCCGCCTCATGGGGTTCGTCCGCCGGGAATCGGAAGCGCTGTCCCTCATGGATGTGGTGCGGGAGATCCGGGAGATGGAGTCGATGCTGCGGCTCCTCCTGCCCCGCACGGTGACCCTCCAGATGGAGTTCCCCGTGGACAGCGGGGTGTTCGTGCGCAGCTCGAAGCTGCGGCTGGAGCAGATGCTCGTCAACCTGGTGGCCAATGCCGGGGGTGCCATGCCGGAGGGGGGGCGGCTCACCATCCACGCCGGCCCGGGGGCTCCCGGAACCGAGGAGACCCTGATCGAGGTGGCCGATTCCGGCACCGGGATGACGACCGAAGTCATGGAGCGCATCTTCGACCCCTTCTTCACCACCAAGCCCTCGGGCAAGGGGGTGGGCCTGGGCCTGCCCTCCCTGAAGGCCATGGTGGAGGCGGACGGCGGCCGCCTGGAGGTCTCCAGCGAGCCCGGCCGGGGTTCCCGGTTCCGGATCTTCCTGCCCCGGCTGCTTCCGGACAAGCCCGAATAGCATGAATGATATTCATAATTATAGTGAAAATAATGAATGCAATGAGAGGAGGGAAAGGCGGTACAAAGGGGATCTGGAGGTGAGGCCATGCAACAGGTCCTGAACGCGCTGGGCATTTCGGATGTGAACCCGGGCGGCTTCTCCGGCAGCTGGTCGGGGAGCGGCAAGCTCCAGGCGGTCGTCTCCCCCATCCACGGCGAGCGGCTGGCCTCGGTCACGAACGTCACACCCCAGGAATTCGAAGCCATCCTGGCCCGGTGCCACGGGGCCTTCGCCGCCTGGAAGCTGGTGCCCGCCCCCAAGCGCGGCGAGGTGGTGAAGGAGATCGGGGATGAGCTGCGCCGGAACAAGGAGGCCCTGGCCGAGCTGGTCACCCTGGAGATGGGCAAGACCCTGCGCGAGGGCCTGGGCGAGGTCCAGGAGATGATCGACATCTGCGACCTGGCCGTGGGCCTCTCAAGGCAGCTCTGCGGCCTCACCATGCCCAGCGAACGCCGGATGCACCGCCTGCAGGAGCAGTGGCATCCCCTGGGCGTGGTGGGCGTCATCACGGCCTTCAATTTCCCCGTGGCCGTGTGGAGCTGGAACACGGCCATCGCGCTGGTCTGCGGCGACACGGTCCTGTGGAAGCCCTCCTCCAAGGCGCCGCTCACGGCCATCGCCTGCACCAAGATCGCCGAGAAGGCGCTCCGCAAGTTTGGCTTCGATCCCGCCATCTGCAGCCTGGCCATCGGCAAGGGCAGCGACATCGGCGACCTCATCAACACCGATCCCCGCGTGGCCCTGGTGTCCTACACCGGCTCGGTGCCCGGCGGCCGCCACGTGGGCCGGCTCGTGCAGGAGCGCTTCGGCCGGCACATCCTGGAGCTGGGCGGCAACAACGCCGTCATCGTGAGCGAGAAGGGGGATCTGGATATCGCCCTGCGCTCCATCTACTTCGGCGCCATCGGCACCTCGGGCCAGCGCTGCACCTCCACCCGCCGTGTCCTCGTCCACGAGTCCATCTTCGGGGCCTTCAAGGCCCGGCTGCTGGAGCTCTACGCCAAGACCCCCATCGGCGACCCCCGGGAGCACAAATACCTCATGGGCCCCCTGGTGGATGCCCCGGCCGTCGACACCATGCTGGCGGCCATCGAGACCGTGAAGGCCCAGGGCGGCAAGATCCTCTGCGGCGGCGAGAAGCTGCCCCATCCCGGCGGCTGCTACGTGACGCCCTGCATCGCCGAGGTCCCGGGCAACCTCCCCATCGTGCGGGAGGAGACCTTCGCCCCCCTGCTCTACCTCATGAGCTACAAGACGATCGAGGAGGCCATCGCCCTCCAGAACGGCGTGCCCCAGGGCCTCTCCAGCGCCATCATCACCAACGACCAGGGCGAGAGCGAGCTGTTCCTCTCCGCGGCAGGCAGCGACTGCGGCATCGCCAACGTGAACACGGGCACCAGCGGCGCCGAAATCGGCGGCGCCTTCGGCGGCGAGAAGGAGACCGGCGGCGGCCGCGAAAGCGGGTCCGACGCCTGGAAGGCCTACATGCGCCGCCAGACCAGCGCCATCAACTTCAGCGGCAAGGTCGAGCTGGCCCAGGGCATCACGCTCGACATCTGACCTCTCGGCAGCGCGAGTAGAATTCATTCCGTCCTAGTCATCATTGAGAGGTGAACCATGTCCCTTGGCATCTTTAAAGTTCCTCATCCCATCAATGAGCCCGTGAAGGGCTATGCCCCCGGCTCCCCGGAGCGGGCCAGCCTCGCCGCCAAGGTCAAGGAGATGGCCGCCCAGAAGATCGAGATCCCCCTCATCATCGGCGGCAAGGAAATCCGCACGGGCAAGCTGGCCAAGGCGGTCATGCCCCACGACCACGGCCACGTGCTGGCCGACGTCCACCTGGGGGGCGAGGCCGAGGTGAAGCTGGCCGTCGAGGCCGCGGCCAAGGCGAAGCAGGAGTGGGCGGCCCTGCCCTGGGAGGCCCGGGTCTCGATCTTCCTCAAGGCCGCGGACCTGCTGGCCGGGCCCTACCGCGACGTGCTGAACGCCGCCACCATGCTGGGCCAGAGCAAGACCTGCCACCAGGCGGAGATCGACAGCGCCTGCGAGCTGGTGGACTTCTACCGCTTCAACAGCTTCTACTACGAGCAGATCCTCCGCGAGCAGCCCGAGAGCATGCCCGGCATGTGGAACCGCCTGGAACACCGGCCCCTGGAGGGCTTCGTCTTCGCGGTCACGCCCTTCAACTTCACCTCCATCGCCGGCAACCTGCCCACGGCCCCCGCCCTCGTGGGCAACACCGTGGTGTGGAAGCCCGCCAGCACGGCCCTCTACAGCGCCCACTTCCTCATGAAGCTCTGGAAGGAGGCGGGCCTCCCCGACGGCGTCATCAACATGGTCCCGGGCAGCGGCGCCGCCATCGGCAACCCCGTGCTGGCCAGCCCCCAGCTCGCGGGCATCCACTTCACGGGCTCCACCAGCGTGTTCAACGGCATGTGGCGCACCGTGGGGCAGAACCTGGAGAGCTACAAGGGCTATCCGCGCCTGGTGGGCGAGACCGGCGGCAAGGACTTCATCGTGGCCCACCCCAGCGCCGATCCCCTGGCCCTCACCGTGGCCATCGTCCGCGGCGCCTTCGAGTACCAGGGCCAGAAGTGCTCCGCCGCCAGCCGCGCCTACGTGCCCAGCAACCTCTGGCCGAAGGTGAAGGAGCTGCTGGTGCCCATGGTCGAGGGCATCCAGATGGGCGACATCCAGGACCATTCCAACTTCATGGGCGCGGTCATCGACGCCAACTCCTTCCGCGATCAGAAGCACGCCATCGACGAGGCGAAGGCCTCCAACGACGCCTCCATCCTGGTGGGCGGCCAGTACGACGACAGCAAGGGCTACTTCGTGCGGCCCACGGTCATCCTGGCCAAGACGCCCGGCTACCGCACCATGTGCGACGAGCTGTTCGGGCCCGTGCTCACCCTGCACGTCTACGACGAGGCCAAGTGGGAGGAGACCCTGGAGCTGGTGGACCGCACCAGCCCCTACGCCCTCACCGGCGCTGTCTTCAGCCAGGACCGCTACGCCGTGCAGCAGGCCCTCGCCAAGCTTCGCAACGCCGCGGGCAACTTCTACATCAACGACAAGCCCACGGGGGCCGTGGTGGGCCAGCAGCCCTTTGGCGGGGCCCGCGCCAGCGGCACCAACGACAAGGCCGGCTCCATGCTGAACCTGCTGCGCTGGATCAGCGCCCGCACCATCAAGGAGACCTTCGTGCCGGCCACGGACTACCGTTATCCCTTCATGCAGTAGGCGCCGTTCCTTCCAAGAAAGGGCACTCCGGCGGGGTGCCCTTTCTTTTGCCGCCGGCGGCCTTCGCGGTCTTGGGCGCGCGGGCTGTGGCAAACTGAGCGGGCCCCGAGGTGTCCATGGATCCGGCGTCCGCGTTCCGCGAGAAGTACCGATTTCCCGCCAGCTTCTGGAACGCCAACTTGACCGAGCTGTTCGAACGGGCGGCCTACTACTCCATGGCCAGCTTCGTGGTCATCTACCTCGGGCGGCTGGGACTCGGCGACTGGTGGCCGAGCACCTTGAACGGGGTGCTGTGGTTCCTGGTCTACTTCCTCCCCATCCTCAGCGGCACCATCGCCGACCACATCGGTTTCCGCCGCAGCCTGTTCCTGGCCTGCGTGCTGCTGGTGGGCGGCTACTTCCTCATGGGCTACCCCGTCTGGTTCGGGGGCCAGACGCTGGCCCTCCAGGTCGGCGACACGGTCACGGCGGGGCCGGGCGTGATGGTGCCCGTGGCCCTGGCCATCCTCCTGGTGGGCGTCGGCGCCTCCTTCGTGAAGCCCTGCATCGCGGGCACCGTGCAGCGCACGCACCTGGGCAAGGCGACCCTGGCCTTCGGCATCTTCTACATGGTGGTGAACATCGGAAGCGTGGTGGGGCGGCTCACGGCCTTCGCGGTCCGCACGCGGCTGGGGCGGCTGGACACGATCTTCGCCGTGTCCATGGCCGCCTCGGTGGTGGCCTTCCTGGTGGTGTTCTTCCTCTACCGCGACCCGGAATCCGCCACCGACCCCGCCAAGGTCCGCCGCACCGTTCCGGAGATCCTCCTGGGCATGTTCAAGGTGCTGGGCAACGGGCGCTTCGCCCTCTTCCTGGTGGTGAGCAGCGGCTTCTACTTCATCTACAACCAGGTCTACAACGTGCTGCCGCTCTACGTGAAGAAGACGGTGGAACTCAGCCCGGCCATGGACCTCTACACCCTGGCCAATCCCGTCACCATCGTGCTGTTCCAGCTGGTCATCACGAACCGCTTCGGGAAGCTGCCCCCCATCAAGTCCATCGTGGTGGGCACGGTCATCATCGGCCTGGCCATGCTCATCAACGTGGTGCCCCTCTTCATGGCGGGGGGCGTGACCCTGAAACTCTGGCTGCCCCTGGGGAGCCTCTTCGTGGTGATGACGGTGGCCCTCATCGCCTTCGGCGAGCTCTTCGCCGCCAGCCGCCTCTACGAGTACATCGGCTCGCTGGCCCCCAAGGGGCAGGAGGGGCTCTTCCTGGGCTACTCGAACCTCCCCATGGCCATCGGCAGCCTGGTGGGCGGTCCCGCCGGCGCCTGGATCTTCAATCGCGTCATGTGCGCCGGGGCGGAGAAGCTGCCCAGCGGCATGCTGAAGCTGGATCCCAAAGCCGCCGCCACGGGCTGGCTCATCCTCACAGCCTTCGGCCTCGGCAGCGCCCTCAGCCTGTGGTTCTACAACCGGTGGCTGCAGAAGCAGGCGGCCTGAGAAAAATATAAATCCACAGATTTCACAGATTCGCACAGATTTTATTTGGATTTGAATCTGTGCAATCTGTGGATAAAACTTCTTTTTGGCGATAATGGAACTCCGCCCCGAGGTCCCCATGTCCAAGAAGGAAACCCCGCTGTTCCCCCTTCGCAAGGGCCAGCACACGCGGCAGGCCCACGTGGACCTGCCCCCGGGCACCTTCGAGGAGGAGCACGCCCGGCAGGGCTTCTACGGGCGCACCACGCACCTCTACCGCCTGCATCCGGTCACGGACTGGACGCGCATCGAGGGGCCCCTGCGGCCCCACAGCTACGATCTGAACGGTTTGAAACCCTCGGCGGACGAGGCCATCCGGGCCTCCATGTTCGGCTCCACCGAGGCGGCCTTCGCGCCCATCTGCCTCCTGCACAACTCGGATGTGGCGCTGCACTGGGTGGTCCCCTCGGCCATGGACTTCTTCTACCGCAATGCCGACGGCGATGACGTCTACTACATCCACGCCGGGGCCGGGAAGCTGGAGACCACCTTCGGCGCGCTCGCCTACGCCACCGGCGACTACCTCGTGATCCCCCGGGGCACCACCTACCGCTTCCTTCCGGACGCGACTGAACAGCGCTACCTGCTCATCGAGAGCTTCAGCGAGGTCACCATCCCCGATCGCAACCAGCTGGGCCCCAACGCCATTTTCGATCCGGCCATGATCGACACCCCGGAGCTGGAACCCTACGACGCCACGCCAAAAGAGTGGGCCGTCCACATCAAGCGGGAGAACCAGATCACGAAGGTGTTCTACCCCTTCCATCCGCTGGATGTGGTGGGCTGGAAGGGCGACCTCACCGTGTGGCGCATCAACGTGAAGGACATCCGCCCCGTCGTGAGCGCCCGCTACCACCTGCCGCCTTCGGCCCACAGCACCTTCCTGGCGACCAACTTCGTCATCTGCTCCTTCCTGCCCCGGCCCTTCGAGGAGGAGGAGGGCGCCATGCGCGTGCCCTTCTACCACTCCAACATCGACTACGACGAGGTGCTGTTCTACTCCGCGGGCCACTTCTTCAGCCGCGACGGCATCGGCGCCGGCATGGTGACCTGGCATCCCCAGGGCATCCACCACGGGCCCCATCCCAAGGCCATCCCCCTCAGCCGCACCAAGGACCGCACGGACGAGGTGGCGGTCATGGTGGACGCCTTCCGCCCCCTCCACGCCACGCCCGCGGCGGCGCTGGTGGAGAACGTGAACTACTGGGCGTCCTGGAAGTAGCAAGGCGCATTCTCGCGCGGACCTGATTCGCTCCCTGGGGGGCCCCGCTCCAGCCGCTCCCCCGGAGCGCCTTCCGCGACCCCAATGGTCGCGAGGGCGTCCTGGAAGTAGGGTGGCCGCCTAGCCGATGCCCAGGTAGCGCCTC
Source organism: Geothrix sp. (assembly GCA_031292655.1). Classification (GTDB taxonomy): domain Bacteria; phylum Acidobacteriota; class Holophagae; order Holophagales; family Holophagaceae; genus Geothrix. Next base: position 12,955 of record JARLGO010000020.1, read on the forward strand.
AGGAAACTGTGGATTTCCATGTAGAAGACGCGAAAGGGGCCGCGATGTCTGCGCCGGTCGGGGGTCATGGTGTCTCCCATGGGATGGGTCAGGGGTCGATGCGCCAAAGATGAGGATTCCCGACGCAGGATGCCAGTCCAAACACCAAAAAAAGGCCAAAAAATCCGAGTCGTGCTGGTATGGAATCCGTCGGAGCCAGGATTCCTGAGTTCACGCCCTGATACCCTGAACCCGACATGATCGCCGCCGCTCTGACTTTGCAGACCCTTCCCGTCCAGGGCCTCTGGGACAAGGCCCAGAAGCTCGGGCTGGTGCTCATCACCTGTCTGGCCCTGCTGTGGGGCGTGTCCCTGGTGGTGCGGGCCGTGCGCCGCGCCGTGGACGATGGCAACGACGAGGTCACCTCGGACGCGGAGCGGCGGGCCGAGACCCTGGGGTCCGTGCTCACCAATGCGGCCCGGGTGGCGGTGGTGGCCTTCTTCCTGCTGATGACCCTGCAGGAGTTCGGCGTGAACATCGGGCCCCTGGTGGCCGGCGCGGGGGTGGCCGGCGTGGCCCTTGGCTTCGGCGCCCAGAGCCTGGTCAAGGATGTCATCAGCGGGTTCTTCCTCCTGATGGAGAACCAGTTCGGCGTGGGCGACATCATCAACGTGGATGACAGCCACGTGGGCACCGTGGAGCGCATGACGCTGCGCATCACCCAGCTGCGGGACGCGGAGGGGCGGGCCCACTTCATCCCGAACGGCTCCATCGCCCGCGTAGTGGTGCTGTCGAAGGATTTCGCCCGGGCCCTGGTGGACGTGGAAGTGGACCTGGCCACCGACCCGGACCGGGCCTTCGATGTGCTGAGGGAGGTGGGCCGGACGCTGCACCGGGACAGGCCGAACCAGGTCCTGGAAGCCCTGGAGGTGAAGGGCATCGAGACCCTGGGACCCAACGGCTTCATCATCCGCACCCTCACCAAGACCGCGCCCGGAGCCCAGTGGGACGTGGCCCGGGAGCTGCGCCGCCGCATCCTGCTGGCCTTCCGCGGGGCCGGCATCCAGATCCCCTACTCGCAGCAGGTGGTGCACCACCGGGGCGATCCGCTGACGGGTCAGCCGGATACCGAAGCCTGACCGGATCCCCGCGGGACGGTCCCTTCAGCGGATGCCGACCTGGGAGCCCACGGATTCCATGAGCCGGGCGGAGTCGTAGCCGAGGCCATCCTTGAAGACGGTCACCACGTTCTCGATGTCCCCGATGCGCGTGCTGGGGTCGCCTCGCACCACCACCAGATCCGCCTGCTTGCCCGGCGCCAGGGTGCCGATGCGGTCGAG
>JARLGO010000190.1 GCA_031292655.1 Geothrix sp.
GCCTAGCGGTTCAAGCGCTTCAGGGCGATCTGGAGGAATTCCGGGGGGCCGGGCAGGAGGCCGGAATCGGCCACGGCATTCTGGCCTTCCAGACTCAGCAGGTAATGGATGACTTCGTTGACGGGGGCCGGCAAGGGATCTCCCGGAGTCCGGTTCAGGTAGGCGTAATAAAGGCGGGGCATGGGGTAGTGGCTGGTGGTGATGAACTCCTGGTTCGGGAACCGGGCGTCATCCCCGTGAAGGGGCACCACGGGGAGCACCTTGTTGGCGAAGTACCAAGAGGCCATGGTGCCCACGGCAATGCCCGTCTGGTCCGTGGTGATGACCTCGGCGAGGGCTGAGTCGTCGGCCCGGTCGAGCACGCGGTGGTTGAACTCACCGTTGAGCATGATCTTCTCCACCACGGAGGCGCGAGCCGCCGACCCCTGCTGCCTGGTGTAAGGCTGGATGGGCATCTTCGTCCACTCACCCTTCAGGCCCAGGTCGCCCCAGGTGACGATCTCCGACTTGGCGCCGCTCAGGCGGGTCTTGGAGAAGATGGCATCCAGCTGCTCCATGGTGATCGAGGTGATGGGGTTGTCCTTGTTCACGAAGACGATGTTGGCGTCCAGGCAGACCGGGATGCGCATGGGCATGTACTGGTACTTGGTCTGGAAGGCGCTGGTCTCCTCTGGGGACATGAGCCGGCCCGTGATGATCAGAAGGGTGCTGCCATTCACCAGGTCCTTGATGGCATCGCCCTCGAGTTTGGGGCGGTAGATCAGGTTGGATCCGGGGTGGAACTTCCGGAAGCCGCTGGACCATTCGTCGCCGAGATCGGAAAGGGCGTCGGTTCCGATCAAGTCGAGGCGCCCTTTCACCTGGACTTTCGGCTCGTAGACCGGGATCACCGTAGGCACCTTGGCCCGCACCTGGGCCGTCTGGGCCTGGAGCCGACCGAGACCAGACATCGCGGCGAGGAGGGCGAAGCTTAAAACCAGCGGTGCACGGTTGATTCTCATGGGAATCCTCTCGGACAATGATGGCTTAGTACGGCCATGACAAAAAACACAGTCTCAGTGCGGGCTGGAATAGGAGATCCAAGGCATTAATTTATAAAAGCCCTGCGGGTCATGATCCTACACCTGACATCATCGGCACCCCGGGGCAGGTCTTGAATCGTGATTTTGATCACCCAGTGCCCACCGGGAGTTTTGGTATGAGCGGGTGGGGCATCCTTCCAGGACCGCCCTTCGACGCCTGTCCCTAACCTGCGGTAGACTGTGCCTCCACATACCCGGTGGTTCCAGGACCTCGAAGTTCCCAAGGTGCCCTTCCATGAAGCATCTCCATCGTTGTTTTGCGTTCCTCCTTTGCGCCCTGGCCGCGGTGCTCCCCTCCGGGGCCGAAGAGACCAAAGGCCGGTACATCGCGAGCTACCACCTCAGGCCTGGAATCCACGTCACCTGCTTCGACTGCCACGCGGAGGAGAAACCCACCAAGAAAGCCGTGGCATCGGAATCATGCATGGTCTGCCACGGGGACTACCCGGCCATGAAAGCCCTGACGAAAAATGTGAAGCCCAGCCCCCACGACTCCCACATGGGGGAGGTTCCTTGCACCGAGTGCCATTGCGGACACAAGCCGTCCAAGGTGGTCTGCCTCGAATGCCATGAGAATGAATACAAGTTCAGGATTCCCTAGCGGCCCCTTCCAATAGGGCTGCAAAGACGAGATCGGGGGACAACTCCTCCATGCACTGCCGCCGCTGGCAAGCCCGTTCCCGGCAGGGGGCGCAGGCGATGCCCGTGCGAAGGACCCGGCCTGCGCCGACCGGCAGCCCGGCCACCACCGGATCGCTGGAACCGTAAAGCCCCAGGGCCGGGACCCCCAGCACCACCGCCAGGTGCAGCAGCCCCGTGTCCGGGGCCACCACGTGATCCGCCTGGCGGAGCGCCGAGGCCAGCTGCCAGAAGGCCAGCCGCGGAAGGGCGGCCACCCCGCTCGTCTCCGGCAGCCAGCTCCGCAGATCCTCTTCTTCCGGTCCCAGGGACCAGCGCAGGTCGCACCGGTCCCTCAGCATTCCCGCCAGGGCGATCCAGTGGCGCAGGGGCCAGCGCTTGATGGCCCCCCGGCGGGAGGCCCCCGGCACCAGGACCACCCTGGGCTTCCCCTGCTGGGACCAGATCGTGCCTGGATCCGGGAGCGGCACCTCCTTCAGCGCGGGATGGAACCGCCCGAGCCCCGCGACCCCCCGGCTGCGCCCGAAGGCCTCGGCCAGCCCCAGGGCCTGGTCGTACCGGGTCTGGTGCCGGAAGGCCATTGGATGGGTCTGAAGAGAGCCGGCGAACTCCTTGGTGACACCATCCCCCCACCGTTCAGGGATGGCCGCGAGCTTCGAAATAAGGGCGGCCTTGAGGATGCCGTGGAAATCCAGGCTGGTCCCGCCATCTTCCACCAGCTTCGCCACTCGCCTCAGCTCGCCAAGAGCCGAAAAGGGGTTCGACAGCTGTTTGCGCCGGAGCACCACGGGCTCCAGCCAGGGCAGGGGTTCCAGCAGGAAGGCGTGGCGGTCCTCCACCACGGCCCGGCACCGGGCCTCCGGAAAGGCCCGATGGAGGTTGGCCCAGGCCGGCAGCACCCGGAGGATGTCGCCGAGGGCGGAGAGGCGGAGCAGAACCAGATCCATGCCCCCATGCTACCTGGCACTTTCGCTAGGCTGGAGCCATGAGTATGAAGCAGGAGCGAAGTGCCACTTTGGCGGAGCCGAAGCCCGCAGGGCGCGGCACAGGAGGTGCCGCGTGAAACCCTTTGCCAAGGACCAGACGAAGAACCCTCCCCCCAAGAACTGGCTGGATCGGCTCCTTCGCCGGTTTTCCCGCATCGCCTATGGCCTGGCGGTCCTGTTGATGTACACCCTCGCCTCGACCGCCCTGGGATTGGCGCTGGCCCCGGCGCTGTGGATCTGGTCCCACTTCCAGGCCTGGGCGGTCCATCTGCGCGGGCCCCTGCCCTGGATCGTCTCGGGTTTCGCCCTGGCCATCTGCTTCTTCGTCTTCGGCCTGGCGCTGCTGGTGGTCGTGCCGCTCTACAACCTGATCCTTCCCACCCGGGTGAAGCCCTTCAAGGGGGGCTACTACACCTTGCACGCCCTGCCCTGGTTTCTCCACAACGGGCTCTTCTACCTGGTGAGATTCACCTTCCTGCCCTTCGTGACCCTCACGCCGTTTGGGATCTGGTTCCTGAAGGCCATGGGCATGAAGATCGGCCGCCACGCCTTCATCAATACCGAGTTCATCAGCGATCCCCAGCTGATCACCATCGGCGAGGACGCGGCCCTGGGCGGCAGCGTGCGAATCTTCGCCCACTACGGCGGCGGGGGGAACCTGGTCATCGCCCCGGTTTCCGTGGGCCACCGAGCCACCCTGGGCCTCGCCTGCTGCGTCATGGGAGACGTGATCATTGGCGACGACGCCATCATCCTGCCGGAGAGCGTGCTGCTGCCGGGCAGCCGGGTGGGGGCCGGGGAGACCTGGGGCGGCGTCCCCGCCCGCAAGATCGAGCGGGAGGAGATGGAGCGCATCAAGATCGAGATCCGGGGCATGGCTGAAACTGTGGGATGACACAACCTACGATTTCCGATGCCCTCCCTCGCCGGGTCCCGGCTTCGCAGGCTCCCCCGAAGCCTGCTCTGTCACCCGGTGGGATTCGCGGACGGGGCTAGCCAAGTCCGGCCGATCCCGGAACAATGGGGGGTTCCCCCGGGGCCATCCCCCTTACATCAGTGGTTGTATCGATGCGCATATCCGCCTTCCTCGCCTTCCTGCTCGTTCCTGCGGTCCTGTCGGCCCAGGCCCCCGCACCCACGCTGGGGGAGCGGGTCAAGGCCGAACGGCCTCTGATCGAGAAATTGGAGGCCGACCTGGACTACCCCGAGGCCATGAAGCGGGCCGAGGCCCTGCTTCCCGCGACCATGCCCACCTTCGACAAGACCAACAACGGGACCATGGTGCAGAGTTGCGGCATCTTCCTGGACTTGGCCGAAGCCAACCGCCTGGCCCTGGAGACCTCGGATTCCGCCGGCGCCTGGGAGAAGGCCCTGGGATACGCCAAGACCGCCCGGGCCCTCACCTCGGAATGCTACGCCACCATCAAAGAACCCTTCACGCAGATGGTCACCTACTACACCGCGGCCGGGGCCCGGGCCAAGCAGGTGCTTGATGAAAACGACGCCCGCATCAAGGAACTGAAGGCCAAGACGGTCCTGGACCCCAGCGAGCGCCAGGAACTGGACCTGGCCCTCGGGGTGGAGAAGGAAGTGGTGGACGACGCCAAGTGGGTGACCTTCTTTCAGACCTACCTGGACGTGGCCAAGCGCGACAGCGGGCTCTACGATCCCCTCGTCAAGGTGATGGAGGACAAACTCAAGGGCGAAGCCGACCAGATCGAGGAATACAAGGCCGGCAAGGGCGATAAGACCAAGTGGGTGGAGGCCGTGATCCTGAGCCCGGCCTACATGGAGGCCCAGGGGGACAGGGCCGGCAAGGCCCGCTGGCTCTACCGCCTCGCGACCCTGGACCCCGAGAACAAGAAGGTCCAGCACCAGCTCGACCTCCTGCTGGGCAGGGTCCCGGTTCCGCCGGCCAAGCACGGCAAGAAGGGAAAGTAGGCCGGATCCCCCCAGGACCTGTACCCTGGAGGCATGGTCCGTCGCTCAGCCCCCCGCATCCCCGTCCGCGCGCCGTCGCGACCTTCGGGAGGGGGGCAGGCCCCGCGGCCCCCAAAGGCCCAGGCCTCCGGGCTTCGACCCTTTGAAAGCTTTGAAGCCACCTTCCTGGGCCATCCCGAAGGCAGCGGGGGGTTCCTGAGGGTCGTGGGCATGCCCAAGGGCCCGGGCATGGACCTGCTGGTGGACTGGCGGGATGCCCACGGCGCCATTCACGGCGACCGCGTGGTGGCGGAAGTCAGCGGAGAGGGCTGGGACGGCCGCCTCAGGGCCCGGGTGCTCGAAATCAAGGGCCGCGGCGAGGTACCCCTGCCCGGCACCCTCCAGAAGCAGCCCTGGGGCTGGCGGGTGGTCCCCCTGGAACCGCGCCTCCCTCAGATCATCTCGGTGCCGCCCACGGACCTGGCCGAGGACGGCGAGCTGGTAAGCGTCAAGCTGGACGCCGATCCCCAGGCGAAGCAGCTGCACGGCACCGTGGTGGCGCGGCTGGGGAAGAAGACCGACCTGAAGATCGAGAACAAGCTCACGGCGGCTCTGTTCAACCTGCGGATCGCCTTTCCCGATGCGGTCATGCGGGAGCTGGCGCCCTTCCCCACCACCATTCCCTCCGCATGGCTCGATGGCAGGGAGGATCTCCGGAAAACCCTCACCTGCACGGTGGATCCCCCCACGGCCAAGGACTTCGACGATGCCATCAGCCTGGAGGTGCTGCCCCCTTCCGAGGGCGGCGGCTGGCTCCTGGGCGTCCATATCGCCGACGTGAGCCACTATGTGGCCGAGGGTGGCCCCCTGGACGAGGAGGCCCGCCTGCGGGGCACCTCCGTCTATTTCCCGGACGAGGCCATCCCCATGATCCCGGAGCGCCTCAGCGGCGACCTGTGCAGCCTCCGGGAGGGCGTGGACCGGCTCACCATGACGGCCTGGATGACCCTCTCGCC
>JARLGO010000021.1 GCA_031292655.1 Geothrix sp.
CGCCAGGTCCGCGGGGGTGTAGCTGTTCTTCAGCGGAATGCCCGAGCTGGTCTCGAAGGTGCGTTCCCGCAGCTTCGAAGGGTCTTCCTTCACGGCAAGCTGCGTACGCACCTGCTCCAGGAAATCCTTCTGGTACATGAGCCCTCCGAGTGGATGTTCCACCTTATCGTCTGGACCGGTCTCAACGCTACACTGGCCCTTTCCCCGAGTTGCCCATGCCCCTGCCGCCTCCGCCTCCCGCCGCCATCCAGATCATCACCGGTGCTGATATCTGGACCCCCCAGGGGCCCCGGCCCGGCCAGGCCATCGCCATCCAGAGGGGCCGGATCCTGGCCGTGGGGGCCGCCGATACCCTCGCCAAGTCCCACCCCGGAGCTCAGCGGCTGGACCTTCCGGGCGGCACCCTCCTGCCGGGTTTCATCGAAGGCCATGCCCATGTGGGCAGCCTCGGGGCCCTGAGCCGGGAGGTCGACCTCGGAGGCCTGGAGAGCCTGCCGGAGACCCTGGGGCGGATCCGGACTTGGTCCGCGGTCCACCCGGACGGCTGGCTCATCGGCCGCGGCTGGGACCAGAACCGCTGGCCGGCCAAGGCCTTCCCCCAGGCTTCGGACCTGGATGCCTTGACCGGCGCGAGGCCGGCCCTGCTCGAGCGCGTCGACGGCCACGCGGCCTGGGTCAACTCCGCGGCCCTCGCCCTCGCCGGCATCGGGCCCCAGACCCCGGACCCCGAAGGGGGGCGCATCCTGAAGGACGCCCAGGGGCGACCCACCGGCATCCTCCTCGACGCCGCGATCCACCTGGTCGCGAAATCCGTTCCCCCGGCCACGGACGCCGAGTTGGAGGCGCAGCTCAAGCTGGGGCTCCAGGCGCTCCGGGCCGAGGGTTTCACCGCCGTCGCCGACATGGGCGTGGACGCCCGCGGCCTCGCCGCCTACCGCCGCCTGGCCAAGGCCGGCGCCCTGCCCATCCGCGTCTTCGCCTACCTGTCCTACGACCACGAGCTCATGTTGAAGGAGCTCAAGCGGGCCCGGCCCAAGAAGCTGTCCTTCCTCCAGGTGCAGGGCGTGAAATTCTTCCTGGACGGCGCCCTGGGCAGCCGGGGCGCGCGCCTGCTGGCCCCCTACGCCGACGAGCCCTCGACCCGGGGCCTCTGGGTCACGGACCCCGCCAAGGTCGCCGTGGACGCCGCCGTCACCGTTCGCGCTGGCTACCAGCCCGCCATCCATGCCATCGGCGACGCCGCCAACCGGGCGGCCCTCGACCTGCTGGCCGGGGCCATGAAGCGGGGCAAGCCCGCCCTGCCGCCGCGCATCGAGCACGCCCAGATCGTCACCGCCGAAGATGCGGCGCGCTTCGGGAGGCTCGGCGTGGTTGCCAGCGTGCAGCCCGTCCACTGCACCTCGGACCACCGCTGGACCCCGGCGCGCCTCGGGCCGGAGCGCCTGAGCGAGGCCTTCCCCTGGCGCCGGTTCGCGGATGGTGGCGCCCTGCTGGCCTTCGGCAGCGATGCGCCCGTGGAGGATGCCAACCCCTTTTTCGGCCTCGCCGCGGCCGAGACCCGGCAGGACCCCCAGGGCGACCCTCCCGGTGGCTTCCTGCCGGACCAGCGCCTCTCCCGCCTCGAAGCCGTCCGGGCCTACACCGCCGGCAATGCCGCGGCCCTGGGCCGCGCCAAGGATCTGGGCACCCTCCAGAAGGGTGCCGTGGCCGACCTGCTGTGGGTCCAGGCCCCCCTCGGCGAGATCAGCCCGGAGGCCCTGCGAAAAGTGAAGCCCGGGCGCCTGTGGGTGAACGGGGTGGAAGTCCCCCTGGCACACTGAAGCCATGAGCCTGCGCCCCGCCTCCCCCCTCCTGGCCCCGTCGCTCCTTTCCGCGGACTTCACGCGGCTGGGCGAGGAACTGCGGATGATCGAGGCCTCGGGCGCCCAGGTGGTGCACGTGGACGTGATGGACGGCCGCTTCGTGCCCAACCTCACCATCGGCCTGCCCGTGGTGGAAAGCCTGCGCAAGGCCACCACCCTGCCCCTGGACTGCCACCTGATGATCGTGGAGCCGCTGCGCTACGCCGCTGAATTCGTGAAGGCCGGTGCCGACTGGGTGAGCATCCACCAGGAGGCCGATCCCCACCTGCACCGCACCCTGGCGTCCATTCGCCAGGCGGGCGGCAAGGCCGGCGTGGTGCTGAACCCCGGCACGCCCGTGGAGACCCTGGTGGACCTGGTGGGCGACTTCGACTTCGTGCTGCTCATGAGCGTGAACCCCGGCTTCGGCGGCCAGAGCTTCATCCCCCGCGTGTTCGACAAGGTGAAGCGCCTGGACGCGCTCCGCACGGAGCGCGGCGTGCCCTTCCTCATCGAGGTGGATGGCGGCGTGGGGATGAAGAACGCCGCCGAGCTGATTCGCGCCGGTGCCGACTGCCTGGTGGCCGGCAACGCCGTGTTCAAGGCCGAGAATCCGAAGCAGGCCGTGGCCGGGCTGCTCGGCGAGATGGACCGGGGCCGCAGAGCCTGAGCTTCGCCGCCCGGGGCATCCGCTTGATCGCCCGCTCCCTGCGGAGGGCCTCGGCCTTGGTGCCGCAGGCCTCCCGGTGGACCAGAACCAGGGGGCCCCGCCCCCGGGTGTACTTGGCGCCCTTCCCTTCCCGGTGCTGCTTCAGCCGCGCCTCCACATCGAGGGCGATGCCGCAGTAGAGGGTCCCGTCGCCGCAGCGGATCAGGTAGACGAACCAGTCCGCCTGATGGGCGTCCTGGCTGTTCTCGCTCCGCTGCGGACGGGACATGGACTACCCCCCGATCGTGCCGCGCCCTGCGCGACACTCCCACTCGGCCACTGGCCTCGTGGAGGGGGCCCCGTCGTCGCCGCAGCGGATCAGGTAGACGAACCAGGTCGCCTGATGGGCGTCCTGGTTGTTCTCGCTCCGCTGCGGACGGACCATCAACCCTTCAATCCGAGGATCTGGCGCATGCGGGCCATGCCTTCCTCGTTCCCCCGGCCATGGGGCAGGTAGAGCACCACCAGGGCCATGCCCCGGCCGCCCGCCACCCAGGCGCAGGTGGCCGGGGGGTCGCCGGGCAGGGCGCCGGTGCCGGTCTTGAACCACCAGTCCTCCTTGCCCATGAGGTTCCGGAAATCCACCCAGAAGCCCGCCAGATAGCGTCTTCCGAAGGTCAGCACCCCCGCCTGTTCGGGCTCCATCAGCCAACGCAGGAAGGCCTCGGGGCTGGTACGCAGCAGGTCCCCCTCCCCCAGCCAGGCCCCCGTCAAGGGCGGCAGGGCCTCTCCCGGCGGCAACCGGCGCCCCAGGAAGGGCGCGAAGACCTCCTCCATGCGGGCCCGGGCGGCCGCCTCGCCGTAGTCGGCCTTCCACCCCACCTGGGCCTTGGCGATCCAATCGAGAAAGGCCAGGTGGCAGTCCTCCGCCAGGGCCCGGCCCAGGTTCACCTTGCCGTGGCCCGCCCGCTTCGTGCAGGCGAGGGGACCCGAGGTGCCCGGGCACTTGAACTGCACGTTTTGGCCGTCCCAGTCCGCACCCTCGAGGCGCATCCACACGAGCAGGGCCAGGCTGCCCATGGGAGCCACCTGCTGGGCCTCGCCGTAGGTGTGCACCTCGCCGTCCCCCATGGTGAGGGCCAGGCCCTCGCCGGGTTGCAGCACCGGCACGGGGAGAGCCATGGGGGCCGGCGCCGGCTGGGCCGCCAGCAGCAGGGCGGTCAGGGGGGCGGTCAGGAGGAGTCTGAGGTTCCACATGGATGGTCCCCAGAATGACAGATCCAGCGGGCTCCTCATCCCTGGCATGCTGATGCCATGTCGGACCGCCGCGTGCTCGTGAACCTCCGGGGCCTGCTGACCCCCGATCCCGCCCGGACCTGGGCGGTGGACCGCATTCCCGACGCCGCCCTGGCCCTGGAGGGGAACCGGGTGGCCTGGCTGGGCCGGGCGGCCGACCTGCCTGCGGCCTGGGCCGGCGCAGACCGCGTGGACGGCGGCGGGGCCTGGGCCAGCCCCGGCTTCGTGGACCCTCACACGCACCTGCTCTTCGGGGGCAACCGCTCCGGCGAATTCAACCGGCGGCTCCAGGGCGCCAGCTATCAGGCCATCGCCTCGGAAGGGGGCGGCATCCGCGAGACCGTGCGCGCCACCCGCGGCGCCACCGTGGATGAGTTGGTGGACTGGGGCGAGGCGCGGTTGCGGGCCTTCCGCGAACGGGGGGTGGTCCACCTCGAATGCAAGACCGGCTACGGCCTGGAACTCGAAGCGGAATCGCGCCTCACGGCCGCCTACGGGGAGCTGCAGCGGCGGGGCTGGAGCCTGGATGTGACCCTGCTGCCCGCCCACGACCTGGCGCCCGAGTTCAACGGCGATGCCGAGGCCAACGCCCGAATCGTGACGGAAGCATGGCTGCCGGAACTGGTGCGCCGCCATCCGGGCGTGGCCCGCTTTTGCGACGTGTTCGTGGAGACGGGGGTCTTCAGCGTGGACCAGGGACGGCGCATCCTCGAAGGGGGCAAGCGCCTCGGGCTCACCCCCCGCGTTCACGCCGATGAGCTCACCGGGACCGGCGGCGCGGAACTCGCGGCGGAGCTGGGCGCCGCCAGTGCGGATCACCTCATGTTCTGCAGCGACGCCGGCATGAAGGCCATGGCAGCGGTGGATGTGACACCGGTTCTCCTGCCCGGCACCACGCTGTTCCTCGGCATGCGCGACTGGGCCCCCGCCCGGAAGATGATCGACGCCGGCTGCCGCGTGGCCCTGGCCACGGACTTCAACCCGGGCTCCTGTCCCTGCCTGGATCCGCTCACCATCCTGCGGCTGGGCTGCCTGCAGCTGCGCCTGACCTTCGAGGAGGCGTTCACGGCCATGACCCTCCACGCCGCCCGCAGCTTGCGCCGCGGCGATCTCGGCCACCTCCACCCCGGCGCCCGGGCCCAGGTGCTGCTGTGGGACGTGGAGGAGCTCTTAGAGCTCGTGTATTGGGTCGGCGAACCCTTTCGTCCCAGGTTCCTCCCGGCGTGATTCCGCCCAAGCCCATAGGCCGTGACGGTGCCCTCGACCTTCGAGGGTGATCTGCCCCGGGGCCCGCAACCTCATTTTTCCGTGGCCGACACCGTCAGAACGTCCGGGAGGCGGTCGCCCGCGAGGGTGAAGCGGGACACCAGCCGGTCCGCCGTCCGGAGGTGGGAGCCGGCGACCGGACTCGGCGGGGCGGCACCGTCCCGGTCCCGGGTCTCGACTCCCAGCAGGAGGTCGGGGCCGAACAGGGTCTCCCACAGACCGGGGCTGCGCGGCACCGACAGCGTCAGCTCGGCCTTGAACCCCGGTACCCGCACCCACTCCTTCACCGGCCAGAACTCGTAGCCCACGAAGGTCCGCCAGCGGCTGCGATGGAAGTAGGCGAGCCCCTGCTCATCGGCCCCGAGGGTCTGGCTGTAGGCCACCGCCACCTCGTTGGGACCCGCCCGGAGAGGGCCATGAAAGGCCAGGGAGTAGCGCGGGCCCGCCACCGGGGTGCCCTGCCGATCCAGGCGCGGGGGCTCCTGGAAGACGGAGGGGGTCACCGCCACCTCGCGCCCGTTGACCCGGGCCGAGACGGCATCCGCGGAGGGCGCGATGAAGTTGAAGGCCGCCGCCTGATCCGTGGCGGCCACCAGGCGATAGACCGCTTCAATCCGGCAGACCCGGGGTTGGCGGGCGAGGTCCGGCATGGGACCGCGGTGGACCCCGCCGAAGGTGAAGGCCAGGGTCTCGTCCTGCAAGGTGAGGCCGGGCACCGGCCGCAGGGCGCCGCTCGCCCCCGGGTCCCACAGGATGGCCCGGCGCAGGTTGGCCACCGCAAAGGTGCCGGCCAGGAGCAGCAGAACAGAGACCTTCAGGAACCTCCTGGGACGAAGGCAGGCGCTGGGCAAGGCAGGCTCCGGGGAATCCCCTGATCCTAGCATCCGCCGTCGTACCGGACCCGCCTACCGGTCCATCCGGGCCATGGAAAGGAATCCCTCGTTCGGCCCTGAATCCGCCGGGGGAACAGGCGCCCGCCGTTGAAAAAACGAAGCCCCGGGCCGATTCCCGGGGCTTCTCCTGCGAGTGCGGCGGCCTACTGTTCGGCTCGCTTTGAGGCCTCCTGCACGATGTGATAGATCCGTTCCTTCGCCCGCAGCTTGATCTTCTTCAGTTCCACTTCTTCGAGGGTCTCCTTGGCGGAGAGGCTGGGCTTCTTCTGCAGATCGCCCAGCCGGGAGTCGGCGGATTTGTGCTCCTCCATGAGCTTTCGAAATTCAAAGTGCTCTTTCATCAGGCGCTCTTGAAGGTCTGGGCGCAAAAAATCCATGATTCCTCCGTGCCAAGACGGGACCGTTCCGAGTCCCGCGAGTTGATTGGGTTGCACAAGGTTAGGGCCGCCCCAGGGGGCGTCAAGCCCTTTTGGACCCATCTCTGGAACTCCTTTGACAACTGCCACTTCCGTGGAATCCTCAGAGCATGGTCCTGCGCATCGACGACCTCATCCTCCGACGGGCGGGCGGGGTCTGCCTGCTGGGGCCCCTGAGCCTCACCCTGGCCCCCGGGGACCGCCTTGGGCTGCTGGGGGAAAGCGGCTCCGGAAAGAGCCTCCTCATCCAGGCCCTGTTTGGCGTGCTGCCCCCCGGTGTGGTCCAGAGCGGAGGAACCCTGTCCGCCTTCGGCATCCCGATGGATGTCCCCGGCCCCCGGCGGGACGCCCTTCGCGGCGCCCGGCTGGCCTGGGTGCCCCAGGATCCCCTCCAGGGGTTGAATCCCCTCCTCACGGTGGCCGAGCACCTCGCCCTGCTGCCGGGCATCCACCGGAAGGAATCCCGCCGGGAGGCCCTGGCCCGGCTGGCGCCCCTGGTCGCCCGGCTGGGGCTGCCTTCCGACCCGGCCTTCCTCGACCGCTTCCCCCACCAGCTGAGCGGCGGGCAGCGCCAGCGGCTCTGCCTCGCCATGGCGCTCTCCTGCGACCCGGAGCTGCTGATCCTGGATGAGCCCACCACGGCCCTGGATCCCCTGGTGCAACGAGCCTTCCTGGACCTGGTGCTGGACCTGCAACGGGAGCGGGGCCTGGGCTTCCTGTGGATCACCCACGACCTGGCCCTGGCGTCCGCCGCCTGCGATCGCCTGCTGGTGCTCTACGGCGGCCAGCCCCTGGAGGCCGGTCCCATCGGAAACCTGCTTTCGGCCCCGCGTCATCCCTACACGGCCCGCCTCGTGGAGGCGGCCCGGCGACAGCCGTCCATGGAAGCCGGTTTTCTGCCCGCGCCGGAGGACCGGCCAGAAGGTTGCCCCTACCAGCCGCGGTGCGCGTTCCGGCAGGCCTCCTGCACCACCTGGAAACCCTGGCGGAACACCCCGGAGGCGGGCTTTCGTTGCGAGCACCCCCTTCAGATCCCAAACTGAACACCGCCATGCATCTCACGCCCCACTCCCTGGACCCGACAGCCAGCACCGGGGATGAGTCATCGGCCTTCGGCCTCCACCCCATCCGGGATGCGGTGGCGCCCAGGTCCAGAATGTTCCCTTTCCTTAGCAGCCTTATCCTCACCACCCTCATAACCTACGGCATATCAACCATGCGATTTTCCGGGCCCTCCTTCCAGGTGGCCCACGTCGGGACGCCCCTCGCCCGGAACACGGTCACCATCGCTCTGGAGGAATTCCCGCCACGGCCGGGCAGTCGCTCCCCCACCACCAGGAGGATCGGCCCCGCAGGTCCTGGCGGATTGGGACATCGGGAGGGGACAAACACGATCGACCCCCGGCTGCTATCGGTGCAAACCCCGATTGTTTCCTATCCAACGGAAACCATTGATCCGGATCTGATCGGTCCATCCCCGCGGGCGGACATCGCCGCACTCTCCCTCAACCCCACCCTGCCGGTCCAACCTGGTGGCAATGGGTTCTCCAGGGGAACGGGCAGGGATCCGGCCTTTGGCAAGGGCGGCATCTGGCACCTGCAGGAGTCCGCGGTCCTTCCTCCGAAGGACAAACAGGGCCCCATCCCGGACGGGCGACTCGTCCCCATCCGCCGGCAGGAGGCGAGACACCTCTACCAGCGCAGCGATTGGACCGAGGAACTCGCCAACGTTCCCGTGGTCGTTCGCGTGGTCATCGCTGAAGACGGGAGAGTGATCCAGGCAACCGTTCTCTCTGGGCCCGAGGAAATGCGCGCGGATGTCCTTTGGGCCGCCAGACATTGGCTCTTCGAATCGCTCGGAAAACACGGATTAAGGGCCCCCCTTCAGGTCGACCTGATCTTCCACCCCCGCTTCGCCAACTGATGACGCACTGGAACCCTTCATCCGCCCGTGAGACCATGGGTTGCAAGGTCCCGCAGGTGTGGGTCCGGAAAAAGGCTACTCATGCTGACCTTGCCCCTGCTGCACGCCCTCACCTTCGACGATGTCCTCCTCGTTCCGGGCTTTTCCGAAGTGCACCCCAACCAGGTGGACCTCCGGACTCAGCTGACCCGGGACATCTCCCTGCGGATCCCCCTGGTCTCGGCGGCCATGGACACGGTGACGGAAAGCCGCATGGCCATTGCCCTGGCCCAGCTGGGCGGCATTGGCATCGTCCACAAGAACCTCAGCCCCGAGCGCCAGGCCGAGGAGGTGGACAAGGTGAAGCGCAGTGAATCGGGCATGATCACGGATCCCATCACCATCGAGCCCGACGCCCCCATCCGCGATGCGGAGGCGCTCATGGCCAAGTTCCGCATCAGCGGGGTGCCCGTGGTGGAGGGCCACCGCCTGGTGGGCATCCTCACCAACCGCGACCTGCGCTTCGAGACCCGCTGGGACATCCCCGTGCGGGACGCCATGACCAAGGACAACCTGGTCACGGTGCCCGTGGGCACCACCCTCCAGGAGGCCCGCGCCATCCTGCAGAAGCACCGCATCGAGAAGCTGCTGGTGGTGGACGGCCAGGGCCAGCTCCGGGGCCTCATCACCGTCAAGGACATCGAAAAGTCCACCGAGTATCCCAATGCCTGCAAGGACGGCATGGGCCGCCTGCGGGTGGGCGCCGCCGTGGGCGTGGGCAAGGACCTGCTGGACCGCGCCGCCGCCCTGGTGGAGGCCAAGGTGGATGTGCTCTGCCTGGACAGCTCCCACGGCCACAGCCAGGGCGTGCTGGATGCGGTGAAGGCCCTGAAGCAGGCCTTCCCCGCCATGTCCCTCATCGCTGGCAACGTGGCCACCTACAAAGGCGCCAAGGACCTCTGCAGCGCGGGGGCGGACGCCGTGAAGATCGGCATCGGGCCCGGATCGATCTGCACCACGCGCATCGTCACCGGCGCGGGGATGCCGCAGATCACCGCCGTGGCCGAGGCCAGCCGGGCCTGCCGCGAGGCCGGGGTGCCCTGCATCGCCGATGGGGGCATCAAGTTCAGCGGCGACGTGGCCAAGGCCATCGCCGCGGGGGCCAACGCCGTCATGATCGGCAGCCTCTTCGCCGGCACCGACGAGGCCCCGGGCGAGACCATCTTCTACGGCGGCCGCACCTTCAAGGCCTATCGCGGCATGGGCTCCCTGGGCGCCATGAAGCAGGGCAGCAAGGACCGCTACTTCCAGGAGGGCAAGGACGACACCAAGCTCGTGCCCGAGGGCATCGAGGGTCAGGTGCCCTACAAGGGCAAGATGGGCGACCTGGTCACCCAGCTCATGGGCGGCCTGCGTGCGGGCATGGGCCTCAGCGGCGGCCGGGACATCGCGGACTTCCACGAAAAGGCCACCTTCGTCGAGATCAGCGGCGCCGGCCTCCGCGAAAGCCACGCCCACGACGTCATGATCACCAAGGAAGCGCCGAACTACCGGATGGAGTAGGCTGAGGGCTGTGGGCTGAGGGCTGTTGGAATGGCAGGCCAACGGCCTGCCACAAAGGACCGAAGCGGTCCGCAGGACCGCCTCAGAGAGCTTTTCCCACCGCCCGCAGCCTACAGCCCACAGCCTCCGAGATAGACTGTTCCCATCCCCGGAGTCCCCATGTCCCTCCTCGTGAAGAATGTCCGTCTGGTCGATCCTGCGCAAAAGCTGGATGGGCCCGGGGCGCTGCTGGTCGTCGACGGGAAGGTGCTCGCCCTCGGGCCGGACGCGGCCGCGCATCCCCAGGGGGCGGGCGCCGAGGTCCTGGATGGCGGAGGTGCCGTGCTGGCGCCGGGCTTCGTGGATCTGCACGTGCACTTCCGCGAGCCGGGGCAGACGCGCAAGGAGAGCATCGAGACCGGCAGCCGGGCCGCGGTGGCGGGGGGCTTCAGCTCCGTGTGCGCCATGGCCAACACCAAGCCCGTGAACGACAGCGTGGCCATCACGGAGATGATGCTCACCCGGGCCGCCAAGGCCGACCTCTGCCGCTACTTCCCCATCGGGACCGTGAGCCGCGAAATGAAGGGCGAGGAACTGGCGGACATGGGCACCTTGAAGGCCGCGGGTTGTGTGGCCTTCTCCGACGATGGCCAGCCCATCGGCAACGCCTCGCTCATGCGCCGGGCCCTGGAGTACACCCGCTGGCTGGACCTGCCCGTGGTGGCCCACGAGGAGGACAAGGACCTGGCCGGGAAGGGCTACATGCACGAGGGCGCCGTGAGCGCGGCCCTAGGCTGCCTGGGCATCCCCGCCGCGGCCGAGGAGGCCATGGTGGCCCGGGACCTCGTGCTGGCGGAGCACACGGGCGGCCACCTGCACCTGGCCCACCTCAGCACCAAGGGATCCATGCGCATGGTGCGC
>JARLGO010000191.1 GCA_031292655.1 Geothrix sp.
CGAGGTTCGAGCCGAGGGCGATGACGGCCTTCACTTTTCATCCACAGATTTCACAGATTCACACAGATGAAAGGAACAGGTTCTAATCTGTGTCATCTGTGGAATCTGTGGATTCATTTCTGTTTCCCGTGTTCCGCGACCACCAGGGTCCGGATGCCGCCGCGGATGAGGAAGTCGCCCTCGATGCGCATCCACTGGGGCTTCGTGGCCTTCACCAGGTCGTCGAGGATCTGGTTGGTGACGGCCTCGTGGAAGGCGCCCTGGTCGCGGAAACTCCAGAGGTAGAGCTTGAGGGACTTGGACTCCACGCAAAGCTGGTCCGGCTGGTAGAGGATCCGCAGCTTCGCGAAGTCCGGCTGGCCCGTGAGGGGGCAGAGGCAGGTGAACTCCTCGGTCTCGAAGGTGATGGTGAAGGGCCGCCCCGGCCGGGGGCTGGCGAAGGTGTCGAGCTGCCCCGTGGGGCGCGTCACCACGAACTGGGGCAGCGGGTCGGGGAGGGACGCTTGGGGGATTTTCCGAGGGGCCATGTTCCATCCGGCAGAAGGGGGCAGACCTCAAGGTTAGCCAGGGTCTCCCAGTAGTTTGTCATCCTCTCCCGAAGAGCGCCTCACAGCGGCATGGGCCTCAGGCCCACGGGCTGGCGAGGATGCCGGTCCGAGCGCTGCGCACTGCCCGCCCCCTTCGAGGTGAAGTAGCGCTTGGCGGCCAGAACCATGGGCAGGTGGCGAAGCAGGTGCCAGAGGCTCCACCGGTGCTCCCAGAGGCGCCGGCTGAAGCGCCGCTGGTAGGCCTTGCTCTTGTAGAACCGCTCGATGTGACCGTTGTAGAGCGCGTCCATCTGTTCCCGGGATTCAAAACCCCTGGGCAGGAACACCGAGTTGACACAGTTGAGCAGCCGCCAGTCCTCGTTGAAATCCCCTTCCTGACCCGCTACGCATTCGGCCCAGAGGGGCGCCCCGTGGAGGGGACTGAACTTGGTGAGGTTCATGTCGTCGAGGTCCAGGGAGAGGATGAAATCGCTGGTCCGCCGGAAGGTCTCCGGCGTCTCCCCGGGCAGGCCGAAGATGAACAGTCCCTTGGCCCTGAGGCCGGCGGCATGGACCTTTCCCACCGTGTCCCGCACGGCCTCCAGGGTCACGCCCGCCTTGTGCCGGGCCATCAGGCCGGGATCCGCGCTTTCCACGCCGAGGCTCACCATGATGCAGCCCGCCCGCTTCAGCAGGCGGAGCAGGTCCTCCGAGGTATGCCCGGTGCGGATGATGCAGTTGAAGTTCATGCCGAGGGGTTCGTCGATGAGGCGCTGGCACAGCTCGGACACGCGGCCCTGGTGGGCCGTGAAGAGGTCGTCGTAGAAGTTGACGTGGTGCACGCCGAAGCGGTCCCGCAGGTGCTTCATGTGGGCATAGATGTAGGCCGGGCTGTTGAACTTGTACTGGTGCTCGAAGACCGTCCTATCGCAAAAAGAGCAGGTGTAGGGACAGCCCCGCGACGTGATCATGGTGGCCCCATGCCGCTTCACGTAGCTGAAGAGGGGCAGGTGGTAGCGCTCGGGGAAGCCGGCCAGCTTCTCGTAGGCGGGGAACGGCAGGTCATCCAGGTTCAGGAGCCGCGGCCGGCGCGGATTGGTGACGATGCGCGCCCCGTCGCGCCAGACCAGGTTCGGGATGTCGGCCAGGGCCTTTCCTTCCACCAGGTCCAACAGGGGGCCTTCGCCTTCGCCCAGGCAGAGGAGGTCGAGCTCGGGGAAGTTTTCCAGCAGCGGCGCCCCCAGGCTCGAGGCATGCACACTGCCCACCACCACGCGCAGCTCCGGTCGGGCCGCCTTCAGCAGGGCCGCCAGGTCGGCCGCATCCATGAACCCCGACGTGGTGGCGGAAAACCCCACGAGCTCCGGCCCCGTGGCCAGGATCTGGGCCGCCTGGCCCTCCAGCGAGGCCGGGGCCAGCGGGCCCAGGCAGTCGTAGACCGCCGTGGGATGTCCGTGCCGTTCCAGCCAGGCGGCCAGGGACAGGATGCCCAGCGGGGCCATCCGATTGGCCAGCACGGAAAAGTCCGGCTGCCCGGGAATGAAGTTGAAGCCCGAAGGTTGGACCAGGGTGACGCGCATGGGCCGCCTCAAGGGAAGGGCAGCCCGAGTCCGACCCGATGGGGTGCCGCCCTCGAAGATACCACCGGGGTGACTTGCCCCTCCTACCCGCGTCCGGGATCCAAGCCCTTCGGGATGTGGGCGTAGGGGATGGGATCGGGGAACCCCGCCTCCTTGAAGCCGCGCAGGCGCAGGTGGCAGGAGTCGCAGCGGCCGCAGGCCCTTTCCTCGCCCTGGTAGCAGGACCAGCTGAGGTGCAGGGGGGCCCCCAGCTCCCGGCCCTTCCGCACGATGTCGGCCTTGCGCAGGTGGATGAGGGGCGCATGGAAGGCCAGCCTCGTTTCCGGCTTGGTGCCCAGGTTGGCCGTCTGCTCGAAGCTCTTCAGGAAGGTCTCGCGGCAGTCGGGGTAGCCGCTGCTGTCCTCCTCCACGAAACCCACGAAGATGGCGCTGGCCCCCAGCACCTCGGCCCAGCTCACGCAGGTGGCCAGCAGGTGCGCGTTGCGGAAGGGCACGTAGCTCACGGGCACCCC